>QJVW01000130.1 GCA_003235575.1 Candidatus Eiseniibacteriota bacterium | reverse complement strand
CCGATGCACGAATGCCCCGAGCGGGGTACAATAGCGACCATGGCACGATTTCGTTGGCTACGCCTCACGCTGGCGACGGCCGTCGCCGCCGTCACGTTGACCTCCTCCGCCGTTCCGCGCGCCCACGGCGCCGCCGACTGCTTCCGTGTCCCACGGGATAGCGTCGCCGCCGGTGACTGCTGGTACACGCTGCACATTCACGCGGTCCGGATCATCGACTGCTGCTCCGGTGTGCGCGCGACGGACATCTCGGCCAGGCAAGTCGAGCGCTGGATCGAGAAGGCGAACGAGGTCTACCAAGCCGCGCGCGTGCGGTTCGAATTCGATCCGGCCCCCCGAACGGGGGATTGGGACGTCTTGAATTCCACGGAGATCAACAATCTAATGGCGGCGCTTCCCGGCGATCCCGTGTGGGAGCACGGCAGGGCGGCCGCCAACGAAGTCGCCTCGCACTATCCGGACAAGGTGCTCGTCCTCTTCCGCCGTGGACCGGGCGCGACTCCGACCGGCGGCGGATTCTCCAGCGACACCTACAACTTCATCGTCATGCCGGAGTTCGACGCCACCACCGTCTGCGGCACGATGCAGAACGGCTTCCTCTTCGCCCACGAATTGGGCCACTACCTGGGACTGGACCACACGTTTCGGGAGTTCGCGACCAAAGCGGAGGCGACGGAGGCGTTGCGGCGATCGAAGTTCAGCGCCCGGGTGTTCGACGGCGACCGGTTGGAGGACACGGCGCCCGATCCGTACATCAAGGAACTTCAATGCAGCACGGACACGACCGTGACCCTGGCCGGCGTGCCGTTCCAGCTCCTCCGCTCGAACGTCATGTCGTATTACGTCAGCGATACGAAGACCATCACGCCGCAGCAGGCGGAGGTGGTGCGCCGCACGATCGTGCGGCGATTCGCCCAGGCGAAGGGCGGCGTCGGACCGTACGTCCCCGACAAGCGCCGGAGCTATCAACTCGTCTCGTTCCAGAACGGGCGGGTGCTCGAGGCTCCCTCGGGCGATACGGGAATCGTCCGGCTCGTCGACTGGGTCGGCGGCCCGACCCAGGCCTGGAAGGTCGTTCCGCTCACCGCGCAGGATGCGGGATGGTTCGAAGTCGTCTCGCTCGCGACGGGGAGATGCCTCACCGTGGCCGATGGCGGCGCAAGCCGTGGGCCCGTGCTGATTCAGGCGGACTGGAGCGGCTCGGGTGATCAGAAGTGGCGCTTCGTCCAAGAGAAGCCCGGAGCGATGCGCATCGAGTCCAGGCGCAACCGCCTGGTCGTGACCGCTCCGAGCGCGTCGGGGATGGCGGCGGCGACGCCGGGGCTGTCCACCGATCGGGGCGGCGAGACGCAGCGCTGGCGTATTCTGCCCGCCGACTAGCCCACGCGTGTACTATCCGGCTGCATGAGCGCTCCCGTAACGCTGCTTCGTCCCCACGCGCCGACGCCCGCCGGCGGACCGGCCACGGACTGGCTGCCGCACGATCTCCAGGAGCAGGTGCGCGGGCGCGTGAAGCTGCTCGCGATCCTCCTCTTCGCGGCGTTCAGTTTCGATGTGGTTCAGGCCCTAGGCGCGTGGATCTGGTATCGCGTCACCCAGACGCCGCTGCCCGAGGGCGCCCTGGACCACGTCGGATTCCTTTGGGCGAATGCGGCGTGCGCGGGCGCGGCCGTCGCGATGTGGTGGCTGGCCCGCGGAAAGCGTGTTTCGCTATCGCGGCTCCACGTGATGGGCCTGATCTTCGAAGTCACGATCTGTTTCGCCGTGGCCTTCGGATCGATGTGGGTGTACTACCGCGAATTCGGCCTCGTGCCGAATCTCACGTGGGTTCCGCTGATCGTCGTGCTCTTTCCGTTGGTCCTTCCCGCTCCGCCCCGTCGCACGCTCGCCACGGCGATCGCCGCCGGTCTCATGGCTCCGCTCGCCCTGGCGATTCTCCACGCACGCGGCATCGTTCTCGCAACCGAGGAGGACTTCTTCCGGACGACGATCGCCTCCACGTTCGCGGTCATCTTCGCCTACACCGGCGCGCGCATCGTCTACCGCCTCGGCCGCGACGTGGCCGCCGCCCGGGAGTTGGGAAGCTATCGCCTGGAGGCCCTTCTGGGGAGCGGGGGCATGGGCGAGGTGTGGCGGGCGCGTCACCGACTGCTCGCGCGACCCGCCGCGATCAAGTTGATCCGGCGCGAACTCACCGGCGGCGTCGCCGCGGCGGGGGAGGCGACGGTCGCGCAGCGGTTCGAACGGGAAGCGCAGGTGATCGCGGGACTTCGCTCCCCGCACACGATTGAGCTCTTCGACTTCGGCACCTCCGCGGACGGCACGTTCTACTACGTGATGGAACTCCTCGACGGCGTCGACGTGCAGACCCTGGTCACGCGGTTCGGACCCGTTCCCGTGCCGCGCGCCATTCACCTGCTGCGCCAGATCTGCCACTCGCTCTCCGAGGCGCACGCGCGCGGGGTCGTGCACCGCGATGTCAAGCCCGCCAACATCTTCCTATGCCGGTACGGAGAGGAACTGGACTTCGTAAAGGTGCTCGACTTCGGCCTCGTGAAGGAGACGGAGTCGCGGCCGGAGGCCGAGACCGCGCTCACCGCCGAGCGCACGATTCCCGGGACGCCGGCCTTCCTGGCGCCCGAGCAGGCGCTGGGCCGCGCGCCGCTCGACGGCCGAGTCGATCTCTACGCGGTTGGTTGCGTCGCCTACTGGCTTCTGACCGGCGAGCTCGTCTTCAAGGCCGAGACGCCGCTCGAACTGATCGTGAAGCACGCCAACGAAGAACCCGTGCCGCCTTCTTCCCGCACCGAACTTCCCCTTCCCGCCGCGCTCGATCGCCTTGTGCTCTCCTGTTTGGCGAAGGACCCCGCCGCGCGTCCGCAGACGGCGCGGGCGTTGTCCGCCGCGCTGGGGGCCATCGAGGGCGCGGGCGATTGGACCGAGGCCCGAGCGAGGGATTGGTGGACCAAGCATCTCCCGGAAACGCCGTAGGCTACGCTTCCAGGCACTCCCGCACGATTCCCAGGTAGCAATCCGCGCCCGGCGGGATCAGCGCGTCGGGAAAATCGTACGCCTCGTGGTGCAACCCGGGTGTGGCTTCGCCCGCGCCCATTCCGAAGAGCGCGACATCCGTCGTCGCGCTGAAGCGGCCGAAATCCTCGGACCAGCGAAAAGGCGCCTCGACGACCGTCACCGGGGCGGTCCCCGCGGCGCGACGAACGATTCCCACCGCGCGCGCCGCGTTCACGGTCGCGCGGAAGTCGTCGGCGTACTCGATCTCGAATTCCAGCCCATGCGCGGCGGCCGTTCGCCGCACGAGCGCCTCGGCGTGCGCGACGATTCGATCCATCGTGCCGTCGGTCTCGCTTCGGAGCGTCGCCCGGATCTCGGCCTCACCGGGGGAGATGCCGAATCCATCATCGGCGCCAAGGCGCCCGCCGACGACCGTCGCGAACGCACGCTCGCCCTTCCCGCCGAGTGACGCGGGGAGGTCCCCCAGCGCGACCAAGAGGGCGCTCAGGGCGAGCCGGGGACTGACGCCGGTCTCCGGCTGCGCCGCGTGCGCGGTTGCGCCGCGAAGCCGCACGCGCATCCCGCGCGAGGCGCAGCAGAACGTCCCCTCGCGAATCAGCAGTGCGCCGAGCGCGTACCCCGGAAGGTTGTGAAGGGCGAACGACAGGTCGGGCTCGATCTCGGGGAAGCGCCGGTCCGCCAGCACTGCCGCCGCGCCGGCGCCGTTCTCTTCGGCCGGTTGATAGAGGAGCACCACGCGACCCCGCCTGGGGCGCCGCGTCGACAACGCCGCGCCCACCGCGGCGAGGATCGCCATGTGTCCGTCGTGGCCACACGCGTGGGACACGCCCTCCACGGTGGAGCGGTGCGCGAACCGGTTGGTTTCCTGGATGGGAAGCGCGTCCAACTCGCAGCGAAGGTGCACCGTGGGCCCCGGCTCCGGCCCGGCGAAGACTACGGCGACCCCGTGTCCGCCCAGCCCGTCGATCACGCGATCGGGCTTCTGCGCGCGAAAGAACTCGATGATCCGCCCAGCGGTTTCGGTCTCGGCGCCGGACAATTCGGGATGCCGGTGCAGGTCGCGTCGGAGCGCGACAATCGCGTTCATTGTCCCGCAAGGGTATCACGGCACGACAGATAGACGATCGTCGGAGCCGCCCTTGACAACTGCACAAATGTGCAGTATCTTCCTCTTGCGTGAACGAAAACCCGATCGCCCCGGCAGGCCCGCCGCACGAGGCTTCCGACGGGGTGTCTCGCACGGCAAGGGGCGTGAACCGGAGGCTCGGCGGATGATCCATGCACATTCGTTTCCTTCATCAGACAGCGGGTATTTCATGATCGAGTCCATCCACGACCCCATCGAGGTCATCGCGGTCTTTACCGGCGGCGTCATGAAACCGGTTCGCTTTCGTTGGAAGAACAAGACGGTGAAGATCGCCCGCGTGACGGGCGACTGGGTTCGCCACGAAGGACAGAACAAGATCCACTACTTCGCGCTCTTGGCCGACAACCAGGACTACTACGAAGTTCGCTACGACACCCGCGACACGACGTGGCAGCTGACACGGGTCTGGATGGAGGGATAGCGGGGCAAAGGCGGAAAGAAATTCCCCCTTCTGGACGCGAACAGAAAAAGCCACGGTCCTGAAGGGGGAATTTCTTTCCGCCCTAGCCCGCTCGCCGCACACCGCCGCCACCCACCGCCGATGCTGCGGGGACGGAGAAATCCCCTTCAGGACCGTGGCTCTTGCTTCTCGTGTCCAGAAGGGGATTTCTCCGTCCCCGCAGCCACGCACGCTGCTCGAGCGGTACCGAGCGAAGCGCGCCTCAGCGCCCCCCGTCCAGGGGCGTCTTCGCGACGCGCACCCAGCGCGGCGCGTCGTCCACGCCCTGACGAAGCAAAAGGTTCAACTGCGCGGCATGATGCTGCACGTGGCGCATCGTGTAGAGCAGGAGTTCCATCCAGGGCAGCGCGAGATTCCCGAACGCGGGCGTCGTCTGCGCCGACGCCTCCGTCATCCCCGCGATTCTGGCCCGACACTTCTCGCGGCCGTGCGCCAGGTAGGCGAGCAGCTCTTCCTTCGTATAGACCCGATCGGGAAGGACGCCGGCGGGATCCAATTCGCTGAGCGTGAACGGCGCCGGCGGCGCGAATCCCTCCGCGCCGTCCGACAGGTAGTAGTCGAGGTAGAAGAGCGTGTGGTAGGCGATGCACCAGAAGGCGAAGAAGTCCGGACGGTCTCCCCAAACCTTGGGCGGGCATGCTCGGATCGCGTTCTCCAGCATGTCGATGGCGGCGCCGAATTGGCGCCAGACAATGGAGCGTGCGGCAGGATTCATCGAGGGCTCTCCGGGCGGATGGTTTGATCGCTCGCGGCCGCGACGCCGATCGGTTGGCCGCGAACGTACGCCCCGCCTCTCCCGCTGTCCAGGTCCCGGAGCCGTTCCCCGCCCGGCTAGCCGCCGCCGAGGGCCGCGAAGAGGGCTAGGACGCCCACGGCCGCAATGACGGCCCCGGCGCCCGTCGCCGCCGCGCCGAGGCCCGATCCGAGTTGCGCGCCCGCGTGCACGACAACCGTGCGGTCGGCGGGCCCGTACTCCCGCGTATTCGGGGCGACTTCCTCCTTTATCGAGCGGGTTTCCCCGTGGAGGTCCAGGACCAGCAAATCGCCGAGGGAGTACTTCACTCCGGCCAGGAACCCGGGCGACGCGAACGCATGGGGGGAATGTTCACTGCCTGCCAGCAGCACACCCAACTGCAGGTCGAACGCCTGATTGCGACTCGCCCATGCCCGCCGCCTCACGGCCAGCCCCGCGCGGCTCCGAAACGACCCGGCCTCGAAGTGAAACGTTCCGCCCCAAGCCTCCTCTGGCCCCACGTTGACCATGTATCCGTAGTCGCCCGTGACCGCCGCCTCCTCGTCCCCCCGGGCCACCGCGTTGGCGCCCATCGGCTTGATGACGCCGAACTCGATGATGGGAAAGGAAGAGCATTCGGGGAGAGGATGTCCGCGGACCATGAAGCGCGCCGGTCCCGTGGGCGCCGGTGCCTGGCGCGTCGAGTCTGCCTCGGCGGCATGGGTGGCGGATGCAACGGCGAGTCCGATCGCGAGCCCGATGATGGCGTGGACTCCCACTGCCCATCGACGCATGACGTGCCTCCGGCGGAGCGGGTGTTCGTATCGGGGAGCGTGGAGGGGAGTTCCCACAGCATGGGGGCATCCCTGGCGCGCCGCAATGCTACCGATGTACGCCGTCCGTGGCGGGGGGACGGAGCGAAGGGCTACGCGACCGGGGTCGCCGGCCGCAACGACTCCGCGCGAGGGGCGAACCGCCTCGATGCGATCACGCGTAGGCCTTCCTCATGTGACGCACCGACTCCGTCACCAGCCGCTTCAGCACCTGGAGATCGATGTCGGCGAGACGCTTGACGTAGAGGCACGATTTGCCGGTCCGGTACTTGCCCAGTTTCACCATGAGGGGCTTGTAGCGATCGAAGCCGGCCATGATGTAGAGCGTCAGATCCTGCTTCCGCGGCGAGAATCCCGTCAGCGGCCAGTCCCCCTCGCGACCGCTCGCGTAGACGTAGTGGTAGCTTCCGAAGCCGACGATGCTCGTGCCCCACATGGCGGGCTTCGATCCGGTGATCTGTTTCATCATCGCGAGAACCGTCCTGCAGTCTTTGCGGCGCTCCTCGTTTTCGATACGGTTCAGGAACGCGGCGACGCTGGTGGCGTTCTTCTTCGTCTTCGGCTCGGCCATGGTCGGTTGTCCTCCGCTCGTTCCCTATCCGTCGGCTTCCCACGCATACAGCGCCAGATCGTCGTCGTCATCCGGCATCCGAACGATCCGTTCGAACGTCATCCCCGCGCGCTCGAGCACGCGGATCGAATCGCGGTTCTCCGGGATCGTGATCGCGACAAGGCGCCGAAGGCCGAACGTCTCACGCCCGTGGTCGATCACGGCGCGGGTCGCCTCGAGCGCGTACCCCTTGCCGCGGTGGCGCGGCAGCAGGGCGTAGCCGACATCCACGTCCGGTAGAGTCTCGCGACGGATCAGCCCGCAGATGCCCACGCTCTCGCCGGATGACTTCTCCGTGGCGACGTAGAGCCCGAATCCATGCCGCGTGTAGCTCGAGGTCAATTTGTCGGCGATGTATCCACGGGCGCCGTCGATCGTCCGCACGCCGCGGTCCCCGATGAAACGGATCCAGTCCGCGTCGTTCAGGAGTTCGAGGAAGAAGGGCGCGTCATCCTCCGTCGCCCATCGAAGCGCCAAGCGATCCGTCTCCAGAACGATCACCGGGAGGGTCCCGCTGCGCCGGGCTCGTTGTCGCGGAATA
>QJVW01000057.1 GCA_003235575.1 Candidatus Eiseniibacteriota bacterium | reverse complement strand
CGAGGCTTTCATCCCAACCTCGCCCCCGCCAAGGGGGGTCTTAGGGCCAAGTTCCACCAAGAACGTCCAGTAGTCTGCGACGTAATGCTCGCCAACCGTGACGTTCCACCCCTCTGCGTACACGGACTCAGTAACGACAACTGCTGGCATGAACCACGACGCCACATACACGCAGGCCAGGAGAACGAGGACTAGTTTGAAGCGGTCCATTCCCCTACCTCACCGCTCCCTCTCGCACAGGCACGCCTTCCGAACCGGGCATGGGGAGCTCCTTAGATTGGCGATCCTAGAGGGCTAAGAAGCGGCCTATGTCGATGGCAACATACGGCATCAAGCGACCCGAGTGCCGGGGACCATCGACCCGATAGAGGGCCCCTAAGTCGACCCCCCAAGCGCTATCGTCAGGCTTGCCCGCTACGCGCCACACCAAGGTTGTCCCAACATAGGTTTCCCTGGCGCGAGCGTTGAATGGGCGACCCCAGGTTCGAAGCACGGTAACTCGGCCACCGACCAGACCCGCGTCCAATAGAATCGCGTCCCCATAGCATGCGACCCCGTATCCGAGCGACGCTCTCCAGCCCCCGACCCCGATACTCCCATCAAGGATCACGGTCGGGGTGTCGCTCCAAGTCAGTCCTGAGCCCGCCAGAGAAGTCGCGGTGGCGAGGGACGCCGACGGTCCGATCGGAAGGCCGAGCGAGGCGGAAGGGGCTAGGAGCAAACGATCGGCGCGACAGGGGGATGCCCACAAAAGACACATGGCCAGGAAAAGAGCCACGGTACGCGGGCGGAGCATGATTCCACCTCCCGTAAGGGGGTGTGTCATGGTCGGGGGGAGTGAGGCTGGAGGGTAGCCGGACTGCGGCGCCGCGGCAAGGCGACTGAAGGAGGGGGTCAGAACCCGAAGAAGGAACCAAACCGGAGCGCGAAGTATGGCATGAAACGGTCGCCTCCCGCGTCGGTTCGGAAAAGAGCCCCAATGTTCACAGTTACACTTTCGCTACGAATGTTCCCCGCCCATGCGGCAAGGGAGGGCCCAACGTACGTCGCGTTCGGCGTGTCGGTAATTGGATGATCCCTCATCCGCACTGCGGTCGCCTGCAGCCCAATTGCTAGAGCGTTCCAAGGCGGGCAAACGAAGCACCAAGGTGACGGGCTATCGTCCTCGTTCCATCCGGCGACGCCGAGTCCGAGTGAAATGGCCACGACATCAATCCCAAGATCTCCGTGGAGGAACACCGCCGGCGCCCCGGTTGAATCTCCGTCATCGAGGAGCTGGAATGCCGTTCCCAGCGATGCCGCGGCCCCGAGTGGCAGGCCGAGCGAGGCGGAGGGGGCGAGGAGCAGACGGTCGCCGCGGCAAGGGGGTGCCCACAAAAGACACACCGTCAGGAGGAAAGCCACGGTGCGTGGACGGAGCATGATTCCACCTCCCGTAGGGCGGCGTGTCATGAGCACGGGGAGTGAGGCTCGAGCCTAGGGCGCATGAAGGTCGGGCGATTGAGGCCCCAGTTGCCCAACTCGGGTCTACCAGCCGGTCACGGTGAACCCTGCCATAGCAATCGCCATTCCCCCAACAAGAGCGCCCGGTACGACCCCACACCACAGCACTGTCTTGGCCAGATTGAACTTCCGATGCTGGACGGACTGTACGTCCGAGGTCTGAATTGCGACTCTCTCAACGTTGCGGATCGCCCTCGAATCTGCTCCCCAACCTGATCCGCGGACATCTCGTCGTTCCGCAATAAGGGAGTCGCCGGCAATCGTGGCGCCGTGGACCTCCATCTTCTCACCGCTAATGAAAACGAGGCGAACGCGGTCTGGTCTGTCATCGCCTTGTAGGATCGTCGAGGGCGGGCCCTCCTGCGCCCTCCAACTGCTGCAGCCAGCGACGAGCAATGCCGCAAGGGATATTGAGAGGATTCTGCAGGGCATCCTTCTTGACCGTAGCATTATGCCCCCCTGTGCGGAAGTGGCGTGACCGAGGCTGGCCGATCACTTACTAGGCTTTCCACGCAGACTCAATTAGAACGACGACCCCCGCGAACAAACCTATGTTTCGCAATGCGGTCCCGGGTGTTGGACCAGCGCCCTGGGTCTCAATACTGCGAATCCTATCGAGCACAGTCGACCTTTGGCGACAGACGTCCCGTTCCTGGCTGCCCCCCCCCCGGCGTTCCGGGGGGGGGGCGAGGCAGATCCTTGGATCAGGATCTCGCGGCGGCGCTTCGTACTTCGTTGACCGATGCGCCATTGCCCGCGAGACGCCGGCGTGGCGTCTCGCGGGCCGCCATGAGCGTCATGCCCTCAGCACTTGCAAAGCGAATTCACGGGGTGGCTACTTTTTACAGCGCAGGCATCTGCGTTGAACGTGAGCCTAATCCCCTGAAGTCCCTCCGTATCGGGGTGCTTCCCCATATTCACCTGCGCATGGTACTGGGCGTCGAGTGTCGCCTTTAGCTTGGGATCAGTGACCAGGATGAAGGTTTCATTGTTGATATAAACCAAGTCCACTCCGTTACTCATGACTACCTCCCGATGAAGGTCACACGACTTCGCTCCCCGTCACCGCCAATCCCCAACCGCGATGAATGCGGCCCAGTAGAACGGATGCGTGCTGCGGCCCTGGGCGCGCAACGACCGCAGCACGGAGAGGTTGGCTTCGCGTACCGACTCACACGTTCCGAGCAATCTGCTCAGCCGGGCGTCGTAGAGTTCGGTCATCCATGTGCGCGCCGCCTGGTCCTCGACCGTCCACAGACTCATGATCAGCGTCCCCGCTCCCGCGATTTGCAGCGCGCGCCGCAGGCCGAGTACGCCTTCCCCGGATCGCACTTCACCGACTCCCGTGTCGCATGCGGAAAGGACGGCCCAATCGAGCGAGGAGAGATCGAGGGAGGCAATCTCCTCCGCGACCAGGATCCCGTCCTCCTCTCCCGGCTTCACGTCGGCCCGTAGGTTCGCGCCGGCGAGGGCGATCCCCGAGAGCTGGAAGGGATTCACCGGCGCATCCCTGGCCGGCTGCGCCTTCGGTGCGACGGGTTTGGCGCCCTCGATGCTGATTCCCCCGATGCCCCTACCCAAGGGACCCGCATCGCTCGATCGCTTGCAGGTCCCGTCGAGAAAGAATCCGTGCGTCGCGAAATGCGCGATCCGCCGTCCGGGCAGGAATTCCTTCACGGACCGCTCCCCCGCTCGGTCGCCCTCGAGCACAAGGGCCTCCGCGCGGCCCGCAACGGGGTTTGCCGTCCGGTTCCAGACTCTCTCGAGGTCGTGTATCTCCTGCTTCGACTGCGGCAGAGGCTTGAAGCGCACCGAGCGAAACTCGCCGCAGTGGTTGAGTGCCTCGCGGTATGCGGGGACGCCGCCGTGCCCGTCCGCCCCGCCCGGCTCGATCGCTGTCATCCACGGAGCTGATGGGGAGCGCTGTTCGGGACGATCGAACGCCGGATCGCCCACGGCCAGAAGTCCCGCGCCGTGGTCGTGGACGCGCGCGCCCCAGACGATGTCCCGCTCGGTGGAGATGTAGTGAATCATCGGGGGCGCTTCGGCGAGGTACCCGGAATCCGGCGCCGGGAGCGCCGCCAGGTTCACCAGGTGGATCGGGCCGTCGGGAACGAGCAGTGCCAGCCTGGCATCGGCGAGAAGCGGACGGATCGGCTCCCAGATATGGGACCGCAGGTGTTCGCCCGCCAGACGGCAGGCGCGCTCGACGCGACGCTGCTCGACGTCGTCCCCGGGGGGCGGCCGACCGGCCAGAGTTCGCCAGTCGGCCACGAGCCGCTCGATCTCCTCGGCGAAGCCGAGGGGAACGGCGTGCAGCGTTCGGTCTGGCCCTGCCACGAAAGCGATGTAGGAGCGTCGTTCGGCTGGGCCATATATGAAATACGACACCAGCGCCGACCTCGACGGAACCGCCCAGAGCACGCGTTCGAGCCCGGCCTCAGCCCGGTCGTTCTCGATGCGGAACGATCGGCTCTGAGCGGCGAGGTCGCGCTCTGCCCGCTCGACCTCGTCGCGCGCTCTGTCGACGAGCCGCTGCTCCTGCGTCCCCAAATCACCAGACGAACCGCGGACCAAGAGGTTGGCGAGACGGTTGCGCGCTTCCTCCAGGCGCCTCGCGGACTCGACCGCGGTTCCCGCCTCCGTGATCCAGCGGGCACGGGCGCCGATCTCGTCGAGGACGAGGGCGCGGCTCCGTACCAGTGCATCCCAGAGGCGGCGAACCATGTCGGAGGAACCAGCCCGAAGCGTTCCCGAAAGGGCGGCGCAGCCCACGTCCAGCCCGGTTTCGAGCTTGGAGCCGTATTCGAGCGCCTGGTGTTCGGTCAGCGCTGTGAACGTGCGTTTCAGGTGATCGCGGTTGATCACCGTGGCGCGGACGGCGAGCTCGAACGCGCCGAGACTGTCCCCCGCGTCCAAGAGGAATGAGGCGTACTCGACGAGGGTGGCTCCCATGTCCGGATGCCTGGGGCCCGAGGAGTCTTGCAGGATCTCCACGGCCCGGTCGTAGTAGGCCCGTGCTGCATCGTCGTGTCCGCGCATCGCGGCCACACGGGCAAGTCCTCGCAGCGTGATCCAGAGCTTCGGGTGATCGGCGCCTAGGGAGTTCTCCTGATACCTGAGGCTGCGCTCCAGTGACTCCGATGCATGCGGGACATCTCCCTGCGCAAGATAGAACCATCCCAGCTTCATGAGAGCCCAGCCGAGGGTCGGTCCCCCGGGATCGGTCTCCTCTCCGATGCGCACGGCGCGGAGGAGGGCCTCCTTCGCTCTTCGGAGATCGCCCGCTTGCAGGTATGCCTCCCCCAGCACGGTCAGGGTGTTACAGACGTACTGCCCCGTATTGCCGAATTCCTGCTCACGAAGCCTAAGCGCCTTTTTCAGCAATTCGATGGCGCGCGCGTTGTTCCCCATATCCGCGTAGACCGCGGCGAGGTTGTGGTAGCAGGTCGCCAACAGTGGTTGGTTTGGCGTCGGTGATTGCTCCCCCAGGCGGATGGCTTCTTCGAGAATCGGAACGGCCCCGCCGAAGTCTCCAAGCGAATAGCGCAGAACGCCGAGGGAGTTGAGGCCCAAGACCCTGTCGGGGTTGTCGCTACCCAGGACGATCTCCTCCATCGCGACTCCCCGCTCGGTGAACGGCAGCGCCCTCTCCAAATTGCCCAGATCGTGCTGAATCGCCCCCATCGCGATGTACGTCTTGGCGACGGCCGGATCGTTGCTACCGAGCGCTCGGCTCTGGATCGCGAGGGTTTCCTGCATGATGTCGAAACTGCGCTCGTAGTCCTGCCGCATGAAATGGAGCATCCCAAGGTTGTAGAGGCTGGCCGCGTAACGAGGATCGTCCTTCCCGCATGCGCCCTCCTTGATCCGAAGGGCGCGCTCGCAGATTTCCAGTGCTTCGGCGCTCTGGGATCTGCCGCTGCGACGAATGGACGTGGCCAGCTCGTCCAGGATCTCGCCTACCTCGATCGACTCGGACCCGTGCTCGCGCTCGGCCTTCTCGAGGAGAGCCCGCGCGGCGCGTTCCGCTTCCTCGACCCGGCCCGTCCGATTCCAGTCTCGAATCGCGCTGAGTCCCGAATCCGCCTGCGTGCCCGCCGGGCGCTTGGGAGGGGCGACGGTCGAATCCGGCTTCACGGGGTTCGCGAGCTGGTTGGCGAATGAGAAAAGAACGGCGTGGCCGAACACGGTGCAGAAGAGCGCGGTGACGGCAATGATCAAGCCCGACCGGTACAAATCATGTCGGCAGTAGGACTTCATCGGAAATCGGACTCCACGGAAGCCGAGGGCGACCGCGACTCCCCGGTTTTTGGGGCCCCGCGGACTCCACCCTCTACATGGTCCAACGGCGCACTCAGGGCCGTGAGAACACTCGTTCTTCGGGGCCTGGCCGGCGGATCGGCGCATCCCTTCATCGGACATTCCAGCTCCGCCGGGATCCCTGTGGTGAGACCGCGTATCCACAGGCCCATCTTCGCACTGTCCACGTCGACCGTTCCGTCGGCGAGGATGCGGCCAACTTGGTTGTTTGGGTGCTCCAGCGATACCGTGCACTTGTTGAGGCGGCCGTCGGCGCGAACGACGTAGGAATTCGCCCTCGCGGCGTAGCACGGCGATCCTGGAGGCGGCAACTGAAGCGTATGGAGTCCGCGTGACCGTGCGCCCGCTCGAAGCTGCTCGAGCACGGGGCGCTCGTCCGTGGAATCCAGCACATCGAGATCAGGGTCATTGGCGCCGCCCAGCCGGGCCAGTGTCCGGATGAAGATCTCGAACCGCGTGTCGGATCCAAACGCCGCGGCGCAGTCGTCGAGGAATGGATCGATGAAGGCGGCGTTCTTTCGATCAACATGGATGCGGATCGTGATCCGGAAATCGCGTGTCGACGCCCGCAGCGCCAGCAGGTTTCGCCAGATCCGATCGAACGTCGCGCCCCCGGCCTTGCGAACGCGCAACCGGTCGTGGCGTTCGCGCGGAGGGTCGAACGATATCTGGTACCGCGTGACGCCAAGATCGATCAGGCGCTCGGCCACGGGGCGCGTAAGAAGATAGCCGTTCGTGGTTGCGTCCGAGGCCACGCACATCTCGGGATTCGACCGCGTGAGTTCGCGGACGCGCGTCATCACGTCCTCGATCAGGTCCAGAGCCAGGAGGGGTTCGCCGCCGAACCAGGAAATCGTGAGGCGTCGCAACCCGGGCGCGCGCCGCGCGAGGAGCGTCTTGATGCCCCGGACGGTGCCCGGCCTCATGCGTGCCGCGCGGAAATCCTCGTAGCAGTAGGTGCAGCGGAAGTTACAGGCCTCGGTCGGAAGGACGATGAGGTGCAGGGAGTCGTTCGACAGGCACGTCGCGACGGCTTCCTTCAGGGTGGAACGGCTCGCGGCATCGGATGACATCGCCCATACCCCGTGGCGATCGGTTCGATGGCACGGCAGTTTTCAGGTCCAGCAAGGGCATGAGGTGGGACGTCTGCAGAACGACTGCGGCTCGACTCGACCTTGGGGAGAATGCCCATGGCCCAGGGAACACGATGCCAGGCGCCGCGATTCGGCGGAGGTCCCTCGAGGCATGGCGTCGCGCTCCATACTGCCACTTAGGACGCCTTCAATTCCGCGCTTTCGGAGGGCAGGAGTCAAGCCCCCCCAAGGTACCATGGCGCGGCGTCGGGCACGGCCGCCTCACAGCCGCGCGGATTCCGCCCGTGCCTGTTCCATCAGCTTGTCGAATCGGGGATCCCCGCGGAGCACCGCCAAATAGGGGTCGCGCTCGCCTAGGAACCGATGATTCCAGAAGCCCCGCGTGACGGCGCCTTCGAGAAGGCGCAACGCCTTCTCTCGATCTCCGAGCAGGAGCCAGGCAATCGCTAGCTGCCAGGGGTACTGGAAATCGCGGTTCACCGTCTTCATCAGGTCGTCGTCGATGAGGGTCTCTACTTCGGCTCGATCTCCCTTGTGCGCATG
>QJVW01000079.1 GCA_003235575.1 Candidatus Eiseniibacteriota bacterium | reverse complement strand
ACCCCGAAGCCATGAAGGAATTCGAGGCGATCATGAAGGGCTACCACGACCTGATCGAGCGTGGCCGGCGGGAGATCTACAAGATCGAGGGATAGGGTCCCGATGGCGCCCGCCCCGGGGCCGAACAAAGTCCGCTTGACTTGGGACGGCGACTACCCTAGATTGTTCGGGTACAAAACAAAGTCTGTCTCTTGTCCGCGCGCCCGGCGCCGCGCTCCTTGCCGGATCCAGCGGCCTGTCCGGACCGGAGGGGTGGAATGAAGCTACGATCCTTGCACCAACGTCTTGGGCTGATTTCCCTCGCCATCGTCGTCGCAGCCGCTGGCTGCAGTCGGGACACGGGTCCCCTGAGCCCCTGGCCCCTTCCCACCGACGCGGTGGTTTTCCAGGATGCCTTCACCGGCGCCGTATCGTTCGAAGCCTTCGGGAACTCGAAACTCGACGCCCTGGGCACCGACGCCTCCGAGCAATTCGAGGGCACGGGCTGCCTCCGCGTGACGGTGCCGAACCCCGGCGGGGGCTACGCGGGGGGCGCGTTCACGACCCTCCGCGCTCGCGACCTAACCGGCTACAACGCCCTCACCTTCTATGCGAAAGCGAGCAAGACGGTGACCCTCGACGTCGTGGGCCTGGGCAACGACAATACCGGCACCTCGCGGTTCGAGGCGCGGCGCACGTCGCTTCCGGTGACGACAACCTGGACGAAACAAGTAATCCCGATCCCGGACCCCGGCAAACTCACCGCCGAACGCGGACTCTTCTTCTTCGCCGCGGCGGCTCAGGGCGGTAGCGGCTACGACCTCTGGTTCGACGACGTGAGATTCGAGAAGCTCGACACCATCTCCAATCCCCGACCCGCCATGGTCGGTCAGTCTCTGAACGCGTTCGTCGGCTCTACGGCCAGCGTGGCCGGGACGAAGGTCACCTTCGACGTGGCGGGGATTGGAACGGTCGTGGTCGACCACTCACCGAATTACTTCACGTACGCCTCCTCGAATGAAGCCGTGGCGGTCGTGGACGGCACCGTCATTCGTGTCGTCGGAGCGGGCAACGCCGTCGTCAGCGCCATGCTCGCCGCGACACCGGTAACCGGCGCGGTGAACATCAATGCCGGCCCGTTCACGCCGGGGCTGGCGCCCGTGCCGAACGTGCCGGCCGGCAACGTCATTTCCCTCTTCTCCAATGCCTATGCGGACGTGCCGGTGGACAAGTGGTCCGCCGATTGGGACGTCGCCAACGTCGCGGACCTCAGCATCTTCGGCGACGATCTGAAGATCTACACGGGTCTCGTGTACGCGGGAATCGAGTTCATCGCGAACCCGGTCGACGCCACGACGATGACGCACTTCCACATGGACGTCTATGCGCCCGCCGGGACGCAATTCAAGATCAAACTCGTCGACTTCGGGGCGGATGGCGCCTATCTGGGCACGGGCGAGAATCGCGATACGCAGCGCGAACTCACGTTCAACGCCGGCTCCACCCCCCCGTTCGTGAGCGGCTCCTGGGTCGGGCTCGAGATTCCGCTGTCGGAGTTCATGGACCCCACGGTCGGACTCGCGTCCCGATCGCACCTGACGCAACTCATCATTTCGGGCGACGCAAGTACGGTTTACGTGGACAATGTCTACTTTCATAACTAGACGGACCGTGGAGGGTAGGCGTGGCTAGGAAGTCAGCGATGGGAGCCAAGAAGCGGCGTACGGCCAAGCGCGTGCCGCGACGCGGCGTTCCGGCTCGCCGCAGTCCGCTGGTGGACTCGAACCTCCGCCTGATCTGGCGTGAGCAGCGGATATCGCGCGCTGAGATCTCGCGACGCACGGGTCTTTCCCGTTCGACCGTATCGGAAACCGTGGACGCCCTCTTCCCCACCGGACTCATCGCCGAGGTCGGCGTGGGGCCGTCGAACGGCGGCAGACCGCCGGTGGTCCTTGAATTCCAAGACGACGCGTTCGCCATTCTCGGCGTCGACATGGGCGCATCGCATGTCGCGGTCGCCCTGACCGACCTGCGCGGCCACGTGCTTACCTCCAAGGAGCGAAGCCACCCCGTTCGAACCGATCCCGTGGGCACGCGGGCGCTCATCACCGAACTATGCGACGAATGCCTATCGTCCTGGCCCGCGGGTCCGCGACGCCTGGTCGGCATCGGCGTCGCCGTTCCGAGCCCGGTCGATCCCCGCCAGCCCGACAAACTTTCCGAGGTCGTGCTCCCCGACTGGCAGGGCGCCCTGGGACTCGGGGCGTTGACGGAGCGCTTCGGCGTGCCCGTCATGGTCGACAACGACGCGAATCTCGCCGCGCTCGGGGAGCGATGGTGGGGCGCCGGTCGCGCGGTGGACGACTTCGCCTACATCAAGGTGGCGACCGGCCTCGGTCTCGGCCACGTCATCAATGGCCGCATCTACCGGGGGGCCACGGGCGTCGCGGGTGAGATCGGGCACATGGCGATCGACCCCCACGGCCGCCCCTGCATCTGCGGACTCAACGGCTGCCTCGCCACGCTCGTCGGCGCGCCCGAGTTGGTGGAGCGGGCGCGGACGCTGCTCGCGGAATACCCTTCCAGCATCCTGGCCGGCACGAATCTCACACTGGTCTCGATCGAGGACGCCGCCTTGGCGGGCGATCCACTGGCCATGGCCGTCGTGAGCGAGGCCGCCGAGCACCTCGGCATCGCCGTGGCGGGCTTCCTCAATCTCATGAACCCGGCCATGGTCATCCTCGGCGGCGGGCTGGCCCGCCTCGGCGACGTCCTGCTGGAGCCCCTGCGTGAAACCGTGCGCCGCCGCACGCTCATCAGTTCCCTCGTGGCGTGCGAGATCAAGACGAGCCAGCTGGGCGAGCAAGCCTCGGCCGTGGGCGCCGCCACGATGGTCCTGGAGGCCGCCCTGGCCGACTCCAGCCTGTTCCCGGCGACGACCCGAAAACGAGTGAAGCGATGAACCCCGCGTCGCCGCGATCGGAGCGCATCGCCGCCGCCCTTGCCGTCGCCATCCTGCTGGCCACGATCGGCTGCGCCGGCCGCCGAGGACCCGCGGGGCCCGTCCTGCCCCCCCTGCAACTGACGTGGCAGGATGAATTCGACGGACCGGCCGGCCAGCCGCCCGATTCGATGAACTGGGTCTATGACATCGGCACCGATTGGGGAAACGCCCAACTGGAATACGACACGGATCGTCCCGAGAACGTATCGCTCGACGGAGCGGGTCATCTCACGATCGTGGCGCGCCGCGAGGACTACCTCGGCAGCGCCTATACGTCCGCGCGCATCAACACGCGCGGAAAGTTCGAGCAGGCGCGGGGCCGGTTCGAGGCGCGGTTGAAACTGCCGTCCGGCCAGGGGCTGTGGCCCGCGTTCTGGCTGCTCGGCTCCAACTTCGCCTCGGTCGGATGGCCGGCGTGCGGTGAGATCGACATCATGGAATACCGCGGCCAGGAGCCGCGTGTCGTTCACGGTAGCCTTCATGGGCCCGGCTACTCGGGGGGGAGCGCGCTCACCGCCCCGTTCCTACTGGCGCGGGGATCGTTCGACGAAGCGTTCCACGTCTTCGCCGTCGACTGGGATTCCTCCAGCATCACGTGGTCGGTGGACGGGATCGCCTACCGCACCGTGGAGCGTGGCGACCTCCCCACGGGGGCGCCGTGGGTCTTCGATCATCCCTTCTTCGTCATTCTCAACGTCGCGGTGGGCGGAAACTACGTCGGCGGGCCGTCGACCAGCACGTCGTTCCCCCAGACGATGACGATCGACTACGTTCGAGCCTACGCGGCCGTTCCGTGAGCCGACGCGCACGCTCGCATCCGGCGGCGTGCGCCGTCATCCTGCTCCTCGCCTCCGTCGCAGCCGGCTGCACGAGAGAGAAACCTCCCCCGCCGCGGGGCGTCCTGGTCGTCTCGCAGGAGCAGCAGGCCTCGTGGATTCGAAATTTCAATCCGCTGACGACGGCCACCGCCGCCCGCTGGCCCACGCTCGCGGGCATCTACGAGCCGCTCCTCGTCTTCAACAGCGTTCGCGCGGAGTACGTGCCATGGCTCGCGACGGCGCACGAGTGGCGCGAGGCGAACCGCGTGCTCCGGATGACGACGCGCGACAGCGTCCTCTGGTCGGACGGCCGGCCGTTCACGGCGCGGGACGTCGCCTTCACCTTCAACCTGCTGCAGCGCTTCCCGGCGCTCGACCGTCGGGGCGTCTGGGGTTTCCTCTCCGACGTGCGGACGGTCGACGACCGAACGGTCGACTTTCGCTTCCAGCGGGTATTCATCCCCGGCTTCGACGAAATCGCCGCGCAGCAGATCGTCCCGGAGCATCACTGGAAGGACGTCGAGGATCCGGTCTCCTACCCCAATGAGAATCCGGTCGCGACGGGCCCGTTCACCGAGGTCCGCGTGTTCCGGAATCAGGTCTATGAGCTGGGACGGAACCCGCGCTACTGGCAGCGGGGACTGCCGCGGGTGGAGGCGCTGCGTTTCCCCGCCTATCCCAGCAATGATCGCGCGACCCTGGCGCTCGTCTACGACGAAGTGGACTGGGCCGGCAATTTCGTTCCGGCCATCGAGCGCGTCTACGTACGCCGCCAGCCGGAGAACCACCGCTACTGGTTCCCCCTCACCGGAAGCAGCATCTTTCTCTACGCCAACACCACGCGCGCCCCCTTCGATGATGTTCGCGTCCGCCAAGCCGTGAGCATGTCGATCGACCGAGACCTCCTCGTGGATGTCGCCCTGTATCGGTATTCGCGCCCCGCGGACGCGACGGGACTCAGCGACGCCTACGTCGCGTGGCACGACTCCAGCATCGCCGCATCCGGCGACTGGGTTCGCTTTGACGTCGCCCGGGCGAACGCCCTCCTGGACGAGGCGGGACTGCGGCGCGGCGAGGACGGCAGGCGCCGCCGGGCGGACGGGACGCCGTTGCGCTACGAGATCCTGTGCGTGGCCGGCTGGTCCGACTGGGTGCGCGCCGCGCAGGTGATCGCGCGCGGCCTCGAGGCCGTCGGTGTGCGCGCTTCCGTTCGCACCTATGATTTCAGCGCCTGGTTTCAGCGGGTGCAGGCCGGCGACTTCGATCTCAGCCTCGGGTGGTCGTTCGAGGGCCCGACCCCGTACACCTTCTATCGTTGGCTGATGGCCTCCTCGACGGTCAAACCACTCGGCGAGGCGTCCATGGGAAACTGGCATCGATATGGCAGCCCCGCGGCGGATCAGGCGCTGCACGCCTTCGAGCTCGAAGCCGATCCAGCGCGGCAAAAGCGCCTTGCCGACGAATTGCAGCGGACGTTCGTCAAGGAGGCGCCGGCGATCCCGCTTTATCCCAATCCCTCCTGGGCGGAGTACAGTGTCGCGCGCTTCAGCGGGTTCCCCTCCCAGGAGAACCCGTACGCCGATCCGTCCCCGAACAAGCTGGATCGGGGCGACTGCCTCCTGGTTCTCACGGCATTGACCCCGCGCTAGGATGCGGCCATGACCTACATACTCCGGCGCCTCGGCTTCTACCTCCTCTCGGCGTGGGTAGCGCTCACGATCAACTTCCTGCTGCCGCGACTCATGCCGGGAGACCCGGCCACGGCGCTCTTCGCGCGGTTCCGGGGACAGTTGGCGCCGGAGGCGATGCAGGCGCTGCGGGAAACCTTCGGCCTGACCCAAGCGCCGCTTCTGACGCAGTACCTGACCTCGCTGCGCCACGTGCTGACGGGCGATCTCGGTATCTCGGTCGCTTACTTCCCCTCCCCGGTCTCGACCGTGATCGGCACCGGGCTCGTCTGGACCGTTCTCCTCGCCGGCTCGGCCGTCGCGATCAGTTTCACCATCGGAACCCTGCTCGGGCTCGTCGCCGCCTGGTGGCGCCGTGGCTGGGTCGACACGTGGCTCCCCTCGGCGCTCGTGTTCCTCGGGTCGTTTCCCTACTTCTGGCTCGCCATGGTAGCCCTGTTCGTCTTTGGCTTCACCCTCGGTTGGTTTCCGCTCGGGCACGCCTACGCAGACGACGTCGTGCCGGCGTTCTCGACGGCCTTCGTGACCGACGTCGTCCGTCACGCCGCCCTTCCGGTCGCGACGATGGTCCTCGCGACGCTGGGCGGATGGCTTCTCTCCATGCGCAACACGACGATCGCGGTGCTCGGCTCCGACTACGTGAACCTGGCACGCGCGAAGGGGCTTTCACCGGCCCGCGTCGCGCTCCGCTACGCCGCGCGCAACGCGCTCCTCCCCAGCGTCACCGGGCTGGGCATGGCGCTCGGGTTCGTCCTCGGCGGATCGCTTCTGACCGAGATCGTCTTTTCCTACCCGGGGCAGGGTTATCTCCTGGTTCAGGCGGTCCGCAATCAGGACTACCCGCTCATGCAGGGGATCTTTCTCGTGATCACGCTCGCGGTGTTGGCGGCGAACTTCCTCGTCGACCTCGCCTACCTGTGGCTCGACCCTCGGATTCGGGAGTCCGCGACATGAGCGCTTCCGGCGTGGCGACGTCCTCCGGCATCGCCGTCTGGTGGGGCGCCATTCGCCGCGATCGAAAGGCGCTGGCCGGAAGCGTGATCCTCGCGATCTTCCTCGTGATCGCGATCGCCGGACCCTGGTTCGTCGGCGACCCCACCGCTCCGGTCGGGATCCCGCTCCAGCCGCCGTCGGCGGATCATTGGCTCGGGACGACGGGCCAGGGGCAGGACGTCTTGGCGCAGCTCGTGGTGGGAACGCGCGTCTCCCTGGCGATCGGGTTCGCCGTCGGGTTCGCCGTCGTCCTCATCGGCGCGCTCGTGGGCGTCACCGCGGGCTACTTCGGGGGCCGCATCGACGGATTCCTCTCCCTTCTCTTCAACGTCTTCCTCGTACTTCCCGGACTCCCGCTCGCCATCGTGATCGCCGCCTACCTTCCCTCCGGGCCGCTCACGCTGGGGCTGGTCCTGACCGTCACGGGCTGGGCCTGGAACGCGCGCGTCCTCCGCTCGCAGACGCTCTCCCAGCGCCGTCGCGACTTCGTGGCCGCGGCGATCGTCTCGGGCGAATCGAGCCCGCGCATCATCGTGCGCGAGATCCTGCCCACGATGACGTCCCTCATGGTCGCGCAGATGATCGGCAGCACCGTCTACGCGATCGGCGCGCAGGTCGGGCTGGAGTTCCTCGGCCTGGGCGACGTCTCGGGCGTGACCTGGGGCACGAACCTCTACTGGGCGCAGAACGACTCCGCGCTGCTGACCGGCGCCTGGTGGACGTTCGCGCCGACCGGGCTCTGCGTGGCGCTCGTCGGTTTCGGGCTCACGATGCTCAATTCGGGATTCGACGAGATCACGAACCCACGGTTGGTGCTGGAGCGCGCCTGGCGGGCGCACCTGATACGGCGCGGCCGCGGAGCGACCCGCTCGACCCCGGTGGTGATGGATCGTGGCTGAGCCGATCCTCTCCATACGCGACTTCTCGGTCGACTACGTGACGGAGCGCGGACTGGTTCGCGCCGTCGACGGCGTGACCCTCGACGTGGAGCCGGCCGAGATTCTGGGCATCGCCGGCGAATCGGGAAGCGGGAAATCGACCCTCGCCCAGGCGCTGATGCGCATCCTGCCGCCTCCCGCGGTGATTTCCGGCGGCCAGGTCCTGTTCGAGGGGCGCGACCTGCTCGCGCTGCCCGAGGACGACTTGCGTGAGGTCCGGTGGAAACGGATCGCGATGGTTTTCCAGAGCGCGATGGACGCCCTGAATCCCGTGACGACCGTGGGGGAGCAGATCGAGGAGACGCTCCACGCGCACGGCGCCGTCTCCGCCGACGCCGCCCGTGCCCGCGCGCTGGAATTGTTGGAAATGGTGGGGATCCCGTCGGCGTCGATCGACGCGTACGCGCATCAACTCTCGGGCGGGATGAGACAGCGTGTTTGCATCGCCATGGCGCTGGCGCTCCATCCTTCGTTGCTCATCCTCGATGAGCCGACGACGGCGCTCGACGTCATCGTCGAGCGGGAGATTCTCGAGCAGATCCGGGCGCTGCAGCGGCGGCTTGGGTTCGCCGTGATGTTCATCACGCACGATCTCGCCCGGATGCTCCAGTTCTCGGATCGGGTGGCGATCTTCTACGCCGCGCGGCTCGTGGAGCTGGCGCCCGCCGACGCCTTGCGTCGCGCGGCGCGGCATCCCTACACGCAGGGGCTCCTGCGGTCGTTCCCCTCGGTCCACGGTGGCGGGACGGAGCTCCAAAGCATCCCCGGCGCGCCGCCCAGCCTCGAGACGCCCCCCGCGGGCTGCCGCTTCCACCCGCGCTGCGGCCGCGTGGTGGACCGTTGCCGCACGCAGAACCCGGCATGGCGGACGCTCGCCCCGAGCCACGCCGCGGCCTGCCATCTCGCGGAGTAGCGCGCCGCCCCGTCCTCCCCTAGAGCGTCACGATCAGATAGGTCCGGATCTCCCATTCGCGACCGTACGGACTGTCGTTCGGGCTGAGCGGCGGGCTCGGCACGAACCGCGGAGAGTTGTGGTCGAGGTTCCGCCACGTGGCGCGCACGCCCAGCCGCGTCTGCTCCTGATCGAGCCACCCCGGCGCACCCAGCGTGTAGGACAGATCCCCCATCACTTGGAGCGGGAAGGTCAGGTTGAAGTCGCGGTGGTAGTCGTACGGGCCCCAGTCGTTCGCCTTGGCATACGCCGCCAGCGCCGTCCGTCCCCACGCCACCCGCGCGTCACCGCCGTACCGACGCACCAGCCGCGCCCCGAACGACGTCGCGGGGTCGTCTCCGTTCGGTTCGTTGTTGCCGGCGAAGAGATGGGCGACGATCCGAACGTCGGGACGGAGCCGCGAGACGAGTCGCGTGTTCACTTCCCACAAGCCGCGGCGCAGCGACCACGGACGCGCCGGCGGCGCCGCCGGGAACGCGAATTGCGTGACGCCGTCTCCGAGAATGCCGATGCTGGCATCCTGCGTCGTGGGAAGATCCCGCATCACGAATCCGATACTCCCCGCCAGGCGGGCGTCCTCGCGCACATCGTTGTCCCACGCCCAGAACCACGTCGCGGGGGTCGGATCATAGGTCACGAGCACTTCGGCGCCGATGGTCTCCCGGTTCGCGCGCACCGCGAACGGGTCCTCCAGGATGTTGCGGGGCCGACCGGGTCCCGCCGACGGTAGACCGCGGGGCATCGGATCGACGATCGGCTTTTGCCATAGGAAGTTCGGACCGATTTGGAAGTCCCCGACGTTGTAGGTGAGGCCCGTAAGGAAGTTCGTCTGATTTCCGGAGCCCGTGTCCTTGAGATTCCATCCCGTGAACGTGACCGTCGCGGTCGGGCCGGCGTCGGCGACCAGGCCCATCGCCGCTCCCTGCGCGTACCAGCGCAGGCGCCCACGCTCCACCGTGACCTTGGCCTTCGCACCGAACGTGTCGGAACGCCGGACGCGATCCTGGAGAATGTCGTAGCCGCTTCCTGACTTCTCGGCCACCTGGAAGACGTCGTCCACCTTGGTCCCGCCGGCCCAGATGCCGCCGACCTCGAATAGCGCCGGTCCGCGTGAGAACGCGACCGCGACGGACGCTTTGCGAGTCGGGGGCTGCGGCACGGCGATCGTGGAGATGACCGAGGACTGTTCGGTGAGGTCGTCCTGGTACACGGCCGTGGCGTCGAAGGGACCGATCCGCCGGCGGTACTTCACCATCACGGAGGGGTTGGCGCCCCACCAGAGCTGCGGTCCGAACGCCACCTTGAGGCCGCTCAGCGCACGCTTGGCGCTCACCTCGAAGCCGAGCGGAGCATCCGCGTTGTAGGTGTCGATGTTCGGCCCGTAGTTCGCCTCCCGGTAGAGACCGAAGAAATCGCCTTCGTACCCCCAATGGAAATGGCCCGTTCGGTAGAAGCCGTCCAGGAGGAACCACGGATCGTCCCAGGACACGCTGGCCCGGTAGACCTTCACCCGATCGACGTCGCTAACGGGAGGTTGCCCCGCGATCGGGACGAGCGGGGTGCGGTCCCGGGCCTCGTAGAAGATCTCGTCGATGGGATTCTTCGGGACGTTGCCGAGCACGTTGAGCGAGAGGGTGCCGGTCACGTTTTCCGCCGGGTTGACCTGGGCATCCATGTAGAACGATTCCAGGCGGTCGAAGCCCCGGAACCGAGGCAGCGCCTCCTGCGGCGCCGACGATTCCGGCGTGGTGATGAAATTGCCGCCCGTGCTGTAGGTCTCGAACTTCGCCCGGAGTCCGGTGAGGCGCACGCGCCGCATGGTCTGCGATACGAGACTCGCCTCGCCGCCACGCGCCTCGAGCGCGGCGACCGCCGGGTCGATGCGCGCGAAGTGCGCGCGGATCGCCGCGAGCGTCGTCTCCGGCGCGTACGCGGGGAGCGCGAAGGCGTCCCGCAAGGCGTAGTAGGCGGCGCGCGGATAGACGTCGAACAGTCCGCGCGCATCGGGGTATCCCTTCGCGCAGATGCCCCACCACTCCTCGTTCATGTTGTTCTGGCCCTGCACGAAGTCCTCGACGTACCCGCCGTTGGGCCAGGAGGCGTTCGTGTCATGAATGTCGAGGCGGCTTTCCTGACCGAATTTCCACCAGCCGTCGCTCCATTGGAAGACGAAGCCTCCGATGGCGTTCCCCACCTTCCCCTTCCCGCTCGACTGCTCGTAGATCTCGCGCCATTGGCCGAGGAGGTAGCGCGCCTGGGTCGGCTGATCCTCGCGAAAGCGCCTGGCGTTGAAGGCGTCCGCGCCGAATTCGGTGAGGAGGACGGGGATGCCCATCTTGTCCCGAACCACTTCGAAGAGATCGCGCGCCGAGATGCCGCGATAGACGTTCGTGCCGAAGATGTCGAGTTCCTTGCACTCCTGCGCGATGATATCGATGTACTGGACGTCGCCGTTGGCCATCGCCACGGGAACGCCCGTGTCTCGCGCCTTCACCTCGTGGATGATCTCGCCGAACAGCGAGTAGAGATGCCGGGCGCGCGCGGCGTCGCGCTCGCCCTGCGGCAGCGCCTCGATCTCGGTGGACGCCCAGGAGAGGCCGTAGTTGTTCTCGTTCCCCAGGAGCCACATCAAGATGCCGGGCACGCCGCGGAATTCGTCCACGAGCGACAGAACCTCGGCCTTGAGCGCCGCGCGCATGCCCGGATCGGAATAGTCGACCGTGGGGTGCCAGACCCCCTGCAGCGTGAATCCGTAGCGCCCGACGGTGTGATTGATCACGGTGTAGATGCCGTATCGCTCGTAGATGTACTGGACCCAGCGGGGCGGGACGCCCGCGTATTGCCGGATGGCGTTCACGCCCATGCTCTTGAGGAGCGGCATCTCGCGGGCCAGCGCCTCCTGAATCACATCGTCGGACTGTGACCAGAGACTCCAGTTGTAGTTCTGACCGATGGGGATGTAGTCCCAGTTCATTCCATAGACCATGAAATCCCGCCCGCCTACCTGAAGCGACGTACCCGACTCGGCCGCGACCACGCGGATCGCGGGTCCGGCGCCGGCCGCGGCGTCCTCGGCCATGGCTCCGGCCGGCGCGAGGGCCAGGAGAACGGCCGTCGTCGCGGCTAGAATTCCGATTCCCGGACGGCCGAGGCCACTCAGGGTCACACTCACGTCATCCTCCTCAGCAGGGGTTGCGGTTCGGCGTCGCGCGCCGAATTCGGGGCGACGACCTGACGGTACCAATGGGCGCTGTCCCTCGGACGGCGTCGTTGCGTCTCAAAATCGACCTCGAAGAGTCCAAATCGCTTCGCGTACCCGTGCGCCCATTCGAAGTTGTCGAGCAGGGACCATGCAAAGTAGCCCGCGAGGGGAACGCCGTCGGCGATCGCCCGGCCGGCCTGGGCGATGTGGGCATCCAGATAGTCGATCCGGCGCTGGTCGGCGATGCGGCCTTCGGCGTCGGCGGCGTCGGTGTAGGCGGCGCCGTTTTCCGTAACGTAGATCTTGGCGGGCGCGTAGTCGCGCGTCACGCGCACGAGCGTGTCGTAGAGCCCCCGCGGGTAGACCTCCCATCCCATGTCGGTGCGTTCGCGTTCCGGAGCCGGCGGGTCGACCGTCGGAGCGCCCGAGGGCGCGGCGCGGACCACGTTGCGGCTGTAGTAATTGACGCCGAGAAAATCGATCGGCGTGGCGATCGTGCGGAGGTCTCCGTCGCGAACGAAGGGTAGGGCCGGTCCTTGCGCGTGTCCCAGGCGGACCCGGTCCTCGATCGCGTCCTCCGGGTAGCGGCCCCGAAACAGGGGGTCCAGGTACCAGCGGTTCAGGGAGCCGTCCGCTTGGCGGGCCGCATCGCGATCCGCGGCGCTTTCCGTGGCCGGTGAGACCGGCGCGAGGATCAACACGATGCCGACCTCCGCTCCCGGGCTATTCCGTCGCAGCACCTCCACGGCGCCGCCGTGGGACAGCAGGACGTGGTGCGCCGCGCGCAGCGACTCCGCCGGGTCTCTGTGGCCGGGCGCTTGGGCCCCCACTTCGTGCCCCTGAAACGCGACACACCATGGTTCGTTGTGGGTCGTCCAATGGCGAACGCGATCGCCTAGCCGCCGGCTCACCGCGTCGGCATACGCGACGAAAGCGTCCGCCGTCTCGCGGACGCCCCACCCGCCGGCGTCTTGGAGCTCCTGCGGCAGATCCCAGTGATACAGCGTCACGAACGGAAGGATACCGGCCTCCAGCAGCGTATCCACGAGCGCGTCGTACCAGTCCAGGCCGGCGGGATTGATGCGGCCTCGACCGCGTGGCAGGATCCTCGGCCACGCGATCGAGAATCGATAGGCGCCCACGCCGAGCCATCGCATCAGCTCGATGTCCTCCCTCCAGCGATGGTAGTGATCGCACGCCACGACGGCGTTCGAGCCGTCCGCGATGCGACCTGGCGTCGCGGCGAAGCGATCCCAAATCGATTCGCCGCGTCCGTCCTCGTGCGCGCCCCCCTCGATCTGGAAGGCGGATGTCGCGACGCCCCAGAGGAATCCTTCGGGCAGGGAGTGGCGAGACATCAGGCTTCCCGCTCCTGCTCCGCGGCGGTTTCGGGGTAGAGATGGCAGCGCACCCTGCGTCCCTCGACGAGGCGTGGCGCGGGATCGATCGCGAGGCAGCGATCGCGCACCTCGGGACAGCGCGACGCGAAGGGGCATCCCCGATCCGCCGCGGTCGTCCCGGCGTCCGGCGCGCGGCGCGCCAACGGCTCGGATCGCCCGGCGCCGGCGATCGAATCGATCAGCGCGCGCGTGTAGGGGTGCGCGGGGGATTCGACGACGGTGCCTGCCGGCCCGTCCTCCACGACGCGACCACGGTAGAGAACGAGAAGCCGGTCCGCCAGGTAGCGGGCGGAGGCGAGGTCGTGCGTGATGAGGAGAATGGCGAGGCGGCGCTCCCGCTTCAAGGCGGCGAGGAGGTTGAGCACGCCCATCCGGATGGAGACGTCGAGCATCGACGTGGGCTCGTCGGCGACGAGAAGGTCGGGCTCCACGGCCAGGGCGCGGGCGATCGCGACGCGTTGGCGCTGCCCCCCGGAGAGTTCGTACGGATGGCGCCGGAGGAACTCCTCCGGCGGTTCGAGTCCGACGGTCCGAAGCAGTTCCCCCGCCCGGGCATGCGCATCGCCGGGGGCGACGCGGCGGTGACGCAGGAGGGGGCGCACGAGGTGATGCTCGACTGTGTGGACGGAGTTCAGTGAACTGAAGGGATCCTGGAAGACCATCTGAACGCGGCCCCGGTACGCGAGCGAGATGCGCCGCGGCTCGCGCACCAACATGTCCTCGCCATCCAGACGGATCGCACCGGAGTCCGGCCGCTCGAGGCGCAGCACCAATCGCGCCAGGGTGCTCTTGCCGCTTCCGGATTCCCCCACCAGCGCGATCGATTCGCCGCGGCGGATTCGGAACGAGACGTCCTCGGCCGCCACCGTCCGCTTGGCCGGTCCGAAGAGCCCCCGCGATACGAACGTCTTGCGAATGCCCCGCACCTCCATGAGGGGCGGGCGCACGGTGTCTACGGTCTCCGGCACCGGTTCTCCTTCCGGGAAATAGACTTTGTTTCCTTTCCGAACATAGTGTATCCTTGCCGTATCGTTGTCAAGTGGTCGAATGGTCTTGGGCGCGATCCTACCTTACGGGAAAGACGATGACTGCAGCCTCTATCGACGTGCGTGCGGGGGTCTTCGGCGCGGCAGGGCGGCGCCTCGGACGGTGCGTCCTCATCGCCCTCGCCCTACCCCTCATCGCCCCCGCCCGGGATACGGCCGCCCAGTGCCTGCTCGCCAACCCCAGCTTCGAGATTTCGGGGTCTTCCGGCGCGGTCTTCGGAGGCTGGTATCAGTTCGGCGCCGTCGGCTCCTCGACCACGGCGATTCACGGAGCCAGGTCGGCGCGCGTCAGCGGCCCAAATACGGGAACCTGGGACGTTTCCGGGTACTGGCAGGAATTCGACTCGGCGCCCGGAGAACGCTGGTCCGCGGCGGTCTGGGTGTCCCATCCCGCGTCGAGGCCCCTGGTGGGCCAGTCTCAGGCGATCGTGAACATCGAGTGGCGGGATGGTGGCGGCGGCCTGATCTCCTACGAATCCCACGTGGCGGCGGACGCCGCCACGCCGACCGACCAGTTCACGGCGATGTCCTTTCAGAGCCAGGCCGCGCCGGTCGGGACGGTCAAGGCGCGGTTTCTGCTTGGCGCCCTGCAGAGCCCCACCGACCCGACGCCCGACGTGCTGTACGACCACGCCACGTTCGAAAACCTCGGACCTCCGACACTTGCCGATCGTCAGTGGTTCGACTTCCCCGGGGGACGGACCATCGACTTCAGCGGCCGAACGTGGCGCGTGAAGGGCCCGGGCTTCTACGACCCCGGCCCCAGTTTCTTCAGCGATGCCACGAACTCCGTCTGGGTCGACCTCGACGGCCGGCTCCACCTGACCATCCGGCAAATCAGCGGCGCCTGGAACAGCACCGAGGTGACGCTGGAGGAAGCGCTCGGGTACGGCGACTACCGCTTCACGACGCGCGGGCGGCTGGACACCCTGGATCCGAATACCGTTCTCGGACTCTTTCTCTGGGAATACGGCGCCTGCTGGGATCCGGGCTTCCTGTGGTGGAACCCGTTCAATGAGATCGACGTGGAGTTCAGCCGCTGGGGCGATCCGGGAAACGCCGTGGCGCAATTCGTCGCCCAGCCGTTCGACTGGCCCGGGAACATCAACCGCTTCGATGCGACCTTCGCCGACGACGAGGTCGCCACGCACGCGTTCCGATGGCTACCCGATCGCGTGGAGTACCGCAGCTGGCGGGGCGGACCCGGCGCCGAATCCGCGGCGAACATGATTCACGCGTGGACCTACGCGGGACCGCACGTGCCGCGGCCCGACAGGCCTCGCGTGCATCTCAACTTCTGGCAGGTCACGGGACCGCCCGCTACGAGCCAGGAAGTGGTGTTCGACGCCTTCACGTTCGTCCCGGCTTGCCCCGGGACGCCCTGCGTCGTCAGCGCGGCCACGCCGCTCGACGCTCCGAGGCCGCTGCTGGGCGCGCCCCGGCCAAACCCCTTCCAGGCAAGCACGACGATTCGCTACGCCGCGCCGCGGGCCGGCCGCATGCAGATCATGGTCTTCGATGTTTCCGGAAGACTCGTGCGCTCGCTGCTCGACGATGCGATCCCGGCCGGAAATCATGAAGTCGTTTGGGATGGCCGGGACGACTCGGGCCGGCGCGTCGCCGCCGGGGTCTATCTTTCCCGCTTTCGCTTGAACGGCGCCGTCGAGACGAGGCGCATGGTGCTGGTTCGGTAGGCCGCATGCGATGCGCCCCGACACGCGAAGGACGTGGTGTGACATGACGCTCCGTGCGGCTTGCCGCCGCGGCCTTCCCCTTCTCCTCGCTCTTGGCGCCGCCTGCGCCCACGCCGACGGCGCGGCGAACATCGACGCGCCGCGCGACGGGACGACGGCACGCGGCTACACGCGCGAGGATCCGTTCGTGACGCGCCCCTTCCGGCCGCAAGGGGACGGTTCCTGGATTGGAGAGGCGATCGCCTACGGACCGCATCGGGACGGCCAGCGCCCCGGCGGCCCGTCCCCCACCAAGCATGAAATCCGCGAGGATCTGGAGCTGATGCGGCGCCATTGGAGCCTGATCCGGATCTATCAAGCCACCGGCCCGGCGGACAGCATCCTGCAGGTGATTCACGCGAATCAGATGCCGCTCCGCGTACTGCTTGGCGTCTGGATCGACGCCGAGGCCGTGCGGGATTCGGCCGGCAACGTCGTCACGCCCCGCCCCGAAGCGGCCGCCGCCAATCGAGCGGAAGTCGAATCGGCCGTCCGCCTGGCCGCCACGTACCCGGACATCGTGAGCGGCCTGAGTGTCGGGAACGAGACGCAGATCTTCTGGTCCTCGCATCGCGTCGCGGCGCCCGTTCTCATCCAGTACGTTCGGGAACTGCGCGCCCGCACTTCCGTGCCGGTAACCACGGCGGACGACTACAACTTCTGGAACAAGCCGGCGAGCCGCGCGCTCGCGCGGGAGATCGATTTCATCATGACCCACATGCATCCGCTCTGGAATGGCGTGTCGGTCCAGGATGCGCCCGACTGGACCGCGAAGACCTACGCCGACGTCCGGGCGCTGCACCCCGGGCGGGTGGTCGTGATCGGCGAGACGGGTTGGGCGACCGAACGACTCTCCTCGGGCGAGCAGGGCGAACTCATGAAGGCGCCGGCCGACGAGGAAGCGCAGGAGGCGTTCTGCACCGCCTTCGCGGCGTGGGCCCGGCGCGAGCGGGTCGTCACGTTCTTCTTCGAGGCCTTCGATGAAAACTGGAAGGGAAGCTCCGATTCGGGCGACGCGGAGAAGCACTGGGGCTTCTTCCGCGCGGATCGAACTCCCAAGCGCGTGATCCGGAACCACGGGTGATCGGAACGATGGACCCCTCCCTCACACCAACATCCGGCGCGGACAGAGACACGCGGGCGCCGAAGGCGTCGCCGGGCGCGGACCCCGCGTCCCCCGCCGGCGCCTTCGTCGAACTGGATGGAGAGGCGTATTACCGGATTTCCGCCTTCCACCGTCTCCACCCCTTCCTGATGAGCCTCGCGAGCGACACCGATATCTGGATGTTCGTCACATCGGGTGGCGGGTTGACCGCGGGGCGGCGGGACCCGGACGGCGCGCTCTTCCCCTACGAGACCGTTGACAAGCTGCACGACGGACACCACCACACCGGGCCGATCACCTTGCTCCGGGTCCGACGCGCGGACGGTCCGTCTCTGCTCTGGGAGCCCTTCGCGGAGCATCCCGCGGAGGCCTCGTTCGTCGAGCGCAATCTCTACAAGAACATCGTGGGGAGTCGCCTCCTCTTCGAGGAGATCCGCCACGATCTGGGACTGCGCTTCCGATACCGGTGGTCCGGATGCGATGAGTTTGGAATCGTCCGCACCGCGTCGCTCGAAAATCTTGGAGCGGGAGCCGCCACGGTCGCCCTGCTCGACGGCTTGCGAAACATCCTGCCTCACGGCGCCCCCTTGCTTCTGCAACAGCAGGCGAGCTGTCTGGTGGACGCCTACAAGCGCGCCGAGGTCGACCCGGCGACGCGGCTGGGGATCTTCTCGCTCACGGCGAAGATCACCGATCGGGCGGAGGCCGCCGAGGAGCTCCGCGCGACGACCGTGTGGAGCCGTGGACTCGAGACGGCCACGATTTCGCTTTCCCTCGACGCGGTGAACGCGTTCCGCTCCGGCGATACGCCGTGCGCGGACGTCGTCCTCACCGGCCGCCGGGGCAACTACCTCGTAGCGTCCTCGCTCGAACTGTGCCCGGGCGCGGAGGCCACGTGGCAGATCGTCGCCGACGTCGGACAAAGCCACGTACACGTAGCGGCGCTCCAGGCCCGGCTGCTGGAAGAGGGAGATCTCGGGAGGCGCCTGGAGGCGAGCCTCGCCGCGGCAAGCGAGAACCTGGTTCGAATCGTCGGCAGCGCGGACGGCCTGCAGCGGACCGGCCACCCCGAGGCGGCGGCGCATCACTTTGCCAGCGTCTTGTTCAACAACATGCGCGGGGGCATCTTCGCGAAGAACTACGATGTGCCGACCGCGGACCTGATCGCCTTCGTCGAAACGCGAAACCGTGCCGCCGCCTCCCGGCACCGAACGGCCCTGCGGGCGCTGCCCGCCGAGATCGCGGCGCCCGAGCTCCTCCGGACCGCGGAGGGATGGCAGGACGCGAATATCCTTCGCCTCTGCTACGAGTATCTGCCGCTCACATTCGGCCGCCGCCATGGCGACCCCAGTCGCCCGTGGAACCGGTTTGCGATACGGGGCAAGAACGCGGACGGTGAACGCGAGATCCACTACGAGGGAAATTGGCGCGACATCTTTCAGAACTGGGAGGCGCTCTGCTTCAGCTTCCCGGAGTTCCTGCCCGGGGTCATCGCCAAGTTCGTCAACGCATCCACCGTGGACGGCTTCAACCCGTATCGCATCACGCGGGACGGCATCGATTGGGAAGTGCCCGAACCGGACGCGCCCTGGAGCCACATCGGGTATTGGGGCGATCACCAGATCGTCTACCTGCTCCGGTTGCTGGAGGCGCAGGCGCGGTTCTCGCCGGGGACGTTGGAACGACTCATCGACAAGGCGGCGTTCTGCTATGCCGACGTTCCCTACCGCCTGAAGTCCTACGAGGAAATCGTGGCCGATCCGAGGGCCAGCATCGTCTACGACGCCGATCTGGCGGCGGAGATCGAGGAGCGCGTCGCGACGACGGGAACCGATGGGCGACTCGTCCGCGGCCCGGACGCAGCGATCCACCACGTCACGCTGCTGGAGAAGCTGTTCGTCCCCGCCCTCTCCAAGATGTCCAACTTCGTGCCGGGCGGCGGCATCTGGATGAACACGCAGCGTCCCGAGTGGAACGACGCCAACAACGCGCTGGCCGGAAACGGCGTTTCCATGGTCACGCTCTTCTATCTCCGACGCTACCTCCGCTTCCTGGAGCGCCTTCTCGAAGGACGTCCGGCCGCCCCGGCCCCGATCTCGGCGGAAGTGGCGACCTGGCTTCGGCGGCTCCAGGCCATCCTGCACGAACACCGCCCACCGCGCGATACCGAGACGTGGAACGACGACGATCGCAAGCGAATGCTCGATGCGCTGGGAAACGCCTTCTCCGAGTACCGCGATGCCCTGTACCTCCGGGGGTTCTCCGGCGCGACCACGGCCGTGCCGGTCGCGGATTGCATCGCGTTCTGTCGATCCGCCGGGGAGCACATCGATCACGCGATCCGCACGAATCGCAGAGAAGACGGGCTCTATCACTCGTACAACATTCTCCAGATCACGCGAGACGGCCAGGACGCCCACGTGCGCCACCTGGAAGAGATGCTCGAGGGCCAGGTCGCGGCCCTGGGTTCCGGCGCCGTGGACGCCGGCGAGGCGGTTCGGCTCCTTTCGAGCCTCTTCGATAGCCGCCTGTACCGTCCCGACCAGAGGAGTTTCCTGCTCTACCCGGTCAAGACCCTGCCGGGCTTTCGGGAGCGAAACCGGGTTCCCGAGGAACGAGTCATGGCCGTGCCGCTCCTCCGTTCCCTGCTGGACGCGGGAGAGAAGGCGGTGCTCGAGAGGGACGCGCTTGGCGTCTACCGCTTCCACGGGGACCTGCGACACGCTGTCGATCTAGGCGCGGCTCTGGATCATCTGGCGCGGTCGGACCGTTGGAGCGCGGCGGTGCGCATGGACCGGCAGGCAGTGCTCGATCTCTTCGAGTCGGTGTTCGGGCACCACGCGTACACGGGCCGTTCCGGCGCCATGTACGCGTACGAGGGCCTGGGTTCGATCTACTGGCACATGGTCGCGAAGCTCCTCCTCGCGGTCCAGGAGCTCTCGTTGAGGGCCGCACGCGAAGCGCAGCCGAAGCCGATCCGGGAAGCGCTGGCCGCCGCCTACTTCCGGATCCGCGCCGGATTCGGATTCGAGAAGACCGTGTCGGAGTATGGGGCGTTTCCAACCGATCCCTACTCCCACACGCCGGCGCACGCGGGAGCCAAGCAACCCGGAATGACGGGACAGGTGAAGGAAATGATTCTGGCCCGCCACGGCGAACTGGGCGTCACCGTGGAGCGTGGGCTCTTGAGCTTCCGGCCATCGCTGTTGCGCCGGCGCGAATTCCTGGCCGAGAGCGCCGTGTTCCGGTACCACGAGCGGAACGGAGCGCCCCGGACGATCGAGCTCCCCGCCGGATCCCTGGCCTTCACCGTTTGCCAGGTGCCCGTCGTCTACGCGCTGGGCGAGGGCGAGGCGTCCATCCGTGTCACGGCGTCGGACGGCAACTCCCTTCATTACCCCGGCTGCAGCCTGGACGTCGGAACGAGCCGATCGCTATTTCGCCGAACCGGAACGATCGCCCGAATCGATGTCGTCGTTCCCGATCGGGTCCTCGTGCGGATGGAACCGACGCCGGAACGGACGATGACGAATGCCGAGGGGTAGCCGAAAGGCGTAACGCGCCGACGGGCTCGCTGGACCCATTGAATAGCGTCGGCAGACTTTGTTTTCTTAGCGAACATAGTGTACCCTAGTCGTGATCGAAGAATGCACCAGCGGGGCGATACGCTTCCCGGGCGTCGACCGCCCGGTCCCCCGCCACACGCGGTACCACCAGCGAAAGGGGAGTGCGATGCTAGCTCGAGTAACGATCGTCCTTATCGCGGCCTTTCTAGTGCTCACGCCCGGGGTAGGGCGAGCGGATCTATCGCCCTATAACCAGGATTTCGAGGGGCTGAACCAGGCGGATTCCGGCGCCCTAGGGGGCGACGGCTGGCTCGTCTTCGGCAATGTCTTTGATCCCGGGTGGGGCTACGCGTACGGCTACGGCGTGTTCCCCGCGCCCAACGGCACGCCCGGATTCTGCAGTGTCGCCGCGGGCGAGGGCGGACCGGATCAGGGCGCGCAGCAGATCGTCGTCTACAACGACTACAACAATACAGATCACGGCATCGGCTTCTTCATCGAGGCGAACGTCTTCAGGGAGAGTGTCGTCGGCGCGGGAGACGTCGGAAGCACGTGGTTCTTCCAGTTCGACGCGAAGCACGGAGACCTGGCCGGCTCGTCCACCGCGATCGCGTTCATCAAGACCCTGAATCCGGCGGCTGGATACGCAACGACCAACTTCCTCCCGGTCGACATGACGTCCATCCCGGATACGTGGAACCGCTACGCGATCTCGCTCCACATCGACGCTGGCCTCGTGGGACAGATCGTGCAGTACGGCTTCGCAAGCACCACCACGGGGTATCAGCCGTCCGGAATGCTTTACGACAACGTCGACTTCCGTGCGCTGGCGCCGACCGTGAACATCGATCCGAACGTCATCAACCTCGACAGCCATGCCCCACTCGTCACGGTCTACCTCGAGATGGACGGTTTCGATATCGGGAGCGTCGATCCCACGTCCCTGCGCCTGGCCGGATCGATCGTCCCCAGCAGCAAGTTCGCCGTCATCGGAGACCACAATCTGAACGACGTGCCGGATCTGATGGTGAAGTTCAGCCGCAGCGACCTCGACCCGCTGCTCACGCCGGGGGTCAACAACCTGACGATCACCGGCGCCCTGGTGTCGGGCGAGACGTTCAGCGGCAGCGATGCGATCACCGTCATCGATCCCCCGATGGGCAGCCCGGCGGCGTCGATTTCACCGAATCCGCTCAACCCGGCGGGAGTCCTGTCCTTCCGGACCGCGACCTCGGGTCCGGTCGCCGTGCGGATGTTCGATCTCAACGGCCGCCTCGTCCGGACGCTGCTCGAGAAGCAGGTGGTCCCGGCGGGGACGCATGAAGTCTCGTTCGATGGTCGTGACCGGAGCGGTGCGAGCCTCCCGTCCGGCGTCTACTTCTACCGAGTCGAGACGCCCGAGGGCGTCGCGAAGGGACAGTTCTCTATCTTGAAGTAGGGTAGTTTGTTGCAGGGACGCTCCCGCGGAGCCGGGAGGTCCACGTCGAGGCGCGAGGCCCTGGAAGCGCAAGCTCCGGGGCCTCGCATTTTTTTCGCGTTTTGGCCTTTGTTGTTTTATCGAACATAGTGTATCCTACGGGAAAGGAGCCCCGGAACCGCGGCGCTCGAGAGCGCGGCGCCCTGCCGAGGCAGGCTCCCCGGTTGCCAGGGATCGCAAGGCTCTTTCGAGCGAAGGGGGAAGGAAATGCTACGTCGCGTCGCCACAGTCCTCGCCGCCGCCATCCTCTACCTGGCGCCCACGCCGGGCCGAGCGGACCTGTCGGGCTACGTTCAGAACTTCGAGGGACTGGTGAAGTCGGACACCGGCGCCTTGGCCGCTGCCGGGTGGCTCGTCTTTGGCAATGTCTCCTCCCCGATAGGCACCTACCTCTACGGCTATGGACCGTTCCCCGCCCCGAACGACGGCGCGGCATTCTGCGCGATCGACTCCGCCCAGGGTGGGCTTTCCCAGGGCGCGCACCAGTTGAGCGTCTACAGCGACTACAACAACGTGGCGGAGCACACCGCCGGGAACCTGGTCGAGGCGAACGTATTCCGGGAGTGGACGGTCGGCGCCGCCAATGTCGGCAGTACATGGACGTTCGAGTTCGACGCCAAGCGCGGATTGCTGGCCGGGGCCACGACGGCCATTGCGTTCATCAAGACGCTCGATCCAGGCGCCGGGTACGCGCTGACCAACTTCCTGACGCTCGACATGACCACCATTTCCACCACGTGGGAGCGATATTCGATCTCCATCGTCATCGACGCCGGCCTCGCCGGTCAGATCCTGCAAATCGGTTTCGCGAACACCGCGACGAATTTCGAGCCTTCCGGGGTGTTCTACGACAATATCCTCTTCGCCGACGCGGCGCTGACTTCCGCCGAGACGATCGGCGGACCGCAACGCCCCACTCTCGTAGCGTCCGTTGCACCGAACCCGCTCAATCCCGCCGGCATGCTCTCGTTCCGAACCTCGAGGTCCGGACCCGTCGCCGTGCGGATGTTCGACGTGAACGGCCGTCTCGTCCGGACGCTTCTCGAGCGGCAGGTCCTGCCGTCCGGCTCCCATTCCGTCTCGATCGACGGCCGGGGGCAGCACGGCGAGCCTCTCTCGTCGGGGGTGTACTTCTACCGGGTGGAGACTTCGGAAGGGATCGTGCGCGGGAAGCTCTCGATCGCGAAGTAGGCCACGCTTCCATACGCAGCCCCCCCCTGGCCGCGACGGCAAGCGTGTACGGGCCCCTGTGGCATCGCCACAGGGGCTCCGCCGTTTCCGGACAGGGCGCGGGCCCCCGGCGCGGCGCCCCACGCCGGGATCCGCCTCAGAGCAGTTTTCGCTCCCGGGCCGCTTCCATCAACTCCTCGCGAAACGTCGGGTGGGCCACGTCGATGAGGGCGCGGGCGCGTTCCCGGAGGGAGCGGCCATGGAGATCGGCGACACCGTATTCGGTGGCGACGAAATGGACGTCCGCCCGTGAGGTCACGACCCCGGCCCCACGGTCCAGGAACGGGACGATGCGCGAGACCTCGCCGCCACGCGCCGTGGAGAGCAGCGCGATGATCGCCCTGCCCCCCTTCGACCGCGAAGCGCCGCGGACGAAGTCCACCTGGCCGCCAAAGCCGGAATAGACCGAGTTGCCGATCGAATCGGCGCAGACCTGGCCCGTCAGGTCCACCTGGATGGCGGAATTGACCGACACCATTCTCTCGTTCTGGGCGATCACGAACGGGTCGTTCACGTAATCGCTCGGATGAAATTCCACGATCGGATTGTTGTGGATGAAATCGAACAGCCGCTTCGATCCCAGAACGAACGATGCCACGATCTTGCCCGGATGGAGGGTCTTCCGTTCGTTCGTGACGATCCCCTCCTCCACCAGCTCCACCATGCCGTCGGAGAACATCTCCGTGTGGACCCCGAGATGGCGCCGTTCACGCAAGTGGTGGAGCACCGCGTCGGGGATGCCGCCGATGCCCAGCTGTAGGGTGGCGCCATCCTCGATGAGGCCCGCCACGTTGCGGCCGATCTCCTCGAAGGCCGGCGACATCCGGACGCGCGGCAGCTCGGTCAGCGGGTCGTCGGCCTCGACGAAGTGGGTGACATTCCGCACGTGGATGAAGTTGTCACCCAGGACCCGCGGCATGTTTCGGTTCACCTGGGCGATCACCGTGTGGGCCGTCGTCGCCGCCGCCTTGGTGCATTCCACGCCGACGCCGAAGCTGCAGAACCCGTGCTCGTCGGGCGGCGACACGTGAATGAGCGCGACATCGATCGGAATCGTCCGGCTCGAGAAGAGACGCGGGATCTCCGACAGGAACACGGGGACGTAATCGGCCCGCCCCTGGTTCACGGCGTCGCGCACGTTCTTCCCGATGAAGAGCGAGAGATGCCGGAAGTGGGGCTCCATGCCCGGCTCGGCGTATTCGGCCCGACCCAGAGACATGAGATGGACGATCCGGACATCGCGCAGGTCGCGATGCCTGGCGACGAGCGCGTCCAGGAGTCGGAGCGGCGCGGCGCACCCGGGGTGGACGTAGACCGTCTCCCCCGAGCGCACGGCGCCGAGCGCCTCCGAGGCCGACACCAGCTTCGAGTGAAAGGCGCCGGCGACCGCGGTCGGCATCGAACGGCGCGCGGGTTCCGGAGCCGCGGCCTCCGCGGCCGCGGCGGTCTGCAGCGTGTCGGCGCTATCGCGCGGCATCGAGACTCCACGATTGATCCAGGCCGCGGTACGGAACGTCCAGCGCCGAGGCGATCTTTTGCTTCAGGCAATATCCGTCGTGGGTATGGACGCCCCTCGCCAGCGCGGCATTCGATCGAACGATCCGCTCCGGCCCGACCTGCGTCAGTTCCTCCAGGTACGGAAGGAGGATGTTGGACAGCGCCACCGTGGCGGTGCGCGGCACGAGCGCCGGAATGTTTGGGACGCAGAAGTGCGTCACGCCCTCGCTCACGTAGGTCGGGTCGAGGATCGTGGTCGGCCGGGAGGTGGTCGAGCAGCCTCCCTGATCGATGGAGATGTCGAGAAAGACCGACCGGGGACGCATGGAGCGGATGTGCCGCTCGTCCAGTAGGTGCGGCGTCGCCTCCTGATCGATCAGGACGGCGCCGATCAGGACGTCGGCGATCGCGACGAATCGATCGAGGTTGTACGGAACCGCCATCGCCGTCGCCACGCGGGCGCCCGTGAGGCGCTCGAGCGCCCGCAGGCGCTCGACATCCCGATCCAGGACGATGACGTGCGCGCCGCTTCCCGCCGCCCGAATGGCGGCGGTCCTTCCCACGACCCCCGCACCCAGAATCACGACCGTGGCGGGCGGCACGCCGGGAATGCCGTCCAGCAACACCCCGCGGCCGCCCTGGCGGGCCTGGAGATAGTGCGCCGCCACGGGCGTCGCGAGCTTGCCCGCGATCTCGCTCATCGTGGTCAGGACGGGCCGCTCCCCTGGCCGTTCCTCGATCGCCTCGACGCCGATGGCCGTGATCCGCCGCGCGATCAGGAGTTCGACCAGGCTTCGTGACGCATTCGAGAGCTGAAGAAACGACAGCAGAATCTGCCCCTCCTCGAGCTTCGCGCACTCCTCCCAGGATGGTGGGATCACCTTGAGGACGAGCCGGGAGCGCCCGACCACCTCTTCCGCCGAGTAGGCGATCGTGGCGCCGACATCGCGGTAGTCCTGATCCTCGAAGCCCGATGCCGCCCCCGCTTCCGACTCGATCACGATCCGGTTTCCCTGCCGCGCGAGTTCGCCGACGGCGAAGGGAATGAGGGGAACGCGGGTCTCGCCCGCGTACGTCTCTTTCAGGATGCCCAGGTCCATCTCAGACCACTTCCTCGAGCCGCGTCTCGGCGGGTGCGCCGTCGACGCGCTTGGTCCGCGCCTGCGCCTCCACGACGGCGATCGAGGCGATGTGGATGATCTCGTTGTCGTCCGACGTCGGCGAGACGATGTGCACCGGCTTCGCCAGACCGGTCAGGATCGGACCAATCGTCTCGGACCCGGCCAGTCGCTGCATCAGCTTGTACGCCAGGTTCCCCGAATGGAGATCCGGGAAGATCAGAACGTTGGCGTCTCCCTGAATGCGGCTGAAGGGGAAGTGATCCCGCGCCGACTCGGGATCGATCGCTGGTTCGAGTTGCATCTCCCCGTCCACGCAAAGATCCGGCTCCCGACTCCGGACGATCTCGGCGGCACGCCGGACGGTGTCCACCACCGGGTGCTTCACCGTCCCGAAGCTGGAGAACGAGAGCATGGCGACGCGGGGCTCGAATCCGAACTCCCGCGCGACGCCGCCCGCCAGGATGGCGATCTCCGCCAACTCCTCGGCATTCGGCTGGATGTTGACCGTGGTGTCCGCGAAGAAGTAGCACTTCCCCCGCACGATGATGCAATAGACGCCGCAGACGCGGGTGATCCCGGGGCGCAGCCCGATGATCTCGAGCGCGGGTCGGATGGTCGCCGGGTAGTGCTGCGTCACGCCCGATACCAGGCCGTCCGCGTCGTCCAAATGGACCATGACGGTTCCCAGGTAGTTCGGATCGCGCATCAATCGGTCCGCATCCCGGCGCGTCAGCCCCTTTCGCTGGCGTAGCCGGTAGAGTTCGTCGACATACGCCTGTCGCCGGGGATGCTGGCGTGGATGGATCACTTCGGTGCCCCGGAGCGGCACGTCCAGACGCCGCGCGACGGCGCGAATGCGCTCCGCGTTCCCCAGGAGGAGCGGGAGCGCGACCCCCTCCGCGGCGAGGTGGGACGCCACGCGGATGATGCGCGGGTGCTCCCCTTCCGGAAAGACGATGCGGCGGGGATGGCGCTGCGCCCGATGGATGACGGCGCGAGCCATTTCGCGCGATTTTCCGAGCCGCGCCTCCAGTCGCTCCCGGTAGGCATCCAGATCGAGCGTCGCGCGCGCGACGCCGCTTTCCATGGCCGCCTTGGCGACGGCGGGCGACACCCACAGGAGCACGCGTGGATCGAACGGCTTCGGGATCAGGTAATCGGGACCGAATCGGAGCGATTCGAGGCCGTAGGCCCTGGCGACCGCGTCGGGAACGTCCTGCTTCGCCAGTTCCGCCAGCGCGCGCACCGCGCCGAGCTTCATGTCGTCGTTGAAGCGGGTCGCGCGCGCATCGAGCGCGCCGCGGAAGAGGAAGGGAAAGCCGAGAACGTTGTTCACCTGGTTGGGGTAGTCGGATCGGCCGGTGGCCATGATGACGTCCGGACGGGCGGCCTTCGCCTCCGGATAACTGATTTCCGGGTCTGGATTGGCGCAGGCGAAGAGGATGGGACGATCCGCCATCGACCGGACCATATCCGGCGACACCAGCCCGGCCGTCGAGAGCCCCAGCAGCACGTCCGCGCCCCGCACCGCCTCCGCCAGCGTGCGCGCCTTCGTGTCGGAGGCGAATTCCGCCTTGTAGGGATTCATGTCCTCGTCGCGTCCCCGGTGGATCACGCCCTTTCGGTCGCAGAAGACGATCTGCTCCCGGCGAATGCCGAGCCGCGTAAACAGCCTGGCGGAGGCGATCCCCGAGGCGCCGGCGCCGACGATCACGATTCGAATGTCCGCGAGCTTCCGCCCTGTGATTTCGAGCGCGTTCAGGAGCGCGGCGCTCGCGATGATCGCGGTCCCGTGCTGGTCGTCGTGGAAGACGGGAATCGAGACCAGCGATTGAAGCCGTTCCTCGATGAGGAAGCATTCGGGGGCCTTGATGTCCTCCAGGTTGATCCCTCCGAAGGTGGGCTCCAGAAGGCGGCAGGTCTGGATGATCGCTTCGGGATCCCGGGAGTCGATTTCCAGGTCGAAGACGTCCACGTCGGCAAAACGCTTGAAGAGGACTCCCTTCCCTTCCATGACGGGCTTGCCCGCGAGGGGCCCGATCGCGCCGAGCCCCAGCACGGCCGTCCCGTTCGAGACGACGGCGACGAGGTTTCCCTTGGCCGTATACTCGTAGGCCAGATTCGGGTCGCGCTCGATCGCGAGGCATGGCACGGCCACGCCCGGCGTGTAGGCGAGCGATAGGTCCTTCTGCGTGGCGCATGGTTTGGTGGAAACGACCTCGATCTTACCGGGCCGCGTCCCCCGATGGTATTCCAGCGCCTCTGCCGATAGCGCGTCCTGCATGGTGCCCTTCCCTCTGTGGCGACGACCGCGTGTTGGGGCCGGCTAACGGCTGCCGTGACCGATCGCGTGGACGGCCGCGATGCCGATTCCGACCGCCGCTCCGGCGGCGGCCGCGCGTGTCCACGTCTTCGACGACCGCATCTCGTTGTCCTGGAAATCGAGACGATTCACCTGGTCGTCGAGACGACGGCTCAGCACACCCAGCCGTGCCTCCTGCGACGACCGCAGCGACTCCAGACCCGTCGAGACTTCGGCGATCGAGGCGGCCTGGGCGTTCCCCTGTTCCGCGAGGTTCGTGAACTCGCTGCGCAACGCGACCCACTGCCCGTCGACGAGGGCGAGGTGCTCGGTCACGGGCTCGATGGCGTTCGCCGCGCCGCGGGCGACGGAGAGCGCTTGCATCGCGGTCGAGGACGCGCCCGCGATCGGCGCGGCGTTCGCCTCCATCGCGATACGGGCCAGGAACTCGGGATCGGTCCGCGCCGCCAAATCCTTGCTCAGCGCGTCGACCTGCGCGGCGACGACGCCGCTGCGCCCCTGCGCCAGGTCGTTCAACTCCCGCACCGTGCGTTCGACGCGAACGATGCCTGCCCCGACGAGCGTCAGCGCGAGGATGGCGATGATGGCGCCCGGCAGGGCGAGATTGGCGCGGGCGCGAAGCCGCGCGAGCTGGGACTCATGGATTTCGACGACGGGGTCGTCGAGGGTCATTTCCTGGGCGGAATATCGTGTGCGTACCATGGCGGTTCTCCTTCCGACCGGCCTTAGATCGGCTGCAATGCGGTCTGGCGGGACGGGGGTCCCTGCGGGCGGTGCGGGGGGCGCGGCGGTGTCGGCCGCGGTTCAACGCTGGCGGTACCGCGCTCCAGGCGGCCCTATCTAAGTAGTACGCCGGACGAGGCCGAATTGCGCATGCCACTCATGGCCCATGGCGGGCGCCGAAGGGGCATCCCGGCGACGCCCGGGCTCGAAGGGGCGGTCCGTGGCGGCGATGCGCTCGCCCGGCCGGCGCTTGGAAAGAGGTTCCACCCCTGCTACGGTGCTGTACGCTGTCCGCGGAACTCAGCCTCCGGGCTGTCGATTACGTCCGGAGGAGTAGCCTGCGGAAGCCCGCGGCCGGCGGCGCGGCGCCATCGTCCGCGTCCACGCGTCATTCGGAGGAGGAATCGGAACATGCTCGAGGAATTCAAGGCGTTCTTGACCAAGTCCAACGCACTCGCGCTCGCCATCGGCGTCATCATCGGAGGCGCCGTCGGCAAGGTTGTCGGGTCTCTCGTCTCCGACGTCTTGATGCCGGTCATCAGCCTGATCATCCCCGGCGGCACGTGGCGCGAATTGCAGTGGGTTCTGAGCACGAATCCGGACGGTACGCCCGCCAGCGCCGTGACCTACGGCAAATTCCTCGGGAGCGTCGTCGATTTCCTCATCATCGCCACGGTGGTGTTCCTGATCGTGAAGGCGGCGATGAAACCCGCCCCGGCCCCGCCGGCGCCCCCGACCAAGGACTGCCCGGAGTGTTTGGAGACGTTGCCCCAGGCAGCCCGCAAGTGCCGCGCGTGCGGCAGCGCGGTCTGACGGCGCGCCGCTGAGGCGCATCGTGGCGCCACGGGCAGCCTCATGCTAGGCTGCCCGTGTCCCGCGCGCGGAACGCACCCATGATCGGAACGACCCTCTCCCATTACAGAATCATCGAGCCGCTCGGCGCCGGCGGGATGGGCGCCGTCTACCGGGCGCACGACGAGCACCTGGATCGCGACGTCGCGGTGAAGGTCGTGCATCGGGGGGCCTTGGACGATCCCGCAGCGCGCGAACGCTTCCGGCGCGAAGCCCACGTTCTCTCCCGCCTCGCCCATCCCGGCGTGGCGACCATCTTCGATTTCGACACGCAGGGCGAGGTCGATTTCATCGTCATGGAGTACGTCGCGGGCGGAACCCTCCTAGGGCGCCTCCGGCAGGGTCCGATGGACCTGGACGAAGTGCTGCGGCTTGGCGCGGAGATCGGCGACGCGCTGGACGTCGCGCACAAACAGGGAATCCTGCATCGCGACTTGAAGCCGGGGAACGTAGCGCTCACGGCGTCCGGCACGCCCAAGCTCCTCGATTTCGGCCTGGCGACCCTGTTGCACGTGAGCCAGACGATGACCGATCTGACGAAGCCGGGCACGTTCGTCGGATCGCTCCCCTACATGGCGCCGGAGCAGCTGCGCGGGGACGCGGACGACGCGCGGACGGATCTGTACGGGTTTGGCGCGATGCTCTATGAAATGCTGACGCGGCACAGACCGTTCGAGAAGGAGCGTCCCGAGGCGCTGATGTTCGAGATCCTGCACGAGGCGGCCCGGCCGGCCCGGAGCCTGCGTGCGGAGACGCCCCCCGACCTGGATCGTCTCATCGGCGCGTGCTTGAGCAAGGACCCTGCCCAGCGCCCCGCCTCCGCGGCGACCATCAGCCAGATCCTGCGCCGGATACGGGAGCCGAGCGGAAGCGGTCTTCGTCCGGAGCCGGCCCCGGACGTGATCCGGTCGCTGGCGGTGCTTCCCTTCGACAACGTGTCCCGAGATCCCGCCCAGGAATACTTCGCCGACGGCATGACGGAAGCGTTGATCTCGGAATTGGCGCGTGTGAAGGCGCTTCGTGTGATCTCCCGAACCTCCGCCATGAAGTACAAGGGCGTCCAGCGCGCCCTGCCCGAGATCGCGCGGGAATTGAGTGTCGACGCCATTCTGGAGGGCTCGGCGTTGCTTGTCGGCAAACGCGTCCGCGTCACGGTCCGGCTCGTGTCCGCGACGACGGACGAAACGCGCTGGACCGATCGGTACGACGGGGATATCGAGGACGTGCTCGACATGCAGAGCCGCGTGGCGGAAACGGTGGCGAAGGAGATCGCGGTGCAGGTCACGCCGCAGGAGGCGACGCAGCTGGCGAAGCGCCACGCCGTGAACCCCGAGGCGCACGTCGAGTACATGAAGGGTCGGCACACGGCGGTCGCCTCGTCACCGCAGGCGATCGAATTGAGCATCCGCCATTTCCATCGCGCCCTGGAGCTCGATCCCACGTATGCGCCCGCCTGGGCGGGCGTCGCCGGATGTCACCTCGTGCGGGCCTCGCGCGGCATGGCGCCGCCCGCGGCGGCCCTCGCCGAGGCGCGCGCCGCCGCGACCAAGGCCCTCGCGATGGACAACTCCATTGCGGAGGCGCACGCGGCGCTGGGCTGGCTTGCGGTCATGGACCGAGACGTCCCGGCCGCCTTGCGATCGCTGGAGCGCGCCATCGCGCTGAACCCCGCCCAGCCCGGCCCGCATACGAACCTCGGCCGGCTCTATTACTGCGTCGAGCGCCACAGCGAAGCGAAGGAATCGATGTTGAAGGCGCTCAGCATCGACCCTCTCTCGATGATCATCCACACGTGCGTGGGGGACGCCTACTACTACGCCCGCGAGTACGAGCGATCGTTGGTGTATTACCAGAAGGCGGTGGACCTCGATCCTCGTTTCGACGGCGCCCATACGGACCTTGCACGGTCGCTCGAGGCGGTCGGGCGTTTCGACGAGGCGCGGCGTGAGTACGAGGAGGGCCGGCGGTTGAGCGGCGGCGTCGCCGGCCCCTCCTTTGGTCTGGCCCACTTGGAGGCGAGCCAAGGCAACACGGAGGAGGCCCGCCGCATGCTGCAGCGGTTGCTCGACGGACGCGCGACCAAGGTGGTGTCGGCCTGGGGCATCGCCGCGCTCCACGCGAGCCTTGGCGACGTCGACGAGGCGTTTCGTTGGCTGGATGTCGCCGTGAAGGAACACGCCACGGGGCTGATGCTTCTCCGCGTGCACCCGCGCCTCGACGCCATTCGATCCGATCCGCGCTACGTCACCTTGCTGCGCACGGTCGGCCTCGACGCGGTCTAGGGGCCGCGGCGCCCACGGGGACGTCGCCTACGATCGCGCCGCGAGCTCGCGCTCTTCGTCCCGTAGTCCGTAAAGCGGCTGGTACTTGTTCCAGAGGTAGTTGAGGTACGGCTCGATCGAGAGATCGCTTCCCGCGGCGCGCGGAATCAATTCCTCCGCCGTGAACTTGGAACCATGGCGGTAGATGTTCTCGACCAGCCAACCGTGGAGTTTCGAGAACTCGCCCTTCCGGATGCCCGCGGGAATCTCCGGGTGCGCCCGCACGGCCGCGTCGTAGATCTGCGCCGAGAGAACGTTCCCGAGCGTGTAGCCCTGGAATTGGCCACCGATCAGTCCGTTGTACCAGTGGACGTCCTGCAGCACCCCGTCCCGATCGTCCGGCACCGGAAGGCCGATGTCGTTCTCGATCCGCTCGTTCCAGACGCGAGGTAGATCCTTGATGGCGATCGTCCCCTCCAGCAGCTCGATCTCCAGCTCGAAGCGCATCATCACATGCAGGTTGTACGTCACTTCATCGGCGTCCACGCGAATGAGCGAGGGCTCGACGCGATTCACCGCACGGTAGAACGCGTCCACCGTGACGTCGCCCAGTTGGCTCGGGAACCGTTCCCTCATGCGCGGGAAGAAGTGCTCCCAGAAGCCGCGGCTCCTGCCGACGATGTTCTCCCACAGCCGCGATTGACTCTCGTGCACGCCCGCCGAGGTGCCGTGCGCGAGTGGTGTTCCCTCGTGCCGCCTGTCGATCCCCTGTTCGTACAGCGCGTGACCGCACTCGTGAAGCGTGGAGAATAGCGCGTCGCCCAGATCGTCTTCGCGAACGCGCGTCGTGATACGAACGTCTCCGGCCGAGAGGGTGGTTTGGAACGGATGGTGCGTCAGGTCCTGGCGTCCGCGGTTGAAGTCGTACCCCATCGCGCGAATCACCTCGAGACCGAAGGCCAACTGCTGGTCGGCGGGGGCGCCGCGGCGAAGAAAGGCGGCGTCCGGCGCGGGGCGCGCCGCGATGGCGCGGGTCATGGGGACGAGGCGCTCCCGGAGCTCGCCGAAGAGGCTACGTAGGGTGGTGACCTTCATGCCGTAGTCCGAGAAGTCGATCAGCGGCTCGGCGATGTGATCGTAGCCCGGGTAACACGCCGCGATGCGCCGGGAGAGCTCCAGCGTCTTCTCCAGATAAGGAACCATCCGGGCGAAATCGTTGGCCGGTCGCGCCACCGTCCAGGCCTGGTAGCACTCGGAAACGTGCGATTGGAATTCCGCGACGAGACTGGCGGGCTTGCGGACGGCCCGCTCCCACGAGCGCCTCGTGACGCGCACGAGCGCCGCCTCGTCCGACTCGAAGGGGAGCGCCTCCGTCTCCTTCGCCGCGGCATCCAGGAGTCGCCCGGTCTCCGCGGCCGTGAACTGCTCGTGCGCCAGCCGCGAGAGCGTCGCGATCTGGCGTCCACGCGCGGTTCCGCCGCCGGGGGGCAAATACGTCGCCTGGTCCCAGTACAGCACCGCCGTCGCGCGGTAGAGGTCCTCGATCGGAAGCAAATGGGCCCGAAGGGCGTCGATCGCGGTCATGATTCCGTGGAGTCTACCCGCGGTGGCGACTGTGCGCCAGCCCTCGATTTGCCCGGCCCGCTAGTGGGATGCGACGTCGTTCGGCGCAGGGTCGCTCGGCGTGGCGTCGGCCGCCGCCACCATCGTCTCCCCAAGACCGCCCGCGCCGTCGAGCAGCGCGAGCGCCAGGTCGCGGTGTAGGCGAAACGCTTCCATGTACTTCTTCTCGAGCGGGGGTTCCGCCGGCACGCTCACCGAAAGGGGGTTCCGGTGCTGTCCGTGCTGCAGAAATTCGTAGTGAAGATGGGTGCCGGTCGCCAGCCCGGTGGCGCCCACCTTTCCGATCACCTGTCCTTGCTCCACGCGCACGCCGGAACGGATGCCCCGTCCGATCGCGCTGAGATGGGCGTAGCGGGTACGGACGTCGTTCGCGTGACGGATCTCCACGGCGAGTCCATAGCCGCTCCATCGTCCCGCCCGCGTGACGGTGCCGCGGCCCGTCGCGCGAACCGGTGTGCCGTAGGGCGCGCCGTAGTCGATGCCGCGATGCGGCCGAACGCGCTTCAGGATCGGATGGAAGCGCCTCCGACTGAAGCCGCTGGTGATGCGGAACGGAACCGGATAGCGAAGGAACGCCCCGCGCAGCGGTCGGCCTTCTTCATCGTAGTAGGCGATGCGCCGGTCGGAACGGGCGAACGGAATGGCGCGCAAGACACGTCCCTGATTCCGCAATTCGATGGCGAGGAACTGCCGGCTGCGGATCGATCCGTCGGGCCGCACCTTCCGCTCGAAGGCGACCCGGAAGGCGTCTCCCTTTCGGATGTCCCGCGTGAAATCGATCTTCCAGGCATACACGTCCGCGAGGTCGTAGACCAACTCCTGGAATTCGGACTCGGCCAAGCGATCCACCTCGCCGCTCAGCGCCGCCGACCAGAGGCTCGATTCGATGACGCCGGACAGCCGCACCGTGTCGACGACGAAGGGCACCGCCTGGACCTCGGCGGTCCAGATGGAGTCCGCGTAGTAGAGGCGGAGCGTGGAGTCCGGATTGAGTTGGACGTTCACGCGATCGGGGATCTCGCCGACGGGGCCCGAGAAGCGTAGGGTCACGCCCGGCCGAAGCGTGCGAGGCCGCTTGTAGTCTCGAATGAGTTCCGTGAGTTCATGAATCTGCGCCGCGTCGAACCCATTGGAAGCCATCAGTTCGGACAGCGCCATGCCGCTCTTGAGCGTGTCGCGGACGATCGACCGCCGCGGCTCGGGCGCGTCGGGCGGCGACGCGCCGGTAGGCGCCGTTCCGGGTACGAGCGCTTGCAGGGCAAACCAGATGATCACGAGGATCGGAACCGCGGCCACGAGCGGGCCCTTGCCCCACCGCGTCATGGCGCGGGCCTCCACCGGTGGATCCCCCGCCAGGAGCCGGAATCGGCCGGGCAGGAACGACGGAGGTTTCGCGATCGCGGCATGGGAGACCTATCGGCATAACCCAGCGTACGTTGAGATCGGAGTCGGGCGACGCGCGGGGGCGCCGAGCGACGGCTCACGCCGCCGTCATCCAACGGAGGTATTCGCGATCCCAGGCCGCGGGAATGCTCTCACGGGGCGAATAGGGTCCCGGCGCGTAGCGATGCGAGGCGATCCCGAGCTGGCTCTGGCGCACGATGTCCCAATCCTGCCGGTTCGTCACATCCCAGAATTCGATCGCGTCGCGCATGTTGGAGGCCGGATCGGCGATCGTCTCGGGATGGAACAGCCACTCCGACTCGACCTCGGTCCGATCGACGGCGAGGGGGCGGATGACGTAGTAGTTCACGTAGTCGGCATGCAGGCTGAGCAGCATGTTGGGCATGATGGAATAGTAGAACGCCCGCGCACGATCGTCGCCTCCCAAATCGTCGCTCACCAGCCTCCCGCACGCGCTCCCGCTCATCGTCGCGCTTACGTTCGGCGCCTTGATCTCCATGTATCCCCCGAGGAACGGGCCTTCCACCAGGTCGTTCGCCCCGCTTTGATACGGCAGCACCGACGCGAGCTTGGGATGAATCGTGGGACAGTGCAGGCACTCCGAGTAATTCTGGAACACCAGCTTCCAATTCGCCGCCACGTCGTAGACGACGCGGTGACCTACCTCGAGCCGCGACAGGCCGAATCGTGCGAATCGTTCTCGCACCGGCGCCCAACTCTCGGCGAAGGACGGCGGTCGGTCCGACAGATTCACGAACACGAACCCCTCCCACGTCGCCACCGCGGCCTGGTGGAGCGGATGGTCCGCCTTGTCGAAATCCTGGGCGTCTTGCATGTGCGGCGCTCCCACCAGGCGGCCATCCAGGGCGTAGGTCCAGGCATGGTACGCGCACTGGATCGAATCGCGGAACCGGCCCGAGGACTCGTCGCACAGGCGGGTCCCCCGGTGGCGGCATAGGTTGTAGAACGCGCGGATCGTCCCCTCGCGGTCGCGCACGACGAGGATCGATTCGCCGGCGACCGTGCAGGCGAAGTAGTCGCCCGGCGCCGCGAGACGCGAATCGCGCCCGACAAGATTCCATCCACGGGCGAAGATCCGCTCCCGCTCCTGTTCCAGAATGTCGGGCGACGTGTAGTACGCCCGGGGCAGCGTTTTCGCACCGGGCTGGAACGTTGTCGTCGTGCGGTGGAATTCGCTCATGCGCTCCCCATCCTTCATGGCGCGACCGGTACGTCTCGGGGCGCACCGGTCGCGGCTCCCTGTGTCACCCCCTGGCATTCTGCATACACCGCCCGCGCTTCCTCGGTCAAGGGATGGGCGTCTCCGAGCGCGGCGGCGCGAAGGGAGTCCGCGGACCGCGCCAGCGGGGTGGCCCCCGCGACGTCCCCGCGAAGCAGCGCGGCGCGCGCGAGTCCCAGCAGCGGCGTGGCGCGCTCGGGATTCGCCGCCGGCTGGGCGGAGTCTCGGATGGTTCGCGCCTGCGTGAAGTACTGCTCCGCCGACCAGGCGCGCCGTCGCGCCAGCTCGAGTTCCCCCATCGCCTCCAGACTGCCCGCGACCCTCGGATCGTCGCCCCCGAAGAGTCGCCGGCGCATGGCGAGCGCGTGGCGGAGCAGCGGCTCCGCCTCCGCGACGCGTCCGCCCGAGACCAGCAGATCGCCCAATCCCTGAAGGTAGGTTGCGTACTCGGGACCGCGGTTTCCAAGCGTCCGTCGCGCCATGTCGAGCCCCGATCGGTAGAACGCCTCCGCGTCGACCAGGTTCCCCTCCCCACGAAGCGCGCGGGCCAGGCGGTAGTCGGCCCGCGCGAGCGCGGCGTCCTCCTCGCCGTGCAGCGCGCGATAGAGGTCCCTGGCCTCGCGGCACAGCGATTCGGCCTCCGCGTACCGACCCCGGCGCCACGCCACCTCCCCCAGCTGGTCCAGGGTCGTCGCGAGATTCGAATCCCCCGCCGCCAGGAGACGTCTCCGGGTGGCCAGAGCGTGGCGGAGCAACACGTCCGCCTCGTCGTACGCGCCCCGCTCGGTCAGGAGCGATGCGAGCGCGGTTTCGTCCGTCGCGACGTCGAGATCCTCCCCGCCGCGCGACCGCCGCGCCAGTTCCAGCGCTCGTCGAAGGAAGGGCTCCGCGGTATCGAGGCGGCCCAGCGCCCGGTTCGCGCCGGCGACGTGCCGAAAACTCTCGAGGACCGGAGCGGCGGAATCCCCCAGCGCCGCCCTTCGGATGGCGAGGGCGCGTTCGAAGTACGACAGCCCCGCGTCCTCGGCGCCGCGATCGCGCGCCGCGGCTCCCAACAGATCGAGTGTCGCCCCGACGTCCGGGTGATCCGCCCCGAGCGACCGTTCCCGCACGGCCAGGGCTTCGCGCAGCAGAGAATCCGCCTCGTCAGGAAGTCCGATCGCGTGGTACAGCTCCCCCATCGTGGTCAGGAGTCGGCCGCGCAAGACCGAGTCCGCCTGGAATTCGGTGCGGAGGCGCAACACACCGCGATCGAGCAGCGCGCGGGCCGGCAGCGATGCCCCGGGCGAACGCGGATCCTCCGCGCCCCGGAACAAGCGTTCGAGGAAGGCCGTCACCTGGTCCGTCGCCGCCGCCTCGTTTCGGGCCACGGCTTCCGCCGCGCGGGCGCGATCCCGCTCGGAGCGCGCCGTCGAGACGGCACGGTTGGCGGCGAACGCGATCAACGTAAGCGCGACCGCCGCGACGAGACCAACCGCCAGGAGGTGCCCGCGCAGAAACGACCCCGCACGGTGACGCCACGATCCTTCGCTGGTCCGATCCGCGGTTCCCCCCGCGCGGGAGCGAAGGGCTTCGGCGAAGTGCGCCACCGAAGCGAACCGCTGATCCGGATCCTTGTGGAGCGCCTTCGCGACCACGCGATCCAACCTGCCGCGCAAGGCCCGGCTCAGTCCCGACGGCGTCGTCCCGCGAGCGTAGGCGTCGGCTTCGCCGCCGCCGTGCGCGCTTGGGAGCGTCGGAGGCTGCGTCGCGATCGCCTCGCGCGCCTCGTCGAGGGAACGCCCCTCCAGCCGTAACGGAAGTCCGCCCGTGAGGAGTTCGAAGAGCAAGACGCCGAGGGCGTACACGTCGGAACGCGTATCGACGCTCGCCGCGCTCGATCCAGCCTGCTCCGGGCTCATGTAGGCGGGCGTCCGGGACAGCATGGTGTCCAACGTCGCCATGCCGTCGGTCGTCAGCGGATCGGCGATCGCCGCGGCCACGCCGAAGTCCGCCACCATGGGCGTCGGCGCTCCCCCCGCGTCGGTCACGAGAACGTTGGACGGTTTCAGGTTGCGGTGGAGCACGCCGCGCTGATGGGCATGCTGCACGGCATCGCACACCACGAGGAAGAGTCGGAGGCGCTCGGGGATGGTGAGACGGTGGTGATCGCAGAAGGCGGTGATGGAGGCGCCGTCGACGTGCTCCATCACGACGTAGGGTCGTCCCCCCGCGTCCGAGCCCGTGTCGAGGATCCGGGCGATATGCGGGTGGTTCATCAGCGCCAGCGCTTCCCGCTCGACGTCGAAGCGCGACAGCACGACGCCCGCGTCGAGGTCCGCGCGGAATCGCTTCAACGCCACGTCGCGGCGGATCGGCTCGGTCTGGCGGGCGTGGTAGACGACTCCCAGCGCCCCCTCGCCCAGTCGGCCGAGAATTCGGTAGGGCCCGATGTGGTCGGGCTCGGCGTCGGTCTGCGGCTCCGCAGGACCCATCGGACCGACCGGACGCGCGGCGAGGTTGGGTTCGGGCGGGGCCGGGGCCGGCGCCGGCTGTTCCTGCAGGGCGGCCTCGATCACAGCGTCGAAGGAGTCCGGTTCCGGAGCGCGACCGGAGAGGAGGGAATCCACCTCCGCACGAAGCGCCGCGTCGCCGCGGCACACGCGGTCGATGAACGGAGCGCGTAGCGGCTCCGGGAGCGAGCGGGCGCCGAGGACGATGTTCCGCGCGCGCCTACCTCGGTCCGTGGTCACCGCGGCTCCCCGGCTGGCTTCCCGCACGGGGCACGCGCAACACTCGCCAAGCACGCTGTAACTGACGTTCCGACAAATACTTTCGAGCCGTCCATAATGAAAAACTCCAAGGGACCCCGCGCATCGATGGACGACACCAAGTGTACCACGCCGCGCTGCGGCGCCCCGACCGCCAAACCCCGGGCGATGACGCCCGGGACCTCATCCCCTACAATGGCGGGGTGATGCAGTGATCCCACGAGGCACTTCCGCCGATCGGAAACCCACGGCCATTCCACGGTCGGCTGGCGCCCGCACGGCGGCAGAAAATGGAAGGATGACCTCCATGACCGCACGCCGCCTGCTGTTCCCCGCACTCCTCTTCCTCGTCATCGCAGCGACCCTCGCGAGCGAACCCGCGCGATCCCAGCCCCGAGAGCACGCCGGCGCGGCGCGCTCCGCCGCCGCTCCTTCCGGGATGGAGCGGGTCGCCACGGTCGAGGGGATCACCGAGTACCGGATGAAGAACGGCATGAAGGTGCTGCTCTTCCCGGACCCATCGAAGCAGACGGCCACGGTCAACATCACGTATCTGGTCGGGTCGCGCCACGAGGGGTACGGCGAAACCGGCATGGCACACCTGTTGGAGCACCTGGTCTTCAAGGGATCCACGAAGCACCGGGACATCCCGCAGGAGTTGACGGCCCACGGTTCCCGACCGAACGGCACGACTTGGTACGACCGCACGAACTACTTTGAAACATTCGCCGCGACGGACGAGAACCTCGAATGGGCGTTGGACCTGGAAGCCGACCGCATGGTGAACAGCTTCATCGCGCAGAAGGATCTCGATTCCGAAATGACGGTCGTCCGCAACGAATTCGAGATCGACGAGAACGACTCGAAGCAGATCCTGGCCGAGCGCGTGGCGTCCACGGCCTACCTTTGGCACAACTACGGCAAGTCCACGATCGGCGCGCGTTCCGACATCGAGAACGTTCCGATCGAGCGCCTGCAGGCGTTCTATCGGAAGTGGTACCAGCCCGACAACGCGATCCTGGTCGTCGCGGGCAAGTTCGACGAATCGAAGGCGCTCCGCCTGATCCAGAAGAAATTCGGCGCCATTCCCCGCCCGAGCCGGCGTCTCGATCCGACGTACACGGTCGAGCCGGTGCAGGATGGCGAGCGAACCGTCATGCTGCGGCGCGTGGGTGACGCGAAGGTCATCGGCGTCGGCTACCACGTGCCCGCCGGACCGGACGCGGACTTCGCGGCCGTCGACGTCCTCGGCTTCCTTCTGGGAGACGAGCCGTCGGGTCGTCTCTACAAGGCGCTGGTGGAGGCAAAGAAGGCCGCCTCGATCTCGACCGACGTCTGGCAATTCCGGGATCCCGGCCTCCTCTACGTCGATGCGACGCTCACATCCGACGGATCGATCGAGCCCGCCCAGGAAGCGATGATCGAGACGATCGAGGGGTTCGCCGCAACGCCCGCCACCGACGTCGAGGTCGCACGCGCGCGCGACAACCTGCTCAAGCGATGGGATCGAACCATGCGGGATTCACCCCGCGCCGCCCTTCGTCTGTCGGAATGGGCGGGCATGGGCGATTGGCGCCTTGTGTTCCTGTATCGCGACGCCCTCATGAAGGTGACCCCCGAGGACGTGGCGCGCGTCGCCGCGGCGTATCTGAAGCCGTCGAACCGGACCGTCGGCATCTTCCTTCCGACGAAGGAGCCCGATCGCGCGATCATCCCGCCCGCGCGGGACATCGCGTCGCTCGTGAGCGACTACAAGGGCGGCGAGGGATTGAGCATGGGCGAGGCGTTCGATCCGGCCCCCGATGCGATCGAGGCCCGGGTGACCCGCTCGGAACTGCCCTCCGGCATGAAACTGGCGCTCCTGCCCAAGAAGACGCGTGGCGCCACCGTGCAGGCGATCATCCGCCTCCACTTCGGAAGCAGAAGCGCCTTGAAGGGCGGCAAGCAGGCCGGCGAGCTGACGGGCGACATGCTGTTGCGGGGAACGACCAAGCACACGCGCCAGGAGCTACAGGATGCGTTCGATCGCTTGAAGGCCACGGTTCGCGTCAACGGAACCGTGGACGGCGCGTGGGCCACCATCGAGGCGACGCGGGAGACATTGCCCGAGGCGCTGCGTCTCGCGGCGGAGGTCCTGCGGGAGCCGTCGTTCCCGCCGTCCGAGCTGGAATTGCTCCGCGAGGAGCGGATTGCCGGCCTGGAGGAGTCGAAGACCGATCCCCGGCGATTGGCCACCACGGCCATGTGGCGGCACCTGATCCCCCGCGATCCCGACGATCCCCAGTACGTCGCGACGAGCGACGAGTTGATCGCGGCGACGCGCGGGGTCACGCTGGCGGACATCAAGCGCTTCCACAAGCGATTCTACGGCGCCAGCGCCGCCGAGGCCGCGGTCGTCGGGGATTTCGATCCGGAACAGATTCGAAACCTGGTTTCCGAGTTGTTCGGCGACTGGAAGAGCCCGGCGCCCTATGAGCGGCTGACCACGGCGTACGCGCCGCGCCCGCCGCTCGTGCAGTCGATCGAGACGCCCGACAAGAAGAGTGCCTTCTTCATCGCCTCCCTGCGCCTGCGGATGAAGGACACCGATCCCGAATATCCGGCGTTGTTGCTCGGGAATTTCATGACCGGAGGCGGGTTTTTGAACTCGCGCCTCGCGACGCGCATTCGCCGCACGGAGGGGCTGAGCTACGGGGTGCGGTCGGGCGCCGCCGCGGGCGCCTGGGACGACGACGCCCGCTTCTGGGCGTTCGCCATCTACAACCCGGAGAACGCCGCCAAGCTGGATGCCGCCTTCCAGGATGAGATGAAGAAGATGCTCGACAAGGGATTCGAGCCGCGGGAACTCGCGGAGGCGAAGAAGGGGTGGTTGCAGCGCCAGCAGGTTTCCCGCACGGAGGACCGCGAGCTGGCGGCGACGCTGGCGAGCCGACTCGAGCAGGGCCGCACGCTGACGTTCGACCGCGATTTCGAGACGGCCATCGAGAGCCTGACCGCCGACCGGATCCTGGACGTGATGCGGAAGCACATCGACATGCAGTCCATGTCCATCATCCAGGCGGGCGACTTCGCGGCGACGGCCACGGCGAAAGGTGCCGGCGAGCGGACGGCGAAACCGGAATCGGCCGCGAACTAGGCGATCAGGAGGCGACGAGGAGGGTCTGCGCGAAGGGCCAATCCCGGTCCAACCACTGACCGCCCTCTTCGAATCCCGCGCGGCGGCCGATGGCCGCGGGCTCCTCGGGCGTGTACTTGTGGGAGCTCTCCGTCCAGATCGTCTCATTCTCCTCGAAGGGGACGATGAGGTCCGCCCCGCGCACGGCCACGCGCTGGCGAACGGTCGAGCGAAGGTGCATTTCGATGCACCGATCGTCCGCGTTCCACCGGGCTTCGTGGGCGAACCGCGTCAGGTCGAAATCCGCATCCAGCTCCCGATTGATGCGGACCAGGAGGTTCTTGTTGAAGGCCGCCGTCACGCCGGCGGGATCGTCGTACGCGCGGATCATCTGGTCCACCGGCTTTACGAGATCCGTCGCCAGGAGCAGCGTGTCCCCCGTCTGCAAGGTTCCGCGAAGTTCCCGCATGAACGCGTCCGCCGCATCGCGTTCGAAATTGCCGATCGTGCTCCCGAGGAACAGCACCAGGAGCCGCTCCCCGTTGCGCCGCTCCTTCGCGATGATGGCCATGCCATCCAGGTACTCGGCGTGCACCGAAGCGACGCGCACCGTGGGGATCTGCCCCATTTCGCGTTCACAATCCTGAAGCGCCGCGCTGGAGATGTCGATCGGGTGGTAGACCACCGGCTGCCGTTCCGCCATCGCGGCGAGCACGTACTTCGTCTTGCGGCCGCTCCCGCTGCCGAGTTCCGCCACCCGCACGGGCAACGGGATCCGACGAACGATCTCCGTGGCGCGCTCCGAGAGAATTCGCTCTCCCGCCCGGGTTAGCCCGTACTCCGGCAGCTGCGATATCGCTTCGAAGAGCGTGGACCCGACGGCATCGTAGAAATACTTCGAGGGTAGCGTCTTCTGTCCCGTGCGCCCCAGGCCGTCGCGGACCTCGGACACGTCGATCGCGTTGGCCGTCGGCACCGCGAACTCGGGAGACGTGTCGAGGGGCTGCTTCACGCCGACACCGTTCGAAATCCGGCGTACATGTACGGGTAGTGCGGCTGGAACCAGTTCCGGAAGGAACGCCGCAGCATGCAGGCGGCCGTGCGAGGCGACCCGCCCTTCATGACGTAGTGGTGACCGTCGTAGAAGTTGGCGGAGTAGCCCCTGTAGAACGGGTGTGGTTCGAAACCGCGGAAGGGCTCGAAGAGGCTTCGCGTCCACTCCCAGCCGTTCCCGAGGAGATCATGGACGCCGAACGCGCTTTGGCCCGCGGGATAGGCGCCGCCGGGCGCCGGCTCCCAGCGCTGGAAATCGAAATTGCCCCGCTCGGGGGTCGGCGGCTCGTCGCCCCAGGGATACGCCCGTTCCGCTCCGCGGGGGGTGCCGTAGGCCGCACGGTGGTACTGCGACTCGCTCGGAAGCGATCGCTTCACCCAGCGCGCGTAGGCGGATGCCTCCGCGTGACTGACGTACGCGGGCCAGTCCAGCGGCAGCGGTTCCGTTCCGAACATTCCCCGGTAGCGGTAGCCGGATCCCTCCGGCGTCCAGAACGGCGGATGTTCCAGCTTCGCCGCCGACCGCCACGCCCAGTCGGCATCGCTCCAAAGCCCGCGCTCGCGGTACCCGCCGGCCCGCACGAATTCCAGGAACTGCCCGTTGGTGGTCTTGATCGCGTCGATGTCGAACGCGGGCACCTCGACGGCGTGCTCCTCGAACTCGTTGTCCCACCCGAAGACGCCGTTGCGGGAAAGACCCAGCGTCGCGCGACCCGCCGGAATATCCACGGACGTCGGCGCGACGGGGTTCCCTGGCGGCTTCCGATCGGGCGCCGCTGGAGGGCGCTTCAGGGCAGGATCGAGTTGATGGAAGAGGTACGCGAGCGTTTCGGCGTGCATGAGGCGGTGCTCGATGGCCACGTTCATCCGGGCGCCGTCGGCCAGATCCGGGTGGGAGGAATCGGCAGTGGAGAACCCCCGGTCCAGCGCGGCGCGCACCTTCTCCCCGTACTCCCGTACGACCGCCTCCGTGGGCCAATCGGACGGCGGTTCCGATGGCAGTCCCCCCCCGATCGGGTCGATGCCGAAGGCGAAGAGCTTGTCGAACTCCGGGTGGAACGAGGCGATGCCCAACGGACCAAAGAGGAGATTCGCGTCGAACGCCTCGACGTGTCCCAGGTAGAAGATCAGGCGATGGCGCTCGGGAATCGGCCGCTCGTAGAGGGCTTCGGTCCGGAGGAGGCCGAAGAGATCGTCGGTCGTCGTGCGCGCCTCCTGCAGGCGGGCGATCAGCGTCGGTTGGTCCTCGAGGACCGGGCGTTCGATTGGCATGGCAAAGCCCCCTTGGGATCGGTCTGCGGGATACCGTCTATGATTCCCCGAATCGCCGCGAGATTCCAGTAGTTCTTCGCCCAAGATCGGCGGTGACATGGAGGGCGCTTCGAGACGTCGGCGACGACGTGGCGGCTACTTCGGCTCCGTCGGAAGGCGCAGCCCGCGCGGAATCACCACGCGGTCCGCGGCGTCGAAGAGCCACTGAACGACGAGCGCCAACAGAGCGGCGGGAACGGCCCCCTGCAGAATCAGATCGGTCCTCCGAAGCTGGATGCCGGCCAGGATCGGATCCCCCAGTCCCCCGGCTCCGATCAGAGCTGCCAGCGTGGCCGTCCCCACGTTGATGACGGCGCTCGTCTTGATGCCGGCCATGATCGCCGGCGACGCCATCGGCAGTCGGATCCGCCAGAGTTGCGCGCGCTCCGAGAGGCCCAGGGCGGCGGACGCTTCGCTGAGCGCAGGCGGGATCGTCGTCATCCCGACGTACGTGTTCCGGACGATCGGCAGCAGACTGTACAGGAAGAGCGCGACCAACGCGGGCCCCACGCCGATGCCGAGAACCGGAATCAGGAACGCGAGAAGCGCGAGCGACGGGATCGTCTGCAGGACGCCGGCGCCGGCCAGCGTCGCCGCCGCCAGGGAGCGCGTTCGCGTCGCGAGAACGCCGAGCGGGATTCCGATGAGCATGGCCGCCAGCAGCGAGATCGCTACGAGCTTGACGTGCTGCCCGGTGGCCGAAAGCATGCGAGCCGCCGGGCTGCGCGTGCGCGCGGTCGCGGGAGCACGGTCGCCCAGCGCCTCGAGCAGCAGCGTGTCGGCCGACGCTTTCGAACTCTGCTCGCCAAGCACGACCCTGGCGTTGGCGCGAATCATCGTCGCCTCGTCGATCGTTCCGGCCATGCGCTGTAGGGCTTCCATGGCCCGGGGCGCGCGCTCCGGCAGATCGAGCCGGTAGAGCCACACCGCGTCGTAGCGCGGAAAGAACGCGCGATCGTCCTCCAGGGCGCGCAGGCCGAGGTGCTCGATCTGGGCGTCCGTCGTGTAGATGTCGATCACGTCCACCTTCCCCGTCGCGATCGCCGTATAGGCGAGTTCGTGCTGAATGCCGCGCACGTGGCGCAGGCGCAGTCCGTAGGCGCGCGCGAGACCCGGATAACCGTCGGGTCGTCCCAGGAACTCGTGCGTGAGCCCCAGGCGCAGCTCGGGATGCTTGGCGAGATCGGAAAGCCGTCGAAGGCCGTACCGTTGCTGTGTCGCTTCGGTAACGGCCAGGGCGTATCCGTCGTTGAACCCCAGGGGCTCGCTCACGCCGATCCCCTGGGCCGCCAGCGCCTCGCGCATGACCGGGAGCGTGGCCCCCTTGGCGCCCTGGAGGATCACCTCGGAGATCGTACCCGTGTACTCCGGGTAGGCGTCGACGGCGCCCGATTGGAGCGCTTGGAAGACGATTTCGGTGCCGCCCAGATTGCGACGGTGCTCGACGTCGAAACCCGCGCGGCGCCATAGCGCGGCCAGCGCATCCCCCAGCACCCAGGACTCGGGGAACGATTTCGACGCCACCGCGAGGCGCGGCATCTCGTCGGCTGCGGCACGGAGCGGAGTGGCGAACGTGGCGATGGCGACGAGTCCGAGCATCGTCGCCGCGCAGGCCGACGCCGTCACGCCGAGGACGAGGCGGAAACCGCCGCGTGCGATGCGAGGGGACCGGCGCGTCACGTAGTTCCCCGCTCCCCGAGCTCGTCCAGCGGCCGCTGGGCGCGGATGAACTCGGTGACAAACGGATCGGCGGGGCGCTCCAGGAGATCCGCGAGACTTCCCCGCTGCACGATTCGCCCCGCGCGCATCATGGCGATCTCGTCGCCAAGGTACGACGCCTCCCCCATGTCATGGGTCACGAGCAGCACGGTCTTTCGTAGACGGGCGAAGAGCCGGCGCAGGTCCTCTTGTAGTCTGGAGCGAATGATGGGATCGAGCGCCCCGAGCGGTTCGTCCATCAAGAGCACCCCGGGATCCAGCATCAGGGCGCGCATGAGGCCCACGCGCTGGCGCTGGCCCCCGGACAGCTGGGCCGGGTATCGATCCAGGAGGGGGGGCTCGATCCCGGTCAACGCGAGGAGTTCGCCGATCCGCGTGCTGATTCGGGATTCATCCCATCGGAGATCCCTGGCCACGAGCGAGACGTTCTCGCGGGCGGTGAGGTGCGGGAAGAGTCCCCCTTCCTGGATCACGTATCCCATGCGGAGGCGAAGGGCCCGGCGTGCGACCGGCTCCATGCGGGTCGGCCCCACGTGAATCTCCCCTTCATCGGGGCCGATCAACCCGATCACGAGCCGAAGGAGCGTCGATTTGCCGCACCCGCTCGGTCCGATCAGCGCGAGGCAGCGGTGCGGGGGGACCTCCAGGTCGGTCGCCTCCAGCGCCGTGGTGTCCCCGAATCGCTTTCGAACGCCGCGGAGCGCGATGCCGACGGCTTGTTCGGTCTCCATCGTGTCCTCCGGCCCAACGCGGGCGGGCATGAAACGGGAGTGGTTCGCGACAGGAAGCGGACATAGTAGGCTCCTGTCCGTGCCGGCGCAACCCGATGGCCCCCGAACCGCGGCGGGAACCATATCGGCGCTCTCGGCATTGTGCTCCGTACACCCAGGAGGGCTCGCCATGGCGGATACCAATCACTACGACGTCCTCATCGTTGGCGCCGGCCAGGCCGGCGCTCCCCTCGCGCACGCCCTCGCTGGGAGAGGGCGCCGCGTGGCGCTCGCGGAGCGGAAATTCCTCGGCGGTTCGTGCGTCAATTTCGGCTGCACGCCAACCAAGGCCGCCGTCGCCTCGGCGCGCCTGGCGCAGGACGCCCGACGCGCGACGGAGTTCGGCGTCCGAATCCAGAGCGTGGAGGTCGATTTCGCCGCGGTCATCGACCGGGCCCGGGCCATCGCGCTCGAATCGCGCACGGGACTGGAGCGCTGGTTCGAGGGCGCCGGGGGCAACCCCGCGTGGCTCCGAGGGCACGCGCGCCTTGCGGGGCGGCGCGGGGACGCCTTCGTCGTGACGGTGGATGACCGCGAGGTGCTGGCGAGGGAGATCGTCCTCGACACCGGAACCCGGTCGCGGATCCCACCGATCCCGGGGCTCGACGCGGTTCCCTATCTCCACGCCGGCAACTGGCTCGAGCTGCGCGAGCGACCCGACCACGTGCTGGTCCTGGGCTCGGGGGTGATCGCGCTCGAGATGGGCCAGTTCTATCGCCGCATGGGAAGCCGCGTGACGTTGATCGAGCGCTCCGACCGCATCGCGAAGACCGAGGACGAGGACGTCGCGGCCGCGCTCCAGCGGGTGCTCCAGGACGAAGGGATCGCGTTCCGATTCCGTTCCGCGACGGAGGCCGTGGCCGCGACGGGTTCCGGCGTGCGGCTCACTCTGCGACGGGACGGGAATTCGGACTCGCTGGAGGGATCGCATCTCTTCGTGGCGACGGGAAGACAGCCGAACACCGACGACCTGGGCCTCGAAACGGTCGGGGTGGCGGTATCCCCGGCCGGCATCGTCACGGCGGATCAGCGGCTCTCCACGAACGTCCCCGGCATCTGGGTCGCGGGCGACATTCGCGGCGGCCCCCAGTTCACGCACAGCAGTTGGGACGACCATCGCATCCTGCTCGACCAGATGGTGAACGGCGGGGGGCGCACGACCGAGCGGATCGTTCCGTACGCCATCTTCACCGATCCCGAGATCGGGCGCGTGGGGATGAACGAGGCGCAGGCGAACGCCTCGGGCAAACCCCACGTCGTTCACCGGTACGACATGGCGCGGAGCGGCCGGGCGCGGGAGCGGGGCCGTTCGGAGGGCTTTCTCAAGGTCATCGTGGAGGAGCGGAGCGGGCTGGTGCTCGGCGCCACCGCGTTCACCGACCAGGGGGCCGAACTGGTGCACCTCTACGTGACCCTCATGAACGCCGGGGCCCCGGCGCGCGTGATTCGGGATTCGGTGCACGTCCACCCGACGCTTGCCGAGGCGTTCCAGGGCGCCGTCGCGGGGGTCTCGGACGAACGATGAGCGCAACGACGGCCGCGCGCTTGGCCACGATCTCCTGTATCGTCTGTCGAGGGAGGTGACGTGATGGCGCGAACGAAGACCGTGGCGGCGGTGTCCGCCGCGGGACCGGATAGCAGCCAGGAGCCGATCGAACACCACGGCGTCATCGGGGACCTGCACACGGTCGCCCTCGTCGCGATCGACGGCACCATCGACTACCTCTGCCTCCCGCACCTCGACTCCCCGTCCGTATTCGCCTCGCTGCTCGATGCGCGGCGCGGCGGCCGGTTCGCCCTCACGCCGCTCCTGGAGGGCGCCCGGCGCCGGCAGTTCTACCTTCCCGACTCGAACATCCTGATCACGCGCGCGCTGACGCAGGGCGGCGTGGCCGAGATCTCCGACTTCATGGCGATTCGGGGAAGCGGCGAGCACGCCCATCCGCTGGTGCGACGCGTGAAGACGGTACGGGGAGAGGTCCGCTACCGCGTGCGCTGCGAGCCCCGCTTCGACTACGGTCGGCGTGGACACCGGGTGGAGATTCGCAAGGACGAGGCGCTGTTCCATCCGGAGGGCGAGGGATTCCCGACACTTCGCCTCCACGCGGACGTTCCCCTTCGCGAGCACGACGGAGCCGTCGTTGGGGAGTTCACGCTTCGGGCCGGTGAGTCGGCGGCGTTCGTCCTCCACGAGGCGCATCCCGGCGAGCCCTCTCCGTGGACGCGGCACGAGGCGATCGCCGATGCCTTCAAGGACACGCTGAACTATTGGCGTTCCTGGGTCGGACGATCGACGTACCGGGGCCGATGGCGCGAGATGGTCAACCGCTCCGCGCTCACGTTGAAGCTCCTGACGTCGAAGCCACATGGATCCATTGCAGCCGCCGCTACGTTCGGACTGCCCGAGGAGCTGGGGGGCGAGCGGAACTGGGACTATCGGTACGCGTGGATCCGCGACGCATCGTTCACGCTCTACGGGCTGATGCGCCTGGGCTACACGGAGGAGGCGGGCGCGTTCATGAAGTGGCTGGAGGCCCGGTGCGGCGAACTGAACCCGGACGGGTCACTGCAGATCATGTACGGGCTGGATGGGCGACACGACCTGCGTGAGGAGGCGCTCACCCATCTGGAGGGATACCGGGGCTCGGCCCCCGTGCGCATCGGCAACGGCGCTTACGACCAGCTTCAACTCGACATCTACGGCGAGCTGCTCGATTCGGTCTATCTCTACAACAAGTTCGGCGAGCCGATCTCCTACGATCTTTGGACGAACCTCGTTCGCCTCCTCGACTGGGTGGTGGAGCACTGGCGCGAACGGGACGCGGGGATTTGGGAAGTGCGCGGAGCACACCAGGAGTTTCTCTATTCGCGCCTGATGTGCTGGGTGGCGCTCGACCGGGGCCTCCGGCTGGCGCGAAGCCGCTCGTTCCCCTGCCCCCGGGACCGGTGGCTAACGGCGAGGGACGAGATCTACCACGATGTGTTCCACTCGTTCTGGGATCCGCGGCTGAAGGCGTTCATCCAGGCGAAGGGGGTCCCGACGCTGGACGCCTCGAGCCTGATGATGCCGCTGGTGAAGTTCGTGGGGCCGCGAGACCCGCGCTGGCTATCGACGATGAAGGCGATCGAGGAGCGGCTGGTCGACGACTCGCTCGTCTACCGGTACTGCGCGTCCGAGGGATCCTCGGACGGGCTTCACGGAACCGAGGGGACGTTCAACATGTGCACGTTCTGGTACGTGGAATGCCTCTCCCGCGCCGGAGACGTCCAGCGGGCGCGGTTCATCTTCGAGAAGATGCTCGGCTACGCGAACCACGTGGGGCTCTACTCGGAGGAGCTGGGGCCCCACGGCGAGCACCTCGGCAATTTCCCTCAGGCATTCACGCATCTGGGGTTGATCAGCGCGGCCTACAACCTGGACCAGCGCCTCTCCGCCGAACGCTAGAGCTGCGGGAATCTCGTCATGATGTTGTTCAGGACCAGGATTGTCGCCGCGATGACGACCAGAATCACGAGGATGAATCCGAAGCCTGAACTCGGGTACCGTTCACGCATGGCGGCATTGCAAACTGCATGGGGCGTGCCGCCTGCACGGCACGGAGGCGGGGCGGGCTAACTCGCTTTGCCGCAACGTTTCATCGGCGCATCTTCAGGTTGAATCTCGCAACGGTGTGGGAGATAACCCGCGCCGGTAGGGTGCGTTGGCCCAATCGGGCCAGGGGTAGGGCGCGGCCCCCTACCGCCTCCCGACGGCCGAGGTCCAGTTCATCACCACGGTCGTCGGCGGAACGGTGGACTGCGTCGCGGGGGTGCAGAAGAGGAAGCGCTGGCCGCCGCGCGCGACGGTATACGACGAGAGGTAGAACCCCCCCGGTTGCGAGGGCGCGGAGAAGAGGGCGCGTGGCACGCCGACGTCGAATTCCGGGGCTACCCGGAGATCCACCGACATGATGCGGTTGTCCGGGGCGCGATAGAAGAGCTCCCGCCCGTCGGATCGCCACCGCGGGTCCGTCCCGCCGGCGGTCGACACTTGCCAACGGCTCCCCGGTCCGGGGAATGCCCGGATGTATATCTCTTGTCGCCCGGATTCGCTCGACCGGTAGGCGAGCCACTTCCCGTCCGGAGAAAGGCGTGCCTGGTATTCGCTGAAACGGGTGGAGAGGACCGGGTCGACTTCCCCTTTGCCGTCCACCGCCATGCGGACGATGTCCCACTGCGAGCCCGCGGCGAGTGTTCCGCAGAGGAGCGATGCTCCATCCGCGGTCCACGACATCGGTCCGGCGTTCAACCGCCCCTGGCGAACAAGACGCGGCTCCTCGGAACCCGCCGCATCGCGCACGTAAACGGCGAAGTTGCCGCCTCGATTCGAGGTGAACGCAATGGTCGTCCCGTCGGCCGACCAGACCGGCCAGATGTCCGACCCGGCATCGAACGTGAACCGGCTCGTCACGCCGCGTGCGAGGTCGCGGATCCAGATGTCGTCGGCTCCCGTCTGGGGATCGACGATCACGAGCGCCAAATGCCGGCCGTCCGGCGACAACTCCGCCTCGGTGTAGGTGGAGGCGGAGCCTACTTCGCCGACCTCCTTCCCCGTTCGGTCGAACCAGAGGAGTCGCGTCGTTCCCGATCCCGCTTCGCCCCGGTAGGTGAGCACCCCGGTCTGGGACACCGAGAAATCGACGTTCCCGATCGCATTGCCGCTCACTTCGTCCACGATCGGAAACGGCTCTCCCGTGGTGCGGCCCTTCCCTGCGTCGAACGGCTGGGCCACGAGCGAGCGATCGCGTTGATAGACGATGTACCCGGGGGGCGAGTATTCCACGCGCGTGTTCACGGTCGCCACCACGCTCGAGGTCGTCGTGCCGAGTTTCCCCAGGCGGATCGCTCCGCCCTGCCCGCCGGCGCCGCTCAGAAGGTACAGGAAGTGCTCTCCGTCGGGAAGGAAGTGCGGCCAGGACTGGTACGCCTGCCTCTCGGCGTCTTCCACGGGCAGCACGCCCGTGGCGATACCCCCCGCGGCATCGACCTGCAACAGGCTATCGCCCTGCGATCCGTCGAAGATGATCACGCCCTTCGTTCCCCACGTCCCGTCCGCGCCGCTCGGCGCGTCGCAAATCGTTTGCGGCGGCCCGCCGGAAACGGCGACCTTCTTCAGCTTTCCGTCGGCCATGAACCCGAGATAGCGGCTGTCCGGGGACCAGAAGGGACGCCGTGCGCGCTCGGTTCCCGGCAGAGGCTGGGCCTCCAGCGCGCTCATGGGCCGCACCCAGATCAGCGTGGTGCCGGAAGAGTCCGTGGCATTGAACGCCAGGTAGCGCCCATCCGGCGAAACGCGCGGCGAATCGGTGAAGACAAGGGACGCTTCCGGCGGAACGGTAAAGCGAACCGGTTCCGAGGGCTGGGGGGCCCGGGCAAAGTAACCGATGCCGAAGCCCACGGCGGCGAGTCCCATGACCGCCGCCACGGCCCACGCCAGGCGGGCGTTCGCCCGTCGGCGCGCGGCCAGGGGTGCGGGAATCCCGGCCTGCGACCCGCCCTCCGAGACCCACTTCAGTTCGAGCAGCACGTCGTGCATCGTCTGGCGGCGGTTCTCGGGATCTTTCGCCATGCACGTTTGCACCAGTCGATCGAGCGCGGGAGAAACGAGGGGTTGCACGGAGGATATCGGCGGCGGCTCCCGCTCGATGATGGCGGCGATCAGGCTCGCCTGGCTCTTTCCTTCGAACGCACGCATGCCCGTCGCCATTTCGTAGAGGACGGCGCCGAACGCGAAGATGTCGCACCGCGCATCGGCCTCGCCCCCTTCCAGCACCTCCGGCGCCATGTACTGGAACGTGCCGACGATGGTCCCCTCCGCGGTGATCGGCCGGCTCATGGTCGGTGACGAAACGCTGCTGGGCGCCGCGCCCAGGCCGGCGGCCCGCGCCAGGCCGAAGTCGAGCAGTTTGGCGCCCGACTTGGTGACCATGATGTTCCCGGGCTTCAGATCACGGTGAATCAACCCCTGCCGATGCGCACGATCGAGCGCGTCGGCGATTTGGATCGCGAGGGGGAGGAGTTCCGCGACGGGGATGGGGCCGCGCGCGAGCCGGTCGGAGAGCGACTCCCCGTCGACGTATTCCATGACGAGGTAGTCGATGCCGTCCTCCCGCCCGACGTCGAAAAGGGTGCAGATGTTGGGGTGGTTCAGGCTCGAGATCGCGCGCGCCTCGCGCTCGAAGCGCTGGCGGATCTCGTCGCTCAGGGAGAGGTGTCCCTGAAGGACCTTGATGGCGACGATTCGATCGAGGCGTGTGTCGCGCGCGCGGTAGACCTCGCCCATCCCTCCGGCGCCGAGAAGGTCCTGTATCTCGTAGGCGCCGAGGCGGCTGCCTGCTTGAAGGCTCATAGCGCGCAAGGGTACCACGCGCATTGCGCGCTCGCCAGCGAAGCCGTTACGGAGTACGCTGTGGGTCCAAACCTACCCGGAGGTACAAGGATGGCCCCGACACAATCCCCCGCGGCGCAGCAATTGCAACTGGCCGTGTTCATCGATTTCGAGAACATCGCGCTCGGGTTGCGCGGCTCCAAGGACAAGTTCGATATCCGTCGCTTGCTCGATCGGCTTCTCGAGAAGGGGAAGGTGATCGTGAAGGTCGCGTACGCCGACTGGCACCGATTCCGCGAGTACACGACCGCGCTCCACGAGAACGGCATCGAGCTGATCGAGATCCCGGCCCGATCCACGACCGGGAAGAACTCGGCCGATATCCGCCTCGTGGTGGATGCCATGGACCTGAGCTGGAGCAAGGAGCACATCGACACGTTCGTCGTCGTGTCGGGCGACAGCGACTTCTCGCCGCTGGTGTCGAAGCTCAAGGAGAACGGCAAGCACGTCATCGGCATGGGCATGAAGAACTCGACGTCCCCGCTCCTTGCGAACGGCTGCGACGAGTTCATCTACTACGAGGATCTGGAGCGCGGCGGACCGGAACCCGGACCGGCGGCCAAGACGCTGGGCGGCAAGGACGACGCCTTCCGATTGCTCGCGGACACCGTGCGCGCGCTTCAGCGCGAAAACTTCGAAGTGATTCAAGCCTCGCTGGTGAAGGACACCATGAAACGAAAGCGCCCCGCGTTCAGCGAGGCCGCGCTCGGCTACGACAGCTTCAGCGAGATGCTCGAGGACGCCCAGGAGGCGGGAATCGTCACGCTGCGGAAGGACGAGCGGAGCCGGACCTACCACGTGGCCGCCACCGCCACGGCGGAGCGCCAGCGGCAGCGGGGACGACGGCGCTCGAGGAGCTAGCGAGCCCTTACCGGGCGGCCGCGCCCCACCCCGGGCCGCGCCCGGTCCACGTCTGCTTCTCGACGGGGATGTGCCCCACGTCGCTGTACATCGCCAGCCGCGTCGAACCGTCCGGACGAATCGCGAGGATCGTCAACGACGCGTTGCCGATCGTCATCGAGAGCCAGCGACGGCTGTCGGCCCCCAGGGCCCGGGCCACGAACCACCGGATCACGTTTCCGTGGCAGACCAGGACGTCGTGGACGTCGGCGTCCGGCGACGGACGCATGTAGGTTCCCCACGCGACCTCCAGCTGGGCGGCGCAGGCCGCCTGGTCGGCGCGATCCGCGGCCGTGGCCGCGCTGTCGCGCAGGGCCGGGGGGGAGCACTCCTCCAGGGTCGAATCGCGCGCGCAGGGAATGCCGAGAATCGCTCCGATGTCGTCCCCCGTCTCGCGCGCCCGCGTCAGGGTGCTGCTCACGAGGACGCGGGGCCGGACGGGCAGGGTCCGGAGCCGCTCCCCCAGAAGCCGCGCCTGTTCGTGGCCCAGCGGGTTCATCGCGTTCGCGGTCCGGTCGTCCAGCGAATCCACTCGGTCGTAGTCGCCGTGCCGGATCAGATAGACGTAGCGGGTTCCCCGGGCGTTCGCGGTGGGTTCGGCGGCGCGGGCGTCCCGAGCGCCGCTCCCTGCCGCGGCGACGATGCAAGCAATGACGAAGAGTCTCCTGATCCACATGGCGGTCCTACCCTATCAGGCCAGCCGGATCTCGCCAATGGCGCCGATTCCGGCTACACTACGCGGCTAACCAAGGGGCGCGATGCGACTGGATCCGCCCGTCCCCATGCCAATCCACCATGACGAGGTGTTCGTGACCGAGCGCACTCCACCCCCTCCGCCCGACGACGATCCCGGCGCCACGACGAATCTTCCCAGCGACGAGGGCACGTCCGGGGGTAGGCGGCCACCCGGCGCCCCGGCCAAGATCGGACCGTACTCCATCCGCCGCGTGATCGCGTCGGGCGGCATGGGCACGATCTACCAGGCCATGCAGGAGAACCCCCGCCGGCCGGTGGCGATCAAGGTGATGAAGCACGGCATCGCTTCCCCGGAGGCTTTGCGGCGGTTCGAGTACGAGGCCCAGCTCCTGGCCCGTCTCCGCCATCCGGGCATCGCCCAGATCTACGAGGCCGGCACGCACGACGAGGGGTCCGGCTCGATCCCGTACTTCGCCATGGAGTACATCGCGAACGCCAAGACGCTCACCGCGTACGCGCAGGAGCACGGGCTCTCGATTCGCGATCGCCTCGACCTCTTCGCGCGCGTCTGCGACGCGATCCACCACGGACACCAGCGCGGCATCGTCCACCGGGATTTGAAGCCCGGAAACATCCTCGTCGACTCCAGCGGCCAACCGCGGATCATCGACTTCGGCGTCGCCCGCGCCACGGATTCCGACCTGGCGGTGACGACCTACCAGACGGAGGTCGGCCAGCTCATCGGCTCGCTCCAGTACATGAGCCCCGAGCAATTCGAGGCCGATCCGACCGACATCGACACCCGGAGCGACGTCTACGCGCTGGGGATCGTGCTCTACGAATTGCTCACCGACCGGCTTCCCTACGATCTGGCCGGGAAGAGCATCTACGAGGCGGCGCGGGTGGTCCGGGAGACGACCCCGCCGCGGCCCGGCGTGGTCCGCTCGGATCTCGCGGGCGACGCCGAAACGATCGTCATGAAGGCGATGGAGAAGGATCGCGACCAGCGCTACCAATCGGCGCACGGGTTGGCGGAGGATCTGCGACGCTTTCTCCGGAACGAGGCGATCGTCGCGCGCCCACCGAGCCTCACCTACCAATTCCGCATCTTCGCGCGCCGCAATCGCGCGGCGCTGGCGGCGGGGACCACGGTCGTGGCCGTGCTCTTCGTGGCGAGCATCGTGAGCACCGTCCTCTTCTTCCGGGCCGAGCGCTCCCGCGCGATCGCCGTGGAGGAGGCCGATCGGGCGCAGGCGGCCACGACGTTCCTGGGTCAGATGCTCGAATCCGCGGCCCCGCGCGATTTTCGCAAGGAGCCGACGATCGCCGACCTCCTGGACCAATCGGCGAAGAACGTAGGAGCGGCGCTCGGCAAGGATCGTGCGACCGAAGCGGCGATGCGTCAGACCATCGCGCGGGGGTACCTCAACCTCGGACTGTACGGCGAAGCGGGAGACCAGCTCGAGGAGGCCGTGGCGATCCGGAAGAGCGTGAGCGGGGAGCACGCGCCCGAAACCATCTCCGCGCTGAAGGACCTCTCGGTCGTGTATGTCCTCCTCGGCCGCAACGATGAGCGGGAGCGGGTCAATCGGGCCATCGTCGAGGCGTACACGAGCACGATTGGGCCCGATTCGATCCAGACACTCAACGCTGTCGCCGAGCTTGCGAACGCGCTGGCGATCATCGGTAGGACCGAAGAAGCAGCGCGCATGGCGGAGAAGTGCTTGGCCGGTTTCAAGCGTGTTGTCGGCCCGAACGATCCCAAGACGCTGCGCGCGCTCATCGACCTGGCCTGGGCGGAGCGAATGAACGGCGACTACGGCCGCGCGGAATCGACCGCGCGGGAAGCGCTCCAGGCGTGCACCCAGAAGTTTGGGGAAACGGATCGGACGACACGCTCCGCGCGGGGGGAATTGGCCGCCACGTACATCACGAAGGGCCGGTTGAGCGAGGCCGCGGCGCTCTACGGAAATCGTACGATCCGAGAATCGTACGGCGTCACGAAGACGTTCCAGGGTACGCTGCCGCGGCGGGCGAACGGCGTGCAGATCTTTCTCTACTGGGAGACCTGGTGCCCCTTTTCCCAGCAGGCGCTCCCGCTGTTCGAGGACTTCTACGAACGGTTTCGGGGGCGCGGCCTCGAACTCGCCGCGTTCACGCGGGTGACCGAATCGTCCACGGACGAGAAGGTGGAGAAGGTCATCGCGAGCCGACAGCTGACCTATCCGGTCTTCAAGGTGGACGATGCGACCGTCAAAATGCTCCAGGCCACCGGGACGCCCTACATCGTGATCGTCAAGGACGGGAAGGTTCTCTGGGAGAACACGGGGCAGGGATACTCGGTCACGATTCCGGATCCCCTGCTGCGGGGGCTGCTGGGGGAAACGCCCGCCTAGCGCCGCCTAGGGGAGCGCCGAGAGGAACGCCTCCATCGCCTTCGACCGCTTCAGCGTCGGTCGCTCGAAGAGGATTTCCTTCGGCTCGATCTTCCGCCCGTACGCCCGCTCGTTGGCATCCTTGTCGGCACCGACCTTCGCGCCCTCGAGCGAGATCCCCGCGAACGCGCCCTTGCTCCGGCCGTAGGAGTAGATCTCGGCGTCGAGTTTGAGATCGGTGGCGGCTTCCGCGCTCCGGCCCAGGGGCCCCGCCGCCAAGCCCGCCTTCGCGCCGAGCGTGAATTTGCTCTCGGCCAGCGAGCGGGCGCCTCGTTCCGTCATGAAGAAGAGGACGACGTCCGCCTTCTCGACCCCGATCTGGAAACCGAAGCTGCCGCCGGTGAGCGTGAGGAACGCGGGGGCGCCCCAGACGCCGGCCGAGTCGCGGCACGTCATCACGCCGTGGCCGCGCCTCCCCCCGAAGCCCAACGCCCCCTTGACGACGCCAGGAAAGACCGCGATGCAGCGGCAATCCTCGAGCAGCGGCGCGGGCACCTCCGCGTCGGGCATGTCGCGCACTTCCTGGTAGACGGCGCGGGCGGCTTCGAGGCGGCGCGTGTCCTTGTCCTCGGGGGTTTCGTCCGCCGCGCGGACGAGGCTGGGGTCGGCGAGTGCGAGGGCGAAAAGGAGGAGCGCCGGCATCACGCGGCGGAGGGCGGGGGTCCCGTCGCGCCGCGGGCGGGACGAACGATTCGCGTCGGTCATGGGCGGACTTCCTGTCTCGAATGGGTCGGGCTCATCGCGGCGTCGCCGCCTCGGCTTCGCGACTCGCCTGGGCGAGGATCTCCTCCAACTTCAGGCTCTCCCCCGCGCGCATCGCGGCATCGACCTCCTCGTCCGAGAGGTCGCCCCGAATTTCATCCCAATGCCGCTTCAGTTCCTTTTCGACCTCACGCGCGAACTTCTCTTCGTGGGCCCGTGTGTAGCCGAGCCAGGCCAGCCCGGTCGGACGGTCGCCGCGCCGGATCATGAGCAAACCGAAGATCATGGGCAGGTACTCCATGGGCATTCCCATCTCCGCCGCGCTCTTCGCCGCCATGCGGGCATACTTCCAGGCTTCCGCGTTTCGCCCCATCCGGATGTAGATATCGGCCAGCGAGGCTTCGTCGTTCGCGCGGAACTGCCCCGCCCCGATTTCGGTTTGGAGCGCGAGGGCCTGCTTCGCGCCACGCTCGGCGCTTTCGAAGTCGCCCAACTCGAGATGAACGCCGGCCAAATTTCCGATCACCATTCCCTCGGAGTGACGGTCGCCGATCTCCCGGCTGATCTGCACCGCCTGCTCGTACGCCTCGATGGCCTCCGGATAGTTCTCCTCGAAATTACAGAGGTTGCCGAGCGAGTTGAGGCCGGACGATTCGCTGTGGCGATCGCCGATCTCTCTGGCGATTTGGATGCTTTCCTCGAGGTTCTTTCGTGCCGCCGCGGGATCGCGCCGGTAGATGGCGTTCCCGACCTGTCGCAGCGTGAAGAGAAGCGCGGGTTTGTCGTTGGTCTTGCGCGTGATCGTGAGCGCTTCGTCCAGATACCGATCGGCGGCGGAGAGATCGCCCTGCCACTGGGCGAGGCGGCCGAGGTGTCCCAACACTTCCGCCTGCAAGACCTCGTGGCCGATCGCCTTTGCCTCCTCCAACGCCGGCTTGAGAATGTCCAACGCCACAGCGGACGTACTGCGCCTCGATTCCAGATCGGCGCGAAGCAGATCGATTCTCAGGCGCTGCTCGGTGTGCTCCGCGCTCGAGAGGAGCTCGCGGGCGCGCTGGAACAGCGTCGCCGACTCCTCGTACGCGGCCATGTGCAGCGCCCGCTCTCCGGCCTTCTGGAGTTGCGCGGCCGCCATGGCCGGCTCCTCCGCGCGGCCGTAGTGCTCGGCCACCAGGAGCGTGTGTTCGCCGGCGCGCTCGCCACCCACTTCGATCAGCCAATCGCCCACCAGCTTGTGCAGCGTCCGACGCTGGCGCGGCACCACCGTCTCGTAGGTGACGTCGCGGAGAATCGCGTGGCGAAAGACGTATTCGACGGTCCCGGCGAAGCCCGATTCCTCCCGCTGGAGGATCATTTCCCGGTCCCGTAACTCCTCCAGCATCGCCGACACATCGGAAGCGGAGAGCCCCGCGGTCTCCTCACTGAGCCGCACCGCCGCGGCGTCCCAGAAGATGCGGCCGGCCACCGACGCCCGCTGCAGCAGCTGATGAAGCGGCATCGGAAGGGTGTCGAGCCGCGACTGGAGCACGCCGGTGAGCGTGGCGGGCACGCGCACCGAGGAGAGACGCGACGTATCGACGGACCACGCATCCTCCCCCTTCACGATCACACGGTCGTCGATGAGCGCCTTGATCAGTTCCTCGATGTAGAACGGGTTCCCGTCGGCGCGATCGACCACGAGATCCCGGAGGGCGGTCGGGATTTCCGGCACGTTCTTCAACAACTCGCGCACGAGCCTTCGGCTGGAGAGCTGGGACAAGGGCTCGAGCTGAATGCGCTCGTGAAACCGCTGGCCCTCTCCCCACTGCGGGCGGCGTTCGTAGAGGCTCGGCCGCGCCATGCACAGGACGAACAGTGGAAGATCGGTGTTGTCGCGAACGAGGTTGTTGATGAGATCCAAGGATCGGTCATCCGCCCAGTGGATATCCTCGATGTGAACCACCAGGGGATTCGTCTTGGATGCCGTCGTGAAGAGTTCCCCCAGATACCGTTGCGCCGTCTGGCGGAACGCGTCCCCGTCCTGCAGCGCTGCCTCGACGTCCGGCTTGTCGCTGAAGTCGAACCCGACGAGTTGCCCGATGAAATACGCCTTGCGCGTCGACCCCGGTCCCAGGAAGCCTTCGATGCCCTTGACGAATTTCTCGTGCACGACCGAGAGCGGATCGGAATCGAGAATGCTGAACCGGAACGAAAAGAGATCGCGGGTCAGGGAGTAGGGCTGGAGCATGGATGGCTGCGTGGCACGCGCCTGGAAGAACCACACCCGCTGCTCCTGGAGGTCGGTCCAGGTGCGAAATTCGAAGAGCAGTCGGGACTTTCCGACGCCGGCTTCGCCGACCACCGTCACCACCTGCGTCTCCCCGTCCTCGAGCGTGAGGGTCAGCGCCTCCTGCAGCAGGCGCAATTCGATCTCGCGCCCGATCATCTTCGTTTCGACGCCCTCGATGCCCCTCGCCTTCATGCGGAAGGCGCGCGGCTTCACCTGGGTCACGACATAGACGTCCAGCGGTTCCTTCCGTCCCCGAACACGGAGCGGCGTCGACTGCTGGAAGACGAAGACGCCGCGGACCAAGGTGAAGGTCTCGTGCGCCACGAGAATGCCGCCCGCGGGCGCCGCGTCCTTGAGGCGGCCGGCCAAGGTGATCGGCGCGCCGCTCGCCGTGTAGCTGCCCGAATCGGATTCCCGCTCGAGAAGCACCGGACCCGTGGTGATTCCGGCCGCGAAGGGGAGCGGGCTCTCCGCCGTCGGCTCCCACTCCTGGCCCAGCACCGCCCGCGTGTCGGTCAGCACCTGATCGCGCATGTGGAGCGCGGCGCGGATGGCGTTTTCCGAGTCGTCCTCGCGCGCACGGTCCCGTCCCCATAGGACGAGGCCCACCTCGTCGCTGCGGCTGTGGATCACGCCCCCCGACTCCGCCGCGTGCTTGGCGAACCCGCTCCAGACCCCGTCCATCGTCGCGCGCACGCGCTCGGCGTCCGCGCCCGTTTCGTACAGGATCTCGGCAAGCTCCTTCACGTCCACGGAGACCGCGGTCATCTGGCGCTGCTGATCCGAGGGGGTCGACGCGCTCCCCGTGTCGGGTGAATCCTTCTGCGCTTGGATGGCGGCCAACTGGTCCACGGAAATGGTCTGCGTCATCGACTGGAGCGCGGCCGGCGCGTTGCTGGGATTGATCTTGAGCGCGCGGGTCAAGTCGCCGACGAAGTCGGTGGCGGCCGGGTACCGATCGGTCTTCTCCTTCGCGAGCGCGCGCGCCAATACCGCGTCGACCGCGGCCGGCAGATTCGGCTGCCATTCGGTCACCTTCGGGATGGGGCTGTTCATGTGCGCGAGGATCACTTCGAAGCCGCTTTCATGTTCGTACGGAGGGCGGCCCGCGAGGATCTCGAACGCCATCACGCCCAGAGAATAGATGTCCGCGGCCTTGTCCACCTGCCCATCGCCGCGCGCCTGCTCGGGCGCCATGTAGCCCGGCGTTCCGATCATGAGACCCGTGCCCGTCAGGTCCTTGTCGCCGCCCGTGGCCCGCGCGATGCCGAAGTCGGTGAGAAACGCGTTCCCCTCCCGGTCGATCATCACGTTGGAGGGCTTGAGATCGCGGTGGACAACCCCCTGGCGGTGCGCGTAGTCGAGAGCGCCGGAGAGCTGGTGCAGGATGTAGAGAAGCTCGTCGTGCGGCACGCCGCCCCGCTGCTGCACCTGCTTCAGCGTTCCGCCTTCCAGGTAGCGCATGACGATGTAGGGGGGATCGTGCTCGCCATCGAAATCGTAGACAGGAAGGAGATGCGGGTGCTCCAGACGCGCGATGAGACGCGCCTCGCGTTGAAATCGTTCTCGGAGCCCCGGATCGTGCAGGATGGAGGAGCGAATGACCTTGATGGCTACATGACGATCCATGCTCGGCTGATAGGCGCGGTAGACCGTGGCCATGCCGCCGGAGCCGATCTCCTCGGTGATTTCGTAGGCGCGTAACTTCTTCCCAATCATCGCGATGCGGTCCTCGTAGGTGGTCGTGGTCCGGAAGTCGACAGTCGTGTGCGAGGGGGAAGAATAGACGAATTCGGGCGAGGACGCGACCGATTCTAGATGCGGCGCGCCTGGGTGGGTTCTTCACGGAACGAGGAGTGCTGCGGAATCGGCAGCGCGCCGGGGGCCGCGGAGGGCCCCCGACGCACCGGTTCTATCGCTTCGAACCGCGGCGGGGCCGATCCCCGCCCTTCCCCTCCTCCCCGTCGTCGCCCCAACGGCGCATTTCCTTCAGCCGATCGCGCTGCTTCGCGGTGAGGACATCACGCGCCAGGCGATGGGCCTCGGCCATCGACTTCATCTGCTGCGCGTGCAACCGTGCCATCGCATCGATCTGCCGCTCCACGCTGGCCCCGGTCGTCTCATCGTCCTCCAGCATGCGACTCAGGTCCATGCGCGCGAGTTCCATGTCCGCCCGAGCCTTGATCATCGTGCGGTGATGGTCCTCCCGAATGTCCCGGAGCTTCTCGATCTGCGCGTCCGTGAGGTCGAGCGCCTTCGCGATGCGACCGCCCCCGCGCAGCAACCCCGCGCCAGGTCCGAAACCGAGCCCCCAGCCACCGCGCCCTGGCCCTCTGGGGCCGCCAAACCCTGCCCCCGGCCCGCCGAATCCGCGGCGATGCATTCCCGGGCCTCCCCGTCCCCACCTGCCGGGCCCGCCCCAACCCGCTCCCGGTCCCGGACCGAAGCCGGCGCCGTGCTCGAACCCGCACGGGCATTCCCACGAATCCATGTCCTGATCACTGAAGCGGGCATCATCGGTCGCGCGGCTCTTTGCCGGTCGATCGTCCCGCGGCTGCGCCGATACCGTGCCCGCGCCGAGCATCGCGAGGACCGCTACCGCCGCGGCGCCGGCCATCCATTGTCTCGTCGTCATCGTGGTTCTCCTTCTTCATGGGCCCTGTGATCGGCCCGTTTGAACTTCACCGTACGCCCCTCGCTTCGTCGGGCGCGAACGCGTCTCATGCTCCCGTCCCTCCCCCGAAGTAGAGCGGCAGCGGGGGATCGTGCCGGAGGAGCGGGCGCAGTGCTTCGAGGAGATCGAGTTGATCCTGCGTCAGCGCCGTCCGAATCGCCGCACGCAGCGTGGCGTGAATCCCGATCTCGCGATAGAGCGCTTCGGGGAAGGAAATCGTTCCGTCGCGCACCTCGGTCAGGAGCGGTTCCATGCCCTGCCGCGCGGCTTCCAGCGCCGTCCGCACGGCCTCCTGCTGCGACGGATCGAGCACGAGCACGCGGGTCAGGAACTCGAGGTGGCGGTCGGTCCGCGCCTGGAGCGTATCGAGCAGTCGCTGCGCCACGGCCGATTTCTCCTGGTCCAGGAGTCCCGCCAGGCGCTCGAACGCCTCGACGCCCAGAATCGCTCCCGCCTCACCCTGCAGCGTGTCGAGGGCCGTGGCGACGCCGTCACGAACGTCCTCCGCCGAAATCGTCCCCGCGATGTACGCCGTGTGCAGCGTGCGGAACGCTTCGTGGGTCTTTCGCACCGCCTCCCGAAGTTGCGTCATCTGTTCGTTCGTGAGTTGGAACTCCTCGCGGAGAACGCGGACGATGCGTTCCAGGGGGGAGCCCGGACCGGGCCGCTGCCCCTCGGGCCCGAGACGGAGCCGCGCGGTCTCGCGTCGCTCTTCCAAGTAGCGCGCCAACGCCCGGAGCTGCTCCCTCGTCAGAAGAGGCGTCGCCTCCTCCAGAAACCGAAGGTGCGGCGGCTCGATCTCCCCGCCGAGCCCGTACTCCGGACCCGCGGCTTCCCCTTCGCCCGCACGAAGGCGCGCCATCATCTCGTCGTGGGCCGTCTGCCACGCACCGAGCGGCGGCTCGAGGGCGGTGCTCTGCTCCGCCGTCAGACCGAGCCTGGACTGGAGTTCGGCGAGCGACGGCGGCGCGGGCTCGGCGACGATGATCGGGCCCGACTCGTTCCCCGGCGCCGGGGCTGTGCTCGCGTTCTTCTCGCTGCACCCCGCGGATCCGAGGAGCAGCGCCATGGCCGACATCGCCAGAAACGACACCCTGAACCGCCCGCAACCTGCACCGAGTCTCACGTTTCGCTGCATCATGGCCATCCTCCGTTCCCGGAGCCTCATGACCCCGGGCGTTCGCCGGTCTGTGGGGACCCCTCTGGCCCGGTGGGGACCGGGCGGCAACGATGTTCCTGTCACTAGGACTGTACCCGCGAGATGTGGCGAAAGTGTGGCGGCGGGGCGGCAAAGTGTGGCGGTGCGGCCCCGGAGATCAGGCGAGAGGCAGATCGACGACGAACGTCGTTCCGTGGGGAAGGCGCGTCTCCGCGCGGACGGCGCCGCCGTGCTGCAGGACGATCTGGCGGACGATGGCGAGACCGAGTCCGGTCCCCCCGCTCGCCCGCGCCTCGTCGGCCCGGTAGAAGCGCTCGAAGATGTGGGGCAGATCCTTCGGCGCGATGCCGGGACCGTCGTCCGAGACCGAGAGCCGTAGCGTCCCGTCCGCGGGCCCGGCATCGAGGGCCGCCGTGACGGTCCCGCCGGAGGGGACGTACCGCAGGGCGTTCACCAAGAGATTTTCCAGGACTTGTTCCATGCGTCGCCCATCGGCGGTGATCCACGCTTCGTCGTCGGGGCCCGCCCAGCGGAGTGCGAGACCCGCGGCGCGGAAGCGGGGCTCGAAGCGTCGCATCGTGTTCCGGCAGAGGGCCGCCCAATCGAGCCGCTCCAATGCCAGCGGCAGGGCGCCGGCTTCCATGCGATTCAATTCGAAGAGATCCTGAATGAGAAGATCCAGCCGCTTCGCCTCCTCCACCACGCTGCGGAGGTATTCGAGACGCTCCTGCTCCGATAACGACACGGAGGGATCGAGAAGCGTCTCCGCGAACCCGCGGATGGAAGTCATCGGCGTCGCCAGTTCGTGCGAAATGTCCGCCAGGAGTTGCGCCCGCTGCCGCTCACCCTCCGTCGCGCGATCGCGCGCGGACGCCAGTCGTTCGGCCATGCGGTTCAGCGCCGCCCCCAGCCGACCGATCTCGTCGGCGGCCGGCGCCGGAACGCGCGCGGCGAGGTCACCCTCGGCGACGCGGGCGGCCAGCGATTCGAGCGTTCGCAGCCGCCGCGTCAGCGACCGGAACGTCAGGACGCCGGCGCCTCCTGCAAGAAGAATCGCGATCGGGAAGAAGAGCAAGATCGAGCCGGGCACGTCGGCCGGCAGGAAGAAGAGGCGACGTGGACCCGTCAGCGCCACCAGATGCCCCAGCGTATCCGCGCCGGCCGTGACCGCGACGCGGCTCAGGGGCCGCAACGGAACCCCGGCCTCGCCCGGCGGCCGAATCGTCCCGTCACCGCCGTCGGCGCCGGGGGGGAACGCGGGCGGCCACGCTTCCGCCGATTCACGGCCCGGCGGCGGCGCCCCCGAAGGCCCGCCACCCCCGTCTCTCCGAAGCCTCCAACCGGGGCCCATCCCGGGGCGCGGACCCCGTCCCCACCCGGGCGGGCCCAGTCTCATCCCTACCGCGCGTCCGTCGCGATGGCGGAATTGCAGGACTAGCGGGCCCGCCTCGAGCCGGTGCGCCCGCAGGACCGCGGCGATCTCGGCGTCGAGCCTCCGCGGGTGGGCGCGGCGCGTCCCGGGGTCGATGGCCGCGAACACGTCCGCGATCTCGACCGCGGTCGAGACGAGGAGTGTATCCGCCCGCTGCTTGGCCGCGCGCCGGGCGATCGGCTCGATGATCATGATCGCCACGACACCCTGCAGGATGATCGCGAGCACCAGCACCAGGAGGAAGGATCCGGTCAGTTTCCAGAAGAGGCTCGTCGCCCGCAGACGCGTCACGGCGCGCCCCCTTCCGCGAATCGGTAGCCGGCGCCCCACACAGTCTGGATGTAGCGCGGCCGCGCGGGGTCCGGCTCCAACTTGCGGCGAACTCGGCTCACGAGGCTGTCGATGGAGCGGTCATCGACCACGCGACCGTCGCCCCAGACACGGTTCATGAGCGCCTCCCTCGAATAGATGCGGCCCGGACGGGAGGCGAGGAAGTAGAGAAGGTCGAACTCGAGCGTGGTCAACGCCACCGGCGCGCCGGCGCGAAGAACCTCCCGCCGGGCGGGATCGATGCGAAGATCGTCGACCGCGATCCCCTTCTCCTGCTCGTGCGGGGCGGCGCGACGAAGAAGGGCGCGGACGCGGGCCACCAACTCGAGCGTGCTGAACGGCTTGGTCAGGTAGTCGTCCGCGCCGACCTCGAAACCCAGCACCTTGTCCCCTTCGCTGGATCGGGCCGTCAGCATGAGGATCGGCACGGCGCTCTCCCGGCGGATGTGACGGGTGATCTCGAGCCCGCCGACGCCGGGCAGCATGAGATCGAGCACGATGAGCGCCGGCTCGGCGTGCGCGAACTCCCGGAGCGCCGTGTCCCCGTCGTAGGCGTGCCGGCAGGCGAATCCCGCCGATTCGAGGTTCTTGGCGATGAGCGCCGCGATGCGGCGATCGTCTTCCACGATGAGAATCGTCGGCGTCATAGCGTGTGACGATAGCAGTACCGGGCATCCGGCAGCGGCGTGAAATGACCGCGACGGATCGCCCGGGGGCCGTTGACGCGGCTCCGAATCTACGACTTTCGTACCGGCGTCGGTGCGCGTTGCGCGGCGGGATACTGCACGCCAATGCCGGTCTACGGTTGACATCGACCCTCTCTCGGGGCCGCGCGGCCGAGCGCGCCGCGACCCATGGAGCCATCACGATGCACTACCCGGATCATCGTACCCTGTACCGCCTTCCCTGGAGCCTCCCCGACAACCCCATCGCCTGGCTCGAGCCGACCGAGGCCTGCAATCTCTACTGCGAGGGCTGCTATCGGGCGAATCAGTACCAGGGGCACAAACCCCTCGCGCAGATCGAAGAGGAACTCGATGTCTTCGCGCGCCATCGGACGTTCGACGGAGTCTCGATCGCCGGCGGCGATCCCCTGACGCACCCCGACGTCGTTTCGATCGTCTCGCGCGTGGCCGCCCGCGGGTACAAGCCGATCCTCAACACGAACGGGCTCGCGCTCACCGACGATCTTTTGCGCGCGCTGAAGGGCGCGGGCCTCATGGGATTCACCTTCCACATCGACAGCAAGCAGGCGCGTCCCGGATGGAAGGGAAAGACGGAGATCGAGCTGAACGAACTCCGGCTCTCGTTCGCGGAGCGCGTCGCCCGGGTGGGGGGCATCTCGTGCGCGTTCAATGCCACGGTGTACGAGGACACGCTGCAGTACGCTCCGGAGATCGTGGCGTGGGCGCAACGACACATCGACAAGGTGCACGTGGTGGTCTTCATCGCCTACCGGCAGGCCTCGGGCGCCTACGCCGAGGAGATGGACTTCTACGTCGGGCGCGACCGGATCGCCATGGACGACCTCGTGTACAGCCGGCCCACCGGCGCCACGCGCCTCGACATCTCTTCCCGCGACGTGGTGGCGACGATCCGCGATCGTTTCCCCGAGTTCGCGCCGTGCGCCTACTTGAACGGCACCGAGAAGGCCGATTCCTTGAAGTGGCTCCTGACGACCTACGTGGGTACGGATTCCGAGATCCTCGGCTACGCGGGTCCCCGCTTCATGGAGCTGGCGCAGTCGCTCCATCACTGGCGTCACGGACGCTTTCTGGCCTACGCGCCGCCCGCGACGCTCCGGCACGGGCGCTCGATCGCCGCGGCCACCTGGCCGATCGACCCGGGTATTCGCGGGGCCCTGACACGGTATCTCGCGGGCACGATCCGCCGCCCGCTGCGACCCTTTCCCCGACTGCACCTGCAGTCGGTCATGATCATCCAACCCGTGGACATCCTCGCCGACGGCCGCATGAACATGTGCGACGCCTGCCCCGACATCACCGTTCACGAGGGCGAACTGGTCTGGTCGTGCCGCCTGGAGGAGCGAAAAGCGCACGGAGGATTCGCCCGGGGCGTGCCGCGCGCGAAACGCGAGGCGGCGAAACAGCCGGAGCCGCAGACCGTCTGACGGCGACGATTCCGCTTCAGATTTCAGGCCGCGTGCCGATCTCTCCGGGGGAGATGCGTACGCGAATCCTGACACCCCTCCTGCTCGCCCTTGTCCTGGCCACGGGTTGCGCCTCCACGGGCGGGCGGTATCCGTCGCGGACGGCCGCCGTCGAGACGGGCGTGGCTTCCTACTATGCGGGGAAATACCATGGCCGGCGCACCGCGAGCGGGGAGAAGTACAACCAGGGAAACATGACGGCGGCGCACCGCACGCTTCCCTTCGGAACCCGCGTTCGCGTGACCAATCTGGAGAACGGACGGAGCGTGGTGTTGCGGATCACAGATCGCGGGCCGTTTCGGCGCGGGCGAGTGATCGACGTATCGAAGAAGGCGGCGCGGCGGCTCGGCTTCCTGCGGGAAGGCACGGCGAAGGTCCGCGTCGAGGTGGTATCGCGCTAGGTTACGCCTCGGATCGCGCGGGCTCCTCGGCCGGAGGACGGCGCGCCAGGTAGTAGAGAATCAACAGCAGCGCGATGCACCCGCCGTAGTCCCCCCAGCGCTCGATGGTCTCGAAGACGTCGATGGGCCTGCCCGCGAACGCGTACAGCGACTCCGTCGCCAGCTTCCAGAAGAAGATGAACCAGACGAGGGGAATCATCGGTCGAAACGCGACGACGGCTCCCAGCAGCATTTCCCCCCATCCGATCAGCGTGATCGCCGACTGCGTGACGGGCAACCCGATCGCGTGGAAATGGGCGAGGTACATCGGCTTTTGAGCGATCGCCATCAGACCGCCGTGCCCCAGCAACAGCACGCCGACCGATAGTTGGAGCACCAGCCGAACTTTGTGAATCGTGGCTTCCGTGAGTTTGGTCTCCGGCTCGTCGGCGACCTCGAACCCGTTCCACCACGTCCTCATGAGCCCCATTCCGCCGGCCAGGAGCAGGAACGCGAGCGGCACGCCGTAATTCCCCGCCCGCTCCGGCACCTCGAACCAACTCAGGCCCGCCAGCGGGCGAAGAAACGGAGTGAACGACGCCCATAAGAACGCCTTCCAAAGCAGGAAGCTCCTCGGTTTGGCGATGACCAGAACCCCGAGGAGGACGTCGGCCCACCCGATCCAGGGAAGCAGCGCCCATGCCGTCGACTCGGAAAAGCCCATGGGCGTGATCAGCCCGATCCATTCCGGTTTCGAGATGGTGCCCCAGAAACCGTGGCCGATGAAGCAGAGGGCCACGCTGATCCGAAGGACCCACTCCAGCCTGTCCATGAACTCGCGCTTGGAGCGGACCTGGACGTAGCCAAAGGGATTGAGGATGCGGAGGATGTGGGCGACGTCGCGGGCCCTGCCGGAGGGCCCGGCGAGGCCGACGTCGCCGCGGGTAGCGGGATCGGCCATTAGCCTTCAAGTATATCGTATTTGCCCCTTCCATCGCTAGTCGCCGCTGGGCGTACGGACTGCGTGGCGCGCGCGCGGGCTACGATCGGACCATGCGTACCGCCCGCGACGCGGAGGTAGGCTCATGGATGAGGGAGCAAGCACCATGGACCGACGCAGACCCGACCACGCCTCATCGCCCCGCCGCACCGCGGCCCTGCTTCAGGCGGTGCTGTTCGCCGTAACGCTGCTGGCCGCCCCCCTCGTCCATCCGTACGCATGCACCAGTCCGTGCTCCATGCCGACGGGCGCCGCGTCCGCCGGCACCGGCGGCGCTTCCGCGAATGGCGCCCCCCCGTGCCACGCGCCGGAGGACGGCGACGCGGCGAATCGGCCCTGCCAGTGCACCGACGACTGCTGCTCGTTCCAGGCGCAATTCGTGGCGCCCATCGGCGTCTCCGACGCGGCCCCGCCGTCCTTGCTCCACCGAGCGGCCCCGACGCCCGGCCCCGACGACACCCATCGCGCCTCCGAGCCGCGACTGCTTCCGTTCCCCACAGGTCCCCCTCCGATCGCCTGATCGCACGAACGCCGCGGGGGTCGACGGCATCCCCGCGCCAACAGGCAGACAATCGGAGGATTTCCCCATGTCACGTCCATGCATTGGCGGCTGGCTCGCGGCCGCGTTGATCCTGAGCGTCGCCACCCTGCCCGCCGCGGCGATCGCCGCCGCCCGATCGGGACCGGCCGAAGGAAGGATCGTCGATGTCGCGTCCGGGGAACCGCTCTCGGACGTCACGATCTCGGCGGGAGACCGGTTCGTCACGACGGCTCGCGACGGCCGGTTCCGGCTGTTGCTTCCCGCCAACACGACGACGGTGACCCTTCGTCGGATCGGTTACGGTTCGCTGGTGATCGACGCGGCGGATCTGCACGGAGAGATTCGGATGACGCGCGCACCGGTGGTGCTTCACTCCATGGAGGTGACCGCCGAGCCGGATGCATCCCGCGGGCTGGGCGAGGGATCGCAGCTCGCCTACGGAATCCGTTCCCGCGAGGACATCTCGATCCGGGCGACACCGTCTCTGGCCGAAGCGCTCGACGGCGCGGAGGGCGTCTCCTCGTCGCGGCCCGGCAATTGGGGCGCGAAGGCGTACGTCCGCGGACTCGGGGGCGAGCGTGTCGTCGTCATGCTCGACGGGAACCGCGTGGAACGCGCGTGCAACGTCGGGATGGACGGTGGGCTGGCCACGATTCAGCCCGACAACGTCGAGCGCGTGGAGCTTCTGTCGGGACCCGGCTCCACGCTCTACGGTTCCGGCAACGTGGGGGGCGTGATCAACGTCGTCACGCGCGCCACGCGCGACGATCTTCCGCTTCAGGGAGAGCTGCGCGCGTCGGCCTCCAGCGCCGTTCCCGGCGGACGGCTCGGGGCGACGCTCTGGGGCCACCGGCAGCGCGCTTCCTTCACCGCCTCGGTAGACGGGGCGAGTTTCGGCGACCAGCGATCTCCGCTCGGCACGATCGACGCCTCGTCGTACCGGGATCTCACGGTCGATCTCGCAGGCAGCTATGCCCTATCGCCCTCCCATCGGCTCGACCTGCGGACGCAGCACTATGCCGGCCGCGACATCGGCTACCCCGGGTCCGGAAACGCCTTCATCCCCGAGGAGGACCGAAGCCTCTACGCCCTCGATTATGGGTGGCAACGAAGCGGGCGCGTTCTGGACGGCCTCACCGCGAAGGTCTTCGTGCAGTCGGTGGACCACCACATGACGATGTCCATGGTGAAACCACCGTCGATGCCGGGCGGAATGACCATGCGGTCCGACACCGACGCCAGATCCCAGACCGACATCGGGGGCGGACGGATCCAGGGGCGCTTCCATGCCCTTCCGGCGTTCACCTTCGACGCGGGCATCGAGGCGACGCGATGGAACGCGGAGGGCTCGCGCTGGGTGGAGCGCACGAAGAGCGGCGCCACGACCACGATGGAACTGCGCACCTGGCCGGGCGTCCGCGTCACGGACATCGGCGCGTTCGTACAAGGCGGAACGAGTTCGAGATCATGGCTGATCGGGAGCGCCGGCCTGCGGCTGGATCGCGTCACGCGAAGCGCCGACGGGTACGCGCGGACCTCCGAATCGGTTGCGAGCGGCAACGTGGGCCTGCGGGCCCGTCACGCAAGCGGCCTCTACATGCGAAGCAGCCTGGGCATCGGGTATCGCATTCCGGATCCCACCGAGCTCTTCGGCATCCTTCTGCGCCCGGACGGATACGTCTACGTCGGCAACGCCGACCTGACGACGGAAACGAGCCGGAACGCCGAGGTGACGATCGGGTACGCCGGGCGCACGATGCAGGCTTCGGCCACCGCCTTCCGGAACCGGATCGAGGAATACATTGCGACGTCCGTCACGGGAGATTCCCTCTCCGGCATGCCGGTCCGCCGGTACGACAACATCGGCGCCGCGCGATTGACGGGCGCGAGCGGCACGGTCGCGGCGGACGCCGCTTCGTGGCTCAGGCTACGAGGAACCGTTTCGTACACCGAGGGCGAGAACCTATCGACCGGCGGTCCCCTGCCGCTCGTCGCGCCGCTCGAGGGCTCGGCCTCCGCGCGCCTCACCCCGTGGGGGTCGTGGCCGTGGGTTGAGGCGGAGATGGAGGCGGCGGCGGAGCAGACGCGCGCCGCGGTGGCGCAGGGAGAGACCAACACGCCCGGGTTCGTCGTGTGGAATCTGCGGACCGGAACGTCGCGGGGCCGTACGTCGGTGACGCTCGGGATCGAAAACGTCTTCGACGACGCGTACCGGCGCCACCTGGATCCATCGCGACTCTGGCGGCCCGGCCGGAACGTCTACGCCAGGATCGCGCAGCGGTTCTGAGAACGAGGGCGGCGGTCGGCCGGGCCAGGCGCCCGACCGGCCGCCGAACGCATCAGGCCGGTTCCCCCGCACGCCCCGGCTTGTAGATCAGCCCCTGCGTCCTCCTGCCGTTCATCTTCACGACGATCGGCTCCTCGAAGCGCAGATGCCGGACGAATCCGTGCGTCCCGGCGGCGGGTTGGGCCGTGAGCCAGTCCCAATCGATGTACCCGTCCCCCGAGTCGGCGTTGACGGTGAAGTACCCGATCTGGAACGACATCAGATTCTGGAAGAAGTGACTCCCCTGGGATGGGACGACGCAGAAGTCCCGAAAGCCCGATTCGACGATCACGCGCGCTCCGGAGATCTGATCCCACGTCACGGGAATGCCGAGCCACGGATCGGTGGAGCCCCAGCGTCCGACGCCGATCAGGAGGTACGGGCGTTTTTCACCCTGCAGCACGGCGTTGAATCGCCCGATCTCCTCCGCCGCCGCCTGGCTTTGCGACCGGTCGAAGTGGTGGAAATCGACGACGACGACATCGCGAATGGTGTCGATCGTTCCATTGCCCATGACGCGGGCGCTGCGGCAGATGAGCGCGTCGACGGGCGCCTCGTCGAGATCGAGATTCTCCGTCTCGCGGTGCAGGACCAACGGACGCATCTGGAGGAATCCGAATTCATGCGGCTTGTTCGCGTCGTTGGAGAGACACACCGCGAATTCGATCTCGGCCGGCCGGTTCATCCCTTGGCTCCCCACCTCGAGCAGGATCGTCAGGATCTCGGCCAGCGGAAAGACGCTGTGCTTGAGAATCGGCGCGAAGGTCACCAGTCGGACGCCCGGGCGCGATAGCCCGTCGTACACCGCCTGGTTCTCCGCCGAGTAGGTGGAGCCGAGGGCGAAGAGCGTCTGATCGCGCTCCGCGACCTCGAGTCCGAACCGCGCCTCCCGCATTGCCTTTTCGGATTCGATGTCGGCGTTCGGGTCGAGTTCCACCGCCCAGAATTCCCGCTGCGAATTTCCCACGATCTCCCGCACGGTGGAGAACTGGATGATCGCCTGGGGATGGCGCGGGCAGAAGCTGAGACACCGCTCTCCCGCCACCACGCTACGTCCCATTCCCAGGGCGACGGCGGCGATGCCGTCCTCGGCCGTGAGTGGCGGCGTCGGGTAGTAGTTGAACGCGCGCGCGACGCCGGAGAAATCGGGATAGAACCGGTTCTCGTGATGGGCGCCGACCACCTTTTGGATCGCGACGGCCATCTTCTCCTCTTCCAGGCGATAGGGTGTGGCGTGCAGGTAGTCCTTCGCTTGGCGGGAGAACATCGACGCGTACACGCGTCGTACGGCCATCATCAGATGACGAAGACGCACGCGAACGTCCGCGTGATCGTTGGGAAGCATGAAGGTCTCGTAGACGCCCGTGAACGGTTGGTACTGCGAGTCCTCCAGGAGGCTCGAGCTGCGCACGGCGAGCGGGCCCTGCACGACCTCCACGAACGCGCGGAGCTTGCGCACGACGTCGCGCGGCAACGGGGCGCGGAGGAATTCCCGCTGGATCGCTTCGTCGTCCCTGCTGTGGAACGCCAGGTCGCCGAGACGGTTCTGCTCCAGGTAGCGGTCGAAGCAGTCCGTGGCGAGCACCACCGCGGGAGGGACCGCGATACGCACGCCCGGCAACATCTTGCCGACGCCGTGGTAGTTGAGGAGGTAGCGCACGAAGGCCAGGCCCCGCGCCTTGCCGCCCAGCGAGCCGTTCCCGATACGGGCGAAGAAGTTGCTGCTGGCATCGAAGGTCTTCGGATCGAAGTCGGCGACCAGCGTTTCGCTCTGCTCCCGCCGGTATTCGGCGATCGCCGCGATCAGGTCGCGGCGCAGTCCGTCGAGCGAATCGAAGTCCGACACCTTTCGCGGGCGCATCTTGCGCGCGAGGGCGAACTCCGTGCGCGCGGTGAACCAGTTCGAGAAGTGGTTCCGTTCGCCGTGGTAGTTGATGCTCTCGGCGGGAACCGTGCGCAGTTTCTCCTCCAGCGACTTCAAATCCTTGGCCCGGTCCACCTCCGTGCCGTCGGGAAGCTTGAACACGAAGTCGCCGTAGGCGAATTGCTCGACCATGAAGGCGCGGAGGTCGTGCAGGAGCGTGTCCGAGTACTTGCGGAGAAAAACGGCGCCCACCTCCGCGGCCCCATCCGCGAACTCGGCGCGGCTGGATTGAAGGGCGATCGGCAGATCGGGAATCCGCTCCCGCGCCATGCGGGCGAGTTCGAAGCCGGCCTCCCGAACGCGCTCCCCGCGATGCGGGAACTCGATGTCCGAGATGATCCCCAGGATGTACGGCTCGTACCGCGTGAAGTAGTCCCACGCCTCCTCGAAGGTCGTGGCGAGGAGCAGCTTCGGACGAGCCCGGGTTCGCACGATCTTGTGCGAGGGGTTCATCCCCTCGCTGATCAGGCTTTGCGACTGCCGGATGATCTCCGTGTAGAACTCGGGGAGGAACGACGAGTAGTAGCGGACGTTGTCCTCGACGACCAGGACGACGCGCACCCCCATCGCCGCCGTGTCGTGCGCGACGTTCCGGAGATCCTCGACGTACTTGACGATCGCGAGAAGGACGCGGGCGTTCCCCTGCCAGAGGAAGAGACCGTCCAGATCGGAGAGGTCGTGCTCCCGTTCGAAGTCCTTCCGTTCATCGTTGTCGTACGCCATGGCGACGACGGCGACGTCGAGTCCCGAGCGCTGCACCTCCCGCGCGAGCGCCGTGGCGTCCATGTCGGCGGCGCGAAGGGTGGTGATGATGAGGTTGAACCGCCGCTCGGACGTCGCCAGCATCAGCGCCTCGGCGCCGCTCGAGACGTGGGTCAGCCCCGGCATGTGCGGCAGGGAGAGATCCAGGAACTCGCCCGCGATCAGTTCGTTCAGCCGTCCGTCTTCCTGCAGCGTGAAGGAGTCGTAGAGACTGGAGACGAGCAGGATGTCCTGGACCCGAAACGGCATCAGGTCCTGGAACGCCTGGAACGGATTGCCTACTTCCGCGAGGGTGGTCGGCTCGTGGGTCGGGCTCACAGGTGACTATGGTGCCACGGGCGGGGTCCGGGAGTAAATGCGCGCGGCGGGCCTTTCGGCCCGCCGCCGCGGTCCATCGATGACGGGAGGGATCAGACCAGTCCCTGATCCAGCATGGCGTTCGCCACCTTCACGAAGCCGCCGATGTTCGCGCCATTGAGGTAGTTTCCCGGCGTCCCGTAGGTTTCCGCCGTCTGGAAGCAGTTCTGGTGGATGGCGACCATGATCTTCTGGAGCCGCTCGTCCACTTCCTCGCGCGTCCAGGCCATCCGCATGCTGTTCTGCGACATCTCCAGTCCGGACGTGGCCACGCCGCCGGCGTTCGCCGCCTTGGCGGGACCGTAGAGGATGCCGGCGTCGAGATAGATCTGGATCGCCTCGAGCGTGCTCGGCATGTTGGCGCCCTCGGCGACCAGCTGGACGCCGTTCTTGATCAGGTTGGACGCGTCCTTCGCGTTGATCTCGTTCTGCGTCGCGCTCGGGAACGCGCAGTCGGCCTTCAGATCCCAGAGCGGGTTGTGGCCCAGCGACCGGTCGGCGGCGGTGAACGTCGCGCCCTTGAAGCGATCGACGTACTCGCGCACCCGTCCGCGCCGGGAGTTCTTCAGCTCCATCACCCACGCCAACTTTTCCCGATCGATGCCGGCCGGATCATGGATCGCGCCGTCCGAGTCGGAGATCGTGATCGGCTTGGCTCCGAGGTCGAGGAGCTTCTCCACGGTGTACTGGGAGACGTTGCCGCTGCCCGATACGAGGCAGGTCATTCCCTCCAGCGATCTGCCCTGCGCCTTCAGCATCTCGTTCGCGAAGTAGACGCATCCGTAACCGGTCGCCTCGGGACGAATCAGCGAGCCGCCCCAATTGAGGCCCTTGCCGGTCAGCACGCCCGTGAACTCGTTCGCCAGGCGCTTGTACTGCCCGAACATGAATCCGATCTCACGGCCGCCCACGCCGATGTCGCCCGCCGGGACGTCCGTATTGGGACCAATGTGCCGCCACAGCTCCGTCATGAAGCTCTGGCAGAAGCGCATCACCTCGTTGTCGCTCTTTCCCTTGGGATCGAAGTCGGAACCGCCCTTGCCGCCACCCATGGGAAGCGTCGTCAGCGAATTCTTGAAAACCTGCTCGAAGGCGAGGAATTTGAGAATCCCGAGGTTCACCGAAGGGTGGAAGCGGAGGCCGCCCTTGTAGGGGCCGATCGCGCTGTTCATCTCGATGCGGAATCCACGATTGATCTGCACTTCCCCGCGATCGTCCATCCACGGAACGCGGAACATGAGAACGCGCTCCGGCTCCGCGAGCCGCTCCAGGAGCTTCGCGGCGCGGTATTCCGTATGGCGGTCGAGCACGGGGATGAGCGATTCGAACACCTCCCGAGCCGCCTGGTGGAATTCGGGCTCGGCCGGGTTCTTGGCGCGGATATCGTTGATGACATCGTGGACATAATCCTTGGCCGACACCGCCTTCCCAAGGGACTTGACGGCTACACCGAGGGCACCCATCGCTAGACTCCTTTCCCAACTTGGCAGCGGCGATCTGACAATTTGTCAGTCGCCCGATACGAAACGATTGTCACAGGAGAGACGCAATCGCCACATCGTATTTCGTCGTAATGGATTCCGACGCCCCCGAGGCTCCGACCACGGGGACGATCCGCACTACCGACGAGACTACAACAATCTTACGCATGGATCGTGCAAGTTTCTGGATCGTTCAACGGGAAAGGCATCAGGAACTTCACGCATCGCGCGCGCAGCACACGCAGGGGAGGGGGCGCGTGGCCCCCTCCCCTTCCAGGTTCATCCGGTCATCGACTGCCGGCGGAATCGGCCTCCGCGACTTCGCTGGGAACCTTCACGAAGACCCACACCCGACGCCACCGCTTCTCCGCGTTCTTGGCCGTGACGGAGAGGCCGATCCGATTCGACGCGGGGCGAAGCGGCATTCGGTAGGAAGCGCGCCAGAGACCGGCGCCCTCATCGAAGCGGAACGCCGCATTCGTTCGCCCACCGTCCGAGAGAATCATCTCGACGACGTCGTCGGAGCCTTCCGCCAGGATCTCGACGATGGAACCGGGAACCGCGACCAGCTCCGTTTCAGTGGCGACCACGTCGGGCGGCAGGTATGCGGCCGGAGTCACTTCGGTCTCGTCACCTCGGGGCGTCTGCTCCGCTTCCAGCGAGGTGTCGGCGGCCGAGACCGCCGCATCCGCCGTGTTCGCCAATTCCGCCGTGCTCGCGCTCACGGCCTGGGATGGAGCGGCGGTCCGCGCTCCGAAGTCCCCCCCGGATCCGCCCCCCTTCGACGTGACCTGCCCTCTTTCCTGGTTGCATCCGACTGCCGCGAGGACGATGGCCAGCGCGGTGAGCGCAAAGGTCGTGCTCCTCTTGATCGTGCCATTCATGGTCGTTCTCCCTCCCGGTTTGTCCTGGACCGATCCGTGACACGGGTGGCCGGGTCCCGCGTCACGGCCATTGGCTTGCGGCAAATGCCCGGGAGCCTGACCCGGCAGGCGGGCCTTGGAATCCGCCTGGCGGAGACTGTCTATTACAGAGGGCGTGCCAAGCGTGTAAGCTGCTGTTAATAAATGATTTCACTCATCAACGCCTCCGTGAATGCACCTGTTTCGTGGCATCCTTGACACACAGGCCTGGATAGCCGATCCTGATTGTTGCCAGTAACTCGTTGCGAACAAACGCACGCCGCCGCCGTGGCAGAAGGGACACAGTAATGGTGCCTCGCGGTACATGCCCAGAACGGTCCGCCCACCGATGAAGCGCGCCCTCCTTCTGGCCGTCGCGCTGCTGGCGGGCGCCCTCACGGCAGCACCGCCACGCGCGCCCGCCGAACCCGTCCCGATGCATGCTCGCGCCCTCTGGGTCCGGGGGGAGCGCGTCTACGTGGCGCTCCTCGATACGCTTTCCATCTCGGCGGGCCACTCCCTCACGTTCCGCGACGGCAAGAAGCTCGTGGCAACCGGAGCGTTCACCGGCGAGCGAGCAGGCGACGTCATCGCGGTGCGAATCCTCACCGGATCGCTCGGTGCCGTGAAGAAGCTCGAACGGCTCTCCATCGGGGGGGAAGCGCCGTCCACGCGCGCGCCGCGGAGCGTGCGCTGGGGGTATCCCTCCTCGTTGCGCCGACCACTCCTCTTCACCTGCGGCGCCTGCGCCCTTCGCCTCGAGCGACTGGGCGCGCCGTACCGGATCGTGGAGGAGCGCGACGATGCCTACCGCCTGGTTCGCATGCGGGATGGAGACGACGGGTCTGCGTGGCCCGACACGATCGTGGTCCGGCTCTACGACGAGTCCTCCGATCAGGAGATCGCCTTCGAGCGAGGAGACATCGACGCGGCGGTTTTCTGGCCGGGCGAAGCATCCCGGCACGCCCGCGACCTCACGGGCCCGACGCGCCTCTTCACCGCCCCCCGCGAACAGGGGATCCTGATCGCGACCGGAAGCGGAGCGCTGGACGCGTCGGACTTCGCGCCGATGGGGCGCATGAACGACGTGCTCTTCCACGGCGATCTCGTCCCCTACCTCCGACCGGCGCCCGACGGCGAGCCGGAGGGGGGAGCGACGGCCGGAGGCCGCGACGGGCGGGCCCTCCCGTTCGACGTCGATTCCCGAATTCCCGGCGCGGGGCTGCTGCGGCGCGCGCTGGCGCCGGAGCACGCGCCCGGCGCGGGCGGCGTGGCGCCCCCCCCCGTCCGCGTGGCGTTCCTCCCCGTGTCGATCGACCCCGATTCGATTTCACAAGCCGCCCTGAAATCGATTCCCGAGATGGGCGACGGGCCGCGCAGCGTCCGCCTCTTCACGATGGGCTGCCCCGTCGTCGCGCATGCCGACCTCGTCCCGTTTCTGGAGCGCGTGGGCGTCGGCGCGTTCGTGAACCTGTTCGACTGCGTCCCACCGGAGCCGCGCCGATGAATTCGCTCCGATCCCGCCTGATCGCCGGCGCCGCGCTGATCGCCGTGATCCCGCTCGCGCTTTCGATGTTTCTTCTGTCGCGTCAGATCGAAACGACCGTGCGGCGGCAGGCCGAGGCGCGTTTGGGCGCGGCCCTGGGCGGATTGCAGTCCGATCTCCGTGCGGAAACGGACCGGATCGCCCAGAAACTTCGGCTCCTCGGAGAGGACCCCGTCCTCAAGCGGCTCTACCTCGTGGGAGGCGATCGCCGGGAGCTGACCGACTATCTTGCCGAGCGGAAATTCCTCTTGGGACTGGATGTGCTCTACGTCGCGGACACGGAGGGGGTCGTCGAGGCGGATGCCGGATCCTCGCTGCGCGCGGCGGTCGGCGGCCGCGACCCGGAACGGCCGGTCGAAGTGCGCGCGCCGCGCGCCCTGTCCGGCATCGCCCTGGTCCCCGTGGTCGGCGACTCGGGCCTCGCCGTGATCATCGGGGCGCCGATCCGGTACGCGCGCCGCAGCGCCGGAACGGTGATCGGCGGATTGATCCTGGACGGCGCGTACCTGGAGCGACTGAAGCAGGTGGGCGGCATGGAGCTGCTCCTGCGCGACGGCGAGGACCGCACGATGGCCCGTACGCTCGACGCGACGGTGGCGCTGCCGGCGCGCGCCGATGCCCCGGCGGGGACGGCGTCGCGCGTCGTCGTCGGCGGCAGGTCGTACCTCGCGGGTGTGTACCCGCTCGCCCTCGGCGAGGGCACCGATGCGACGGTGACGGGGCTGGTTCCCACGGAAGGCGCCGATGCCACGATCGGCGCGCTCCGCATCACGTCGCTCGTCCTGGGCGGCGTGGGGCTGTTGATCGCCGTGCTGCTCGGTTCGATCTGGTCCGCGCAGGTCTCGCGCCCCGTGGAACGGCTCGCCGCGTTTTCCCGCACCGTTGCCCGGGGCGAATGGGACGAACCGCTGCAGATCGCGAGCGTGCGGGAATTGGACACGCTGGTCGACGCCCTGGAAACGATGCGCCGCGACCTCGCGACCTACCGGGACAAGCTGGTCACCAGCGAGCGCCAGGCCGCCTGGAGCCAGATGGCGCGCCGCGTGGCGCACGAGATCCGAAATCCGCTCACGCCGATCGCCGTCTCGATCGAGGACGTGCGCCGGAGCTACGAGCAGGGCCGCGACGATTTCCCCGAAATCCTTCGCCTCGCGGTGCGCACCATCGCCGAGGAAGTCTCCACGATGAACCGGCTGCTCCAGGAGTTCACCGACTTCGCCCGCGTGCCCGCGCCGGTCATCGCCCCGTGCCGCGTGGCGGCGCTCCTGGAGGAAGTGGGGACGCTATTCGGTCGCGAAATCGCCGAGGGCCGGCTTGCGGTCGGTACGCCCGCCCCCGACTTGGTCCTCGACGCCGACGCGGGACAGCTGCGGCAGGTGCTCGTCAATCTGGCGAAGAACGCCGTGGAGGCGGTTCGGGGGAACGCCCCTCCGGGCCGTGCGTCCCTCTCGGCGCTCGCGGACGGCGACGACGTGGTCTTCACCGTCCAGGACGACGGGCCCGGCCTCTCCGAGGAACAGCGCGCGAATCTCTTCGTGCCCGGCTATTCCACGAAGCCGGACGGTAGCGGCCTGGGGCTCACGATCGTGGAGCGGATCGTGAGCGACCACGACGGGACGATCGCCGTCGAGAGCCGCCCCGGCGCCGGCACGGTCGTGCGCGTGCGTGTTCCGCGCGAAGCGGAGCGACGGTCATGACCTCGATCCTGATCGTCGACGACGAGGCGAACATCCGCGCCAGCCTGCAGCGCGCGCTGGGGCGCGAGGGCTACCACGTCGACGTCGCCTCCACGCTGGCCGAGGGGCGCGCCTACACGCGCGAGGCCTACGACGTCGTCCTGCTGGACGTCCGATTCCCGGACGGAAGCGGGATCGACCTCCTCGCGGAGATCCGGGAGCAGAGTCCCGACACCATCGTCGTCATGATGTCCGGTCACGCCACCGTGGACGTCGCCGTGCAGGCCACCCGGCTGGGCGCCTACGATTTCCTCGAGAAACCGATTTCGCTGGAGCGTCTCCTGGTGCTCCTGCGGAACGCCTCCTCCGCACGGACCCTTCGCGCGGAGAACGAGCGGCTGCAGCGTGCCTGGGCGGTGCCGATCATCGGCGAATCCGAGGCGGTGCGCGCCCTCCTGCAGGAGATCCGGGTCGCCGGCGCCAGCGGCGCGCGGGTTCTGATTCAAGGCGAGAACGGCACGGGAAAGGAACTGGTGGCGCGCGCGCTCCACGCGGCCGGGCCGCGGCGCGACCGGCCCTTCGTCGCCGTGAACTGCGCGGCCATCCCCGAGGAGTTGATCGAATCGGAGCTGTTCGGTCACGAACGCGGCGCGTTTACCGGCGCGACGCAGTCGCGGAAGGGACGCTTCGAGGAGGCGCACGGCGGGACGCTCTTTCTGGACGAGGTGGGCGATCTGAGCCAGCGCGCCCAGACGAAGCTCCTTCGCGTGCTTCAGGAAGGCGAGTTCCCGCGCGTCGGGGGCCAGCGCGTCATCCGTGTCGACGTACGCGTGATCGCGGCGACCAACCGGGACCTGGCCGAGGAGACCCGCCGTGGAGGCTTTCGCGAGGATCTCTACTTTCGGCTCGCGGTGATTCCCGTGACGGTCCCGCCGCTTCGGGAGCGGCTCGAGGACCTACCGCTTCTGGTGGACCACTTCGCGAGGCAGGTGGCGGCGGAAACGGGCGGGAGGCGTCGACACGTTGGCGCGGCGGCGCTCGACGTGATGCGCGGCTATGCCTTCCCGGGAAACATCCGCGAACTGCGCAATCTGGTCGAGCGCCTGGTGATCATGGCGCCGGGCCCCACGATCGGGCCGGATCAGGTCCGGGCGGCGCTTCCCCGCCCGAACGACCTCGCCGCGCCCTCCCGCCGCCTGAGCGACTCCGTGCGTGATTTCGAGCGCGCGCAGATCGACGCCGCCCTGGCGGCCGAGGGGGGCAACATGACGCGGACCGCCGAGCGATTGGGGCTGGAGCGAAGCCACCTCTACAAGAAGATGCGGCGGCTCGGCTACGGCACGGACGCCGGGGACGACTGATCGCCGGGCCCGGCCGGGCCATCGCCTTCGCTGGTCTCCCCCCGCCGCCGGGGCGAGCCCATGAACGGCAGAACGGCCAGCGAGAGCATTCCCACCGCGGCATCGATCCCGAGCGTGGCCGGGAACCCCCACGCGGTGACGGCATGCCCCTGCCACGTGGATGTGTACGACGCGACGAGGTTCGTCATCGCCATGTAGGCCGTGAACTGGGTGGCGGCGACGGCGCGGGTCGTGACATCCATGAAGATGGCCGTCCCCACTCCGTACATCAAACCCTGCGCCACCGAATACGCGATCACGAGGATCCAGAACAGCCGCACCAGGCCGGCGGGCGCCGGCCCGCGGCCGTCCGCCAGGTCGCCGGCCGGCATGACCCAGCCGTAGTGCTGCATCGCGAGCGCCAGAAGCACCGTCGGTACGGCGGTGGCCGCGATGAAGACGGCCAGCGTGCGGCGCCGGCCGAATCGATCCGATAACCATCCGCCCAGCACGCAGCAGCCCGCGGCGAGGACCGTTCCGATCATGCCGAGCGAGCCGATCTGCCGATCGTCGAGCCCAAGCTCGACCGCGACGATCGATTGGAGGGAGAAGGAGAGGGCGTAGGCCCCCATGGGCAGCAGGGCGAGAACGATGGCGGCCATCGCCGCGCGGCTTCCGGTGAAGGCGCGGTACGAGTCGCGGACGAACCGGCCGATCCGCGCCGCCACGACAGCGCCCCGAGAACCTTCCCCGCGCTCCCGCGGCGGCCCCGGCGGCTCCCGCATGGGCACCGGCACGAGAAGGGTGACAAGCGCCACCATCCCCGCGACGACGAGGAACGAGGTTCGAAATCCGATCCAGGGCGTCAGGAGCAGGACGCCCGAGCCCCCGAGCGCGATGCCGACGAACTGGCCGCCGTACATGAGACCGTTGGCGAGCCCGCGCTCGTCGGGAGACAGGACGTCTACCGCCAGCGCGTCGATCGCGACATCCTGGGTGGCGGCGAACACGTTGTGGATGAGGATCAAGGCGGTGAAGAGGCCGAGGTGCGACTGGAAGTCGACCGGCATGGCGAGCAGCAGCGTGATCGCCATCATCGACTGCGTGAGAAGGATCCAGACCCTCCGGCGCCCCCAGCGGTCGCTGGAGATCACGTCGACGATCGGTCCCGCCGCCCACTTGAGCGCCCACGGCAGATAGAGCGCGCCGATGAACGCGCCGATCGCGCCCGGGTCGAGGCCCTGCCGCCGCATGTACGTGGCGACCGCGGTCGTCGCGAACCCGGAGGGAATCCCCTCGGTGAGGTAGAGCAGCGTGAACGCCGTCAGCCTGCCGCGTCGCGTGGCGAGGAGGTTCGGGAGCCGCATGGCCCGGTACGGTGGGGGCCCGACGCGGCGATGTCAATCACGCGGTGCGCCGCCCGACGCCGGCGACGGGGCGCGCCGGGCGCCCCGCGCAACGTCGGACGGGTTCGCTACTTCATGTGCTTCTTCCAGTTTTGATCCGCTTTCTTCGTCATCCCGGCGGCGTCCTTCTCGAACATCGCCTTGGCGTCCGCGCTGGAAAAGAGGTAGAGGGCCCCATCGCGAACCAGGAACTGGGCCGGCTCGCTGGCGACTTCCTTGCCCATGGCCAGTGCGGTGGCGCACCACGCGTCATACCGGATGGCCCCGGCGTACCGCGCGGGGTTCTTATCGAAGGCCGCCTTGGCTTCGGCGTTCACGAAGTGATACCGCTTGCCCTCGTAGGTGGATTGGTTCTCCACGGTGCCGTAGATCGGCTTGCCGGCGTCGAGGTAGGCCACGACGCAATACCCTCCCAACACGACGCTGCTCCCGTCCGCGCGGGCGGGGGCGGGTGCGAGGAGGACGATCGTGGCGGCCATGAGGCCGCCGAGGATTCCCAGGACACGGTTCATCGGCGATACTCCTTGCGCTAGGGTTGGATGCGAGTGCATGCGAGGGCGCCTACGGCCGCCGTCTCCGTGGATACGATCCCCCGTTGGGGCCGTGACACGGCGTGTGGGATCGGGCATCCTCGCGATGGACCCGCGAGCACGGAACTCCGGCCCGTCTTGGAGGATTCGCATGTCCCCACAATCGATCCGAAGCGCGTTCTCGGTCCCCAATCTCCGGCGCGGCACGACGAACCTCCTGGGACGCTTCCGAAAGCAACACCCCGAAGCGGGCTCCCGCCCGGGCACGCTGGTCATCCCCACGGGTTCCGAGGCGCCGCGTCTGCACGCGGTGGAGTACTCGGCCACCGAGATCGCGGAGCGAGACGTCGAGGACGTGGAGGCGTTGGTGGCGGCGCGGCGGCCGGGCATGAAGCTCTGGGTCGACGTTCAGGGTCTGGGCGACGAGACCGTCCTCCGCCGGATCGGGAGCGCGTTCGATCTCCATCCCCTTCTCCTCGAGGACGTCGTCAACGTGCCGCAGGCCCCCAAGAGCGAGGTCTACGAGCGCCACCACTTCCTGGTGACCCGGATGTACCACCTCCGCGCCGAATTGGAGGTCGCCGCCGAGCAGGTCAGCATCGTTCTATCGCGCGACGCCGTGATCACCTTTCAGGAGCACGCGGGCGACGTTCTCGACCCGGTTCGACGGCGGCTTCGGGACGGGTTGGGACCCATGCGCGCGTCGGGCACCGACTACCTGGCGTACGCCCTCCTCGACACGGTCGTCGATCACTACTTTCCCGTCATCGAGCACCTGGGCGAGCGGCTGGAGGCCCTGGAAGAGGACGTGATGCTGCACGCGGACGACGAGACGATGCGCCGCCTGCTGCGCGTGAAGGGGGATCTCTTGGGATTTCGGCGGGCGCTACGGCCGCAACGGGACTCGCTCCAAATCCTGTTGCGCGAAGGAAGCCCCTGGGTGGACGAGCGCGTGCTTCCCTACTTTCGCGACACGCTGGATCATGCCAGCCAGGCCGTGGAGGTCGTCGACACGTATCGAGAACTCGTCACCGGCATGATGAACACGCACCTCTCGGTAGCCGCCAACCGGACGAACGAGGTCATGAAAGTGCTGACGATCATGGCCAGCATCTTCATCCCGCTCACCTTCCTGGCGGGCATCTACGGCATGAACTTCGACCACATGCCGGAACTGCACCAGCGGTGGGCCTACCCGGGGGTGCTCCTGATCATGGCCGTCTCCGCCGTGGGCATGCTCGTCTACTTCCGGCGCAAGGGCTGGCTGGGGTCGACACGGAAACCCGATCGCCACCGGACGGCGCGATCCACTCCCCCGCCGGCGCAGGCGCCGGGTCAGGCTCCGGAGCCTCCGGGGTCGGACGACTCCACGATGTAGGCGGGACGCTGGCGCGCCGCCGGGGCGTGCTGCGTTCCAGGAAACACCCGAAAGTATTCGGCGATCGTCTCGCTCGTGCCGCTGACGTAGACCGTATCGCTTTCCTGGAGCGTCAACTGCTCGTCCCACTCCACGATGATTTCGTCTCCACGCTCGACGGCGACGATGGAACAACCGGTCTTTTCGCGAATCCACGTCGTGCCGATGGACCGGCCGGCCAGCGTGCCCGCGGAGGTGGACACGATCTTGATCTCCGCCTCCAGCGACACCGACTCCTGGCCGAGCAGGTGATAGGCCAGGAGCTGCCCCGCCACCTGTCCGACCGATAGCGCGAAATCCGCGCCCGCGCGATGGATGCGGGACACGTTTTCCGCGCGGCTCGCCGCGGCGATGATCACCACCTCCGGCGCCAGATTTCGCGTCACCGCCGACGCCAGGAGCGTCGCGCTGTCCGAGTCGAACGAAACCACGACGGCCTGCGCGTCCGCCGCGCCGGCCTTCTTCAGCACGTCGGGGCTCAGGGGATCCCCCACGACATCGACGCCCTCCGCGGCCTCCGGCTGCACGACACGCACCTGCTCTCCCGCCTCGCGCAGGAACGACGCGACCTTTCTTCCGATCTCGCTGTCCCCCACGATGAGCAGGACGCCGTCCCGGCGGACGGGAGTCGCGAGGGCGCCCAGTCGCTCGATCGCCTGCGGCCCTCCGACGGCGACCACGATCATTCCGACCCCGATGATGGTGCTCACGGGAGGCTGGCGCAGGAGCTCGCCCCCCGACCAGAGCCCCACGACCGTCGCGCCGGTCTGGGCGCGAATGCGAGCATCCGCCACGGACTTCCCCGCGAACGGACTGGAGGCGTGAATGCGCAGCTCCGCGACCTGCAGGTGCTGGCCGAGCTGGCGCACCGTGGAGAGCCGCGGGCTGATCTTCACGCTCGCGCGCGCGGCGATCGCGGCGGCGAGCACGTGCGACGGCGTGAAGGCGATGTTGGCGCCGGCGCGAAGGAGCGGCGGCCTCCGGTTGGGATCCTCGACGAGCGCGATGATGGGCCCTTCGTACCCGTGGTATCGCGCGCCCAGAATCATCACGGCATTGTCGTCATCGTGACCGTTCAGCACCAGTCCCCGGGCGCCGACAAGGTGGCTGAGATCCGGATCCTCGTCCTCGAGATTTCCGAGGACCACCTTGTGCTCCCGTTCGTGCAGCCGTCGCGCGACCGCCTCGTCCTCCTCGAAGATCACCGACGGAACGTCCGCCTGCTCCAGTTCCTCCAGGAGGGACGTCACCGCGGGGCCGTACCGGTAGATCAACACGTGCCCGTCGAGGTCGGGGAGCACGCCGGGAAGGCGCACTTCGAACCGTTCCTCCAAGAACGGAATGACGAAGACGGGGAAGACGAGGAAGAGGAGCAGCACGCCGGCGAACTCCACGAAGATCACGAAGAATTCCATGACGGGATGCGTCCACGACGAGTCCCGGCCGTATCCCGTCGTCGTCAACGTCGCCGCGGCCCACTGGAGACTCTCCCCCAGCGTGCGCACCTGGCCCTCGAGGTGGTTCATTCCGAGCTGGTATAGGATTCCGAGCAAGACGACCAGGAGGGGAATCGACGCCACCAACAGGAGGAGGCGTCGGAACGACTTCGGCAAGCGCGCCACCTAGCGACCGCCTTCGCGCGGGGCGGCCGGCGCGCGGGCCGAACCATGCCGCGCCCCGGCAGGCAAAATCGATGGCGCCGTCATGGTTGCCCCCACTTTTCGTGCCGGTCGGGTATCATCTGCCCGGATGCTACCCGAGCGCTCGGCGGGTGTAAACGCGGCATCTCCCGCGGAATGTCCGGTGAAAGCAGTTGCAGCGGACGGTTCGCGGCCGTAAGAATCGCCGCACGCCAACGGAGGGCACGTGGCCACCGAAGTACGCCTGAGTCGCGAAATGCGGCTCGTCGATGTCACGATGATCGGTGTCGGCGCCATGATCGGCGCCGGCATCTTCGTGTTGACCGGCATCGCGGCAGGCGTGGCCGGCCCCGCGCTCCTGCTGGTGTTCGTCCTGAATGGATTCGTCGCGCTGCTGACCGCCATGGCCTACGCGGAATTGGGCAGCGCCATCCACGGCGCCGGCGGCGGCTACCTTTGGATCAAGGCATCGCTCCCCGATCCCGCCGGTTTTCTTTCCGGGTGGATGGATTGGTTCGCCCACGCCGTGGCCTGCTCGCTCTACGCGCTCGGGTTCGGCGCGTACTTCAAGGAAGTGCTCTCGGTCGCCGGCATCACCACGCCAGCGCTCCCCTTCGGCACGCTGGAGATCTGGTTGGCGGTCCTCGCCTGCTCGATCTTCGCCTACATCAACTACCGGGGCGCCTCGGAGACGGGCAAGGCCGGAAACGTGGTGACCATCGGGAAGATCGTCATCATCGGCGCCTTCATCGCGGCGGGACTGTGGGCGATGGTCCACCGGCCCGGGTGGCAGGGGGCCTTCACGCCGTTCATGACGCACGGCTGGGCCGGCATCTTCGCCGCCATGGGACTGACGTTCATCGCGTTCGAGGGCTACGAGATCATCGCCCAGACCAGCGAGGAAGTGGAGTCACCGAAGCGGAACGTGCCCCGGGCCGTCTTCCTCTCCCTCCTCATCGTGATCCCGATCTACCTGCTGGTCGCCCTCGTCGCCATCGGGGCCGTCACGCCCCCCGTGGGGATGATGGTGACGGAGTACCTGGGCCAGGCCAAGGAGATCGCCCTCGTCGCCGCGGCCAACCAGTTCGTGCTGGGCGGCGGCATCGTGATCCTGGTGGGCGGGCTCTTGTCGACCATCTCGGCGCTGAACGCGACGATCTATTCCTCCTCGCGCGTGGCCTTCGCGATGGCGCGCGACGCCAGCCTCCCCACCATGGTGGCGAAGGTGCATCCCAAGACGGCGACGCCCCATGTCGCGATTCTCTTCTCGACGATCCTGATCATCGGCATGGCGATCGCGCTGCCGATCGAGCAGGTCGCCGCGGCGGCGGGCGTGATGTTCCTGCTCCTCTTCGGCGGCGTGAACGTGGCGGTGATCCGCCTCCGGAAGTCCCACCCCGAACTCGACCGCGGGTTCAAGGTCCCGTTCATGCCCTTCACGCCGATCCTGGCCATCGCCACGATGCTCTTCATCGCGGTGTTCATGTTCTTCCAGTACCCGCTGGCGTGGCTCGCGGCCGGGGGCTGGATCGCGGCGGGGGTCGCCTTCTACTACGGCTACAGCCGCACCCGCGAGGTCGCGTTCGCCGAACGCGTCCGATGGATGGAGCGGATCGATCGCCAGGAATACAGCGTGCTCGCCGCGATCTCGAGCGCGCGAACGATGCCGTCCCTGATGGAAGCGGCCATCGTCATCGCCCGCCAGCACAAGGGCGAGATCGTGGTCGTAACCGTCGCCGAGGTCCCGTTGGGGCAATCGCTGATGGCGGGACGGCCGCTCGCGCGCAAATTGGAGCCGCTCCTGGACGAGGCCGTGGAGTACGCGGCGAAGCGCGGCGTACCCGTTCGCGGCGTGCTGAAGATCGCCCATCGCGTCAGCCAGGGCATCCTGGAGACCGCCCGCGAGGAGGACTGCAACTTCCTCCTGCTGGGCCAGCCCGTCGCCCGATCGCTCTTGGAGCGCCTCGTCGCCTCGATCGTCGAACGCGTCATTCAGGATGCGCCGAACCAGGTGGGCGTCGTCTACGGCGCGCTGGACCCCAAGCAGATTCGGGGCGTCGTCGTGCCGGTCACGTCCGGCGCCAATTCACAACTGGCCGCGGAGCTCGCGCCTCGGTTCGCCGAGCAGTACGACACCACCGCGCGCGCCGTCACCGTAATCCCCAGCGGCACCCCCGACGGCGAGGCACGCGCGCTGGAGGCGGCGGCACGCGAAACGCTGAAGGCGGCCGATATCGACGCACCGCTCGAGGTCCTGCGACGTCGCAACGTCGGGGTCGGCCTGCTGCGGGCGGTGGAGCCGGGCGACCTGGTCGTCATGGGGGCGCCGAGCACCGATCCGGTGGCCGCGCTCCTCGCCGAAACACTCCCCGGGGTCCTCGCCCGTCGCGGACGCGGCCCCCTGATCGTCGTACGGGACGTCGAAGCCCACCACTCGGGTCGCTTCGAACGATTCTTCACGGGCAGAAAGTAGAGGAGCCATGAATCCCCAATCGGGTCAGCCACTCGCGATTCTCTGGGAACAGATCCAGGACTTCCTACCCACCCTGGCGGCGGGGCTGCTGGTTCTCGCCCTGGGGGTGCTCGTCGGGTGGCTCGCCAAGCGCGCCGTCATTCGCCTCCTGATCTGGCTTCGACTCGACCGCCTGGCGGGACGCGCGGGGTGGCGCGCGGCGTTCGGGAAGGGCGACGTCCGTTCCACCCTCTACAACATCGCCGGGAACGTGACGATGCTTCTGATCATCCTCGTATTCCTGGACGACACGCTGGAACGGTGGGGCCTCTTGGCGCTGTCGCGCCTCATCGACAACGTCGTGTTCTACCTGCCGAACCTGGCCCTCGCCGGCATTCTCTTGGGCGTGGGACTGGCCGCGGCCAACGCGCTCGAAGCGCGCCTCCACGAAATCCTGGAAGAGGAGGGCGTGACGCGGCCGCGCTTGATCGCCATGGTGGTGAAGGCGTCCATGGTCGGCATCATCGTCGCGATCATCCTGTGGCAGCTGCGCCTGGCCCGCGAAATGGTGCTGGCGGCATTCCTGATCGGCTTCGGAGCCGTCGGCGTCGCGTTCGCCCTGGGGATCGGCCTCGGATCCTACCGCGCCATCGAACGGGGCCTCGGCTCGTTCTTCAAGAGGGACGACAAGGACTGAGCCGTCGCGGGCGCGCGGCTCCCGGCGTCACTCGTCCTCGTGACACTCCGCGCAGACGCTCGTCCGCACCCCCGGCGGCGGCGCCTTGAGGTCATGGCACTCGACGCAGGTCTTCTCCGCGTCGTCGAGGTGCGTGGCATGGTCGAATTCGCCGCGGAACGACGTGACCGTATGCTTGCGTACGTCGCCGTGGCATGTGATGCAGTCCGCGACCGGCGGCTTGTGGTGACACGACACGCATCCTGAGGCCCCGAAGCGCACCACCTCTCCTTCGTCCCGTTCCTCGTGCGTTCGATGACAGGCGGCGCAATCGATCTTCGAGGCGACCACGTGGCGCTCGTGCGCAAAGGGCTTCCCGAACATCGAGCCGCGTTGCTGCTCGACGCCCTCGTGACAGCGGAAGCAGGGCGACGCGTACGGCGGTTCGGGCCAGGGACGCGGCAGGGGAGCCAGGCCGCGGCCCCGACGTGCGGCGTTCATGTCCGCGTGCGACTGTCGGAGCAGCGCGTTGGCGTACTCCACGTTGTGCACGCCCCGACCGCGCGCGACGAGATCGTGGTTGAATCGGGCATCCGCGAAGCGCGGCGTGGCGGTCCCGATCGCGCGGGCGGTCTCGGCCAGTTGCCGGCCCAGCGCCCCCGACCGCTGGTCGATCGACGACTTCCACGAGAGGTAGATCTTCCGATAGTCGGGACCATGGCACGCCATGCACGACACATCCGACGCGCGCCGCACCTCCGACGCCTGGCCGGGTAGCCGGATGTGGCACCCCTCGCAGCGCACGCCCGATTCGAACATGGGACTCGGGCTCGACTCCACGTTGCGTCCGCCGGTGCCCGTATAGAGCGCCAGCTGCGGCGAGTGCCCGGCCTCGTGGCAGGCGCGGCACTCCGACGCCCCCTTGTGAATCCGCGAGGTGGCCGCCTGCAGGCGGGCCGCCGCGTTCTTCGACCCGGCCTCGCCCAGCGGCGCCACGTGTTCGAGGTGCAGGTGGCAATCCATGCAATCGATCTTGTGCTCGGAGACGTGCTTTCGGTGCAGCAACTCGGTCTCGCCGTACTTCTCCAGGCGAATGGTCTGATTGTGGCAGGTCACGCAGCGCTCGCGCGGCACCTCGCCCTCGCTCCCCTGGGGCTTTTCGTGGCACCACCGACACTCCATGCCGTACCGCGTCACGTCCGAGTGCCGGAATTGAACCGAACCCAACTCGTAGGTCTTGGACGGCGTGGTGTGGCAGATGACGCACCGGGTGGTCTCCTCGCCCTCCTCCACGCCCTTGAAGTGGCAGAGGATGCAGGTCGACGTGGTGACCGCGATGTGGCTTCCCTGCACGAGCTGGCCGTGGCAGGACGTGCAGCGCAGGGTCTTGCCCCGGCGCATTTCGGACAGGTGCGCCGTGTGATCGAAGACGATGTCGCCGATCAACTCCTTCCCCGCCAGGAGCCGACGCTCGTGGCAGCGCAGGCATGCCGCATCCTCGATCTCCGTCCAGGGGTTCGTGCCGTACGTCCCGGTGAAGTAGCGAGCCACCATGGACAGCGCCTCGAACTTCTTGCGGATCTCGGCGGTGACGCCGGGCGGGATGTGGCATTCCACGCACGCGATGTTGTGGTGCGAGGAGTGCTGCCACGACTCGTAGTAGGGCGCCATGATGTGGCAGGAACCGCAGAAGCGCGGCTTGCTGGTGACCTCGACGGCGGTCACCGTCGCGATCAAGCCCAGCGCGACCATCAAGGCCAGGGCGAATCCGGCCGTGCGGATGGGCGCGGACGTCAGCCGCCCCCGCCACGACGGCGGCAGCGAGGGGAGGCGGAATCGTGGTGTCACCGCTTGGAATCCGCCGCGGCCCGACGGCGGGCCCTGGTGATGATCGCGGCCGTCAGCAGAAGGTAGAACCAGAACAGTCCCAGGCCGACCTTGTGCCACCATCGACTCGACAACTTCTCGTCGACTTCTTCACTCACCGTCGCCGCGATGGATCGCGCACGGCGCGTGTGCGGCTCGACGAGCGTCGTGTCGAGCGAGTGGGTGACCGGCGCCGATTCCAGCAGGGCGGTTCGCGCGTCTTGGAGCCTGGAGCGGTAGTCCTCCACGTACAGCGGGATGCTCGCCGCCTGCGCGACGAGGCTGTCCGCCTTCGCGATCTCCTCGGACGCCTCCGCGATCATCCGCTCGAGCGTGGTGGCCACGCGGAGCGGCGGCTCTCCCTCGTCATGACACTCCTGACACACGGTGCTGATCTTCTGCGGCGCGACGGCGATCGTATTGTGGCTGTGGTGACAGGCGGCGCACTCCGGGATCCCCGCGTCGTCCATCGCCTGCTTGTGGGCGCTCCCCACGAAGTACTCGCGCGCCGTCTCGTGGCACTGTCCGCACACCTTCTCCACATCGCCGACGCCGGGGGGCGTGGCGCCGTGACTGCCGTGGCACGCGGTGCACTCGGGAGCCGTGTCGCTGGCGCCCGTCAGGTACGCGCGCCCGTGCACGCCCTTCCGATAGTCGGTGACCGGGTTGTCCTTCCGTTTGTAGCGGGCCTGGAACGACGGCGTTCCATGGCAGGTGCCGCAGGTGCTCGGTATGTTGCGCCCGAAGACGCGGCTTTGCGGGTCCTCGGGCGGACGGATTTCGTGGACGCCATGGCAATCGGTGCAGACCGCGGCGTTGCTGTCGCCCTTCGCGAGCAGGACGCCGTGCTGCGACGTCTGGTAGAGCGCGTACTGGTCCGAGGGCAGGTTGTAGAACCGCATCTTGGTCACGTCCGCGTGGCACGACGCGCACAGCGCGGGAATCGCGCGGCGCGCGGGCACGCCGCGATAGCCGCCCGTGTGGGCCGACCCGACGGTGATGGCGTCGGCGTTTCCCCCGTGGCAGGACGTGCAGCCGATTCCCTCCCGATCGTGCGCCCCCTGCTCGTACTTCACGCGCACCTCCGAGTGGCACACGCCGCACATCTTGGACGTGCCCTTCGGCTTCGCTCCCGCCGGAACGGTGCGGGCGGGCGGCTTCGTCTCCTCATGACCGCCCGGAAGCGTGATCGCTTCCGTTGGCGCGTCTTGGGCCGAAACGGGCGCCGCCAGCACGACGACCGCGGCGATCCGCAGGAGCCACGCCACGCCGCTCATCGCCCCACCTCCAGACGCCATCCGGCGACGGTCAGCACCACCCAGAGCAGCAGCACGCCGATCCCGACGTTCCGGAAGAGGCGCCGGCGCGTCCCGGAGCCCGATTCCGGATCCAGGAACGGCAGGAAGAGCACGGCGGCCAGCATGATCTCCGGGATCAGCCCGCGAAGGAACTTCGGCACGAACGCCGGGAACGCCTCCATCAGCGCGTGCGGCGCCAGGAGGTACCAGGGTGGATGCGCGTCCGGCGGCGTCGTGAACGGGTCCGCCACCACGCCGAACGAATGCGGCAAGAGCACGGCGAAGGTGATGAGCCCCCCGACCATGAAGAGGACCAGCAGGAGCAGGTCGTACATCGCCACGCGAAGCGAGCGCGTGCCCGGGGCCCGGTCCACGCGGGAGAGCCCGACGCGGCGAACGCTCGAGAAGTGAATGTAGAAGAGCAGCACGAGGATCAACGGGAACACGGCGATGTGGAGCACGTAGTAGCGCGTCAGCACCAGCGAATCAAGGCCGCTTCCCCCCACGAGAAACGCCGTGATCGGCCCCAGGATCGGCAAGGCGTCCGTCACTTCCCGCGCCCGGATCGTGGTCCAGTAGCCGGCGGTGTCCCATGGCAGGAGGCGTCCTGTCATGTCGGCGATCGTGGCGAAGACGAAGGTGAGCACCGCCACCATCCAGATCGCCTCCCGGCCCCGCGCGTAGAGCCCCGTGAAGAAGAACCGAATGACGCGGGCGCCCAGCACCAGCAGGAACAGCACGGCGGCCCAGTAGTGCACCTGGTGGATCAAGCCCCCGAACGCCACGTCGCGCGCGATCAAGGTGACCGAGGAGTAGGCGACGTCGGCCGTCGGCTGGTAGTAGAACGCCAGCATCGTTCCGGTCAGACCGAGAAACAGGAAGAGGATGAAGGACAGAATGCCGAGCACGTGCGGCCAGCGCGCGTACGAGGGGAGCGGCCGCCGCATCACCTCGCCCAGTGCCTCCCGCACGCGTTTGCGCGAATCGAGCTCCGAGGGGAGCAGCCCGAACACGCTCAGGAAGGAAATGATCTCCGTGAGATTGACGCGATCTTCGATCCACGTCAGAACGGATCGCTTATCGTTCGGTTTCGGGTCCACGAGGGCCTCCGCTCATGTGTGGACCACGATTTCGTCCGCGCGAACGTCCGCCCGATAGTGACGCAGCGGCTTCTTGGGCGGGCCCGAAAGCACGTTGCCCTGACGGTCGAAGACCCCGTCGTGGCACGGACAGTGAAAGAGCTCCTTCTCGCGATCCCATTTGAGCACGCAGCGCATGTGCGTGCAGATCGCCGAAAGAGCCAGCACTTCCGTCTCGCCGACGCGAAGCACGTAGACGGGCTCCGTGCCGTGCCGAACGAAGCGCGCGTCCCCGACGGCCAGCGACGAGAGGGAGCCGACCTTCAATTGGCGCTCCCCCGGGCGCTCCTCCGCGGAGGGCGCCTTGAGGAAGGTCGTGGTCACCCCCGCGGCGGCCGGCGCCCACAGAGCCAGGAACCCTCGCGTCAGCCACACCAGGACGCCCCGCCGTTCCGGATCGGCGGTACGATCGTCATTCACGCGGCTCCTCCCTTTCCGGGTCCGGCACCGTGGAGTCCGCCTTCTCCTGCTCGCGTCGGCGACGGATCGCCTCCAGCTCGAGCGGGTGCTCGTCCTCCATTTCCTCCTCGGTGAGCGTCCCCTTCAACCAGGCCAGGTTCATGGGATAGACATCGGGATTGAAGATTACGAAATAGATGTGCCAGACCAGGATCGCCAGCGTCGCCAGCACGGCCTCGTAGTAGTGGATGGAACGCGCGGCATCCCACCCCAGCTTGGTCAGCAAGGCGATGAACGGATCCTGGAACCACAGAATCACTCCCGTAACGGCCATGACCACGGTCCCCCACACGAGCGCCCAGTACTCGGCCTTCTCGATGTAGGAGAACCGCCCGAATCGCGGGCGATCTTGCGTCAGACCCGCATAGTAGCGCAAGGCCCCGATCACGTCGCCCAGGTCCGACGGGCGCGGAAGCATGTCGCGAAGGAATCCGCGGCCGCGTTCCGTGAAGCCCAGGTAGTGGAGGTGGACGACGGATGCCCCGACCATGAGCACCCCGGCGATGCGGTGCACGATGCTTCGAATCTCGAAGAGGTCGCCCCAGACCCGCCGGAGCCCCTCCACCCACCACGACTCGGGGTAGCGCAGCATGAATCCGGTCACGACCAGCACGACGAAGCTGACCAGCAGCGAGGCGTGCTGCAGACGCTCGCTCCGCGTCATCCGCACGTAGAGGGCATGGCCGACCGGCTCGGGCTCGGGTTCCAGCCCCCGGCGGCGACGAAGCCGGTGGCGCGCCTTCCGGTAGAAGTCGACGGCGTTGTGGAGGAACATCCCCCCCACCACCCCGACGATGAGGAACGTGTAGATCGTCGCAATCCAGTAGAGGAGCGGCTCGTCGGACGCCACCGGCTCCAGGTGCACCTTGCCGGAGGCGAAGGCGGCGCTGGCGCCGGGATGGCATTGGCCGCAGGTCGTCGCCAAATTTCCCGGGTAGATCATGCTTCGCGGATCGGCCGACGGGAGAATGTCGTGCGACCCGTGGCACGACGCGCAATTGGCGGCGGATACCTGGCCGCCACGGATGGCCAGACCGTGGAAGGAATCGCTGTACGTCTGGTACCGATCGCTTCGGATGCCGTACTTCGTGGCGAGGCGAACGGAGGAGTGGCAGGGCGAGCAAACCTCGACGGAGACGTTGCCCGGCGCCACGGGAGAGTCCGGGGCGTCCGCCTTCTTGATCGTGTGCTCCCCGTGGCAATCCGTGCAAACCGGCGCGTCGGTGACTCCTTCCCGCACCGCCTCGCCGTGCACGCTGGCCTCGAAGGTGTGGGCTATCTTTTCGTGGCACTGACCGCACGTCTCGGGGATATGGCGTTTCTCGGTGAGCGCCCCCTCCTCGTACCCCTTGGCCATGTCGTGGCTGCCGTGGCAGTCGATGCAGGTGGCCGCCTTGTCGTCGCCGGCGTGCAGGGCCGCCCCGTGGACGCTGACGTCGTACGCCCGAATGAAGCCCGCCTTGGGCCCCATGCGCCGGCGAACTTCGGGGTCCTCCAGGTGGCACTGGAGGCACAGCCGCTCCTGCTCCAGCTTGCGATCGGCGATGGTCCCCTGAAACCGCGCCGCGCTGATCTCGTTCGTGTGGCAGGAGAGGCACGTCGGCGCTCCGGTCTGCCCCGCGGCCGCGGCCCGCCCATGCGCGGACTTCGCGTAGTGGGTCACCTCCTCCTGGTGGCACCGCGCGCAGGCGACGGCGATGGCGCGCGCGCCCTCGGGCGTGGTGTCGGCGTGCCCCCCGGCGACGGCGTGCGATCCGTGACAGAGGGTGCACGTGAACGCCGCCGACGAGCCGGTCAGCGCGCGGCTCGTAGCCGGCGCGTGAAACTGGTGAATCGAATCGGCATCGGCGTGGCAGCGTCCGCAATCGACCGGCGTCGTGCGCGCCCGGTGGGGCGTGCGCGCGGCGTTGAACCCGACGTGGCACTTGATGCAGGTGAAACGGCCGTGGGCCGAGGCGCGAAGCAACGCCGGGTCGATGTCCATGGGAACCATCGCGCCGCGAACGAGGCGTGGCCCCAGGGTTCCGCCGCTGTGGCATTCGAGGCAGGTCTCGTCGGCGTTCGGCCCCGCCGCGCTCCGTGCCACGCGCGCGGACGCCTGCCCGCCTCCCCCGGAGAGCGCCGCGAGCGAGCCGCCGATCAGGGCCAGTCCCAGCGCCAGGCGGAGGATGCGACGCCGCGCGGTCACCGGTATGCGAACACCATCGCGTAGATGATCCAGACAACGATGGTGAACCCCAGCGCGACCGCCGTGAAACCGAAGGCGCGTATCGCGCGAATCACGATGGGAGGGTACGGCTCGACCAGGTGCTGCTCCAGTTCCCCGCGGCGGACCAACTCGGCGTATTCGCCGGGCTTGTCTTCTCGGAACTCCTCGAGCGGCATCCGCCCGGTGAAGATGACGATGTCCATGGGGAATTTCTCGGGCCGCAGGTGTGTGTTGAAGAAATGGACGGTGAAGATGAATCCGACCGCCAGGAGCGCTTCGTCGCTGTGGACGATGGTCGCGACGTTCAGGAACCATCCGGGAATCACGATCGTGAACAACTCCGAGAACCAGAGCATCAGCCCGGTCGATCCGATCACCATCATTCCCCAGAAGACGGCGAAGTAGTCGAACTTCTCCCAGTAGGTCCACCGCCCGTACTGCGGGCGCGGCCCCTTTCCCAGGAACCACCGAATGCTCCCCACGAATTCACGCCAGTCGCGGCGCGTGAAGAGCATCGTGTTCGGTCCGAACAGGAGATTGCGCCACGTCCCGAATTCGCGGCTCTTGCGGCGGACCAGATCGACGAGGTGGGTGAGGAACGTCACGATCATCAGCACGGCGCCCACGCGGTGGACATATCCGGCCGACTCGAACCCCCCGAACAGGCGGGCCATGAGCCGGGCCCAACCCGTATAGGAGAATTTCAGCGTCAGCCCCGTCAGCGCCAGGGACAGAAAACTGACGATCATCACGATGTGCAGCAGGCGGTTCAGTCGCGAGAACCGCTGGAAGTGAAGATCCCCGCGGTCAGGAATCATGCGGTTCCTCCTCGCCCGGGGACGACGGCGGTCCGTCCGGATCGCGCGGCGCGGCGGCATCGTCGGGGTGCTCCGGCCCGGCGGTGTCGTCGCCGTCCGTCTTGCCTCGGCTCCGTTCCCGGCGCATGGCCAGCGCTCGCGGAAGCCAGAGCGCGGTGTGCAGACCGCCGACAACGAACGTACCGATGAGCAGCGACGTCATGCCCCAGAACGTCCAGAAGAGGAACGGATACTTCTTCGGGTCGTGGTGTGTCGCGTGCGTGAGGTAGCCGGCGAAGCGACGGGTCGCGCCGGCGTGGCACTTCCGGCATGTCTCCACGACATGGCCGCGGCTCAAATGCGAGCGCGGATCGGTTGCGGGCAGGATGTCGTGGGACCCATGGCAATCGTAGCACTTGGCCGTCTTCGTGTACCCCAACTGGGACACCTTGCCGTGGTAGGTGTCGAAGTAGGATTTCGAGATCTCCTCATGACACCGACCGCACTTCGTCATGATGTCGAGCTTGAACCCCGTGACGTCGGTGCGGGAGATCGTGTGCGCCGAGTGGCAGTCGCTGCAGACCGGTAGCTCCTTGTCGGCGTTCGCCGCGGTCGCCGCGTGGATGCTGCTCGCGAACTGCTCCTCGATGCCGTGGTGGCATCGCCCGCAGGTGCCCGGAATGTTGGCGGGGTTCACGCTCGAAGCCGGATCGTCCTTCGGACGCTCGGAGTGCGCCGTGTGACAGCTGGAACACATGGCGGTCACGGTCAGCCCGCTCTTCATCAGGCCCTTGCCGTGAATGCTCTCCGTGTAATGCGCCACGATGTCGTGCTCGCTTCCCTTGTAACGCTTCGCCGCTTCCTCCCCTTCCCGATGACAGCGGGCGCACAGGCGGGGAACGTTGGTGGGAAACGTCGGCGACTCCGGTTGTAGTTTGCCCAGGACCTCGTGCGCCCCGTGGCACTCCTTGCAGGTCGGCGCGTTCGGATCGTTCTTCGCCTGGAGTTCCCCGTGCATGCTCGCCTGGTATTCCTGCCCGATCTCGGCGTGACACGAGGAGCAGTCGACCTTGCTGACGATCGTCTCGCACGGTCGCTCGCGGGAGGCCGTGACATCCGTGTGGCACTGGCTGCAGGAGGTCTTCGCGTGGCGGGATGCCGCGACCCGCGTGGCGTCGACGTAGAGGGAGCGGCCATCGGCGGTGGCGGTCAAGTCCGTGTTCCCGTGGCACCGCATGCAATCCTTGTCGGCCATTCCCTGGTCGTAGAAGACCTTCCGGATCTTGTGCGGCTGGTGGCAGTCGACGCAGGCGGGGAGCACGTGCGCCTGCTTTTCCCAGAGTTCGCCCTTGATGATCTTGCGATGGACGCGCTCGATTTCCGCGTGGCAGTGGGCGCAGGTCGACGCGATACGCTGCCGGGCGATCGACGAGGCCGGATTCGTGTGGGGAAGAATGGAGTGCGCCGTGTGACACGAGACGCAACTCGGCGCCACGACGAGGCCTTTGCGAAGGAGCCCCTCCCCGTGGATGCTCTCGGAGAAATTCTCCACGATCCGGTCCTGGTGAATCGTTCGCTGGCGCTGGACCGACGCTCCCTCCTGGTGGCACTTCCCGCAGAGGGCCGGGATGCGAAGCGGCGCCACCGGCGAGTCGGGGTCGTGCACCGGCAGGACGTCGTGCCCCCCATGGCAATCCTGACAGAGCGGCGCGAGCGGGTCCCCCCGAGCGGCCGCCTGTCCATGGAGCGACGCGGCGTGAAGCGTCTCGATCGACTCGTGGCACCGGCCGCAGGCGACGCGCGTCATGGTCGCGCGATGCGGCGTCTCCTCCGGGTCGTATCCCGCATGGCAGTCGACGCAGGCGGCCTTGGGGTGCGCCGAGTGGCGAAGGATCGTCGGATTGATGTCCAGGGAGACCACGCGACCGCGGATACGGGCGGTTTCGAGCGCGCCGTCGGAGTGGCAGTCCAGACAGTCCTCGTCGGGCGTCGCCGGAGCGCTGGCGGCGGGGTCCTGGGCCCAACCGTGGGAAGCAGCCAGCAGGCCCGCGATGGCGAGGATCACGACCAGGCGACCGGCACGGCGAACGGGCCGGCTCGTGGGATCGGGTATACCTCGGCGACGCTGCAACCCCAAGGCACGCCGTGCATTCGCCACGATCATCGATTCCCGCTTTCCCCGCGGCCCACCCGCGTCGGGGGCGCTTCGCGCTATCAGCGCCCCACTTGGAGGTTGCGGCAGCGATGTCGGAGAAGACTACGGGACGCGTGGGGAGGGGTCAGGTGGACTTGGGTAGTACTACTTAGCGGGCAATTGGATGCGAAGGATCGCGGGGGGGGTTGCGCCGGGACCCATCTCGAGTTCGTCCCGATCGTTGACGCGCTCCCAGCCGCTGTTGCCGATGATCAGGGCCTCGTCGCCGACGGCGATGGCGTGCGTCGGCTCGCCGAGGGCGGGGGTCGCCTGCTCCAAGACCTTCCAGCCCAGAACGCGTTCCGCGGTTCCATCCAGCGAAAGCCAGAGGATTCTTCGTGGCCGCGTGCCGTTTTGGACGCCGAGCAGTCCGTATCCGCCCGGCCGGGGGACCAAGGTCAGCCCGTCGATGCCGGTGGCTGCCATCGACCTCGGCTTCGGAAACGTAGCCATCGACCGGGTCGCGAGATCGAACTGCACGAGCCCCCGCGGGAAGTCCGCGACGATCAGGCGATCGCCTCCCGGAAGCACGACGGGCGACTGTGGAGAGCCGAACGATCCGGGCGCCGCCAGCGTATCCAGGGCCGCGGCATCGGGTCGAAGGGCGTAGAGTGCGCCGCCGAGCGACTCGGTGGCGTAGACGGTTCCATCCTCCCCGAGCGTGATGTCGCCCAGGACGTGGCTCGCGCCGTCGCGCGGCAACTCGACCCGCCGACGTTCCGTTCCCGAAGCTAGATCCCAACAGACGAGCGCCGTGCGCCCCGAATCGGCGGGATCGCCGTTCTCGCAAAGGGGACCCGCGGCCATGCTACCCCAGAGGAGATTCCGCGTCGCATCGAGCGCCAGTCCGTACACGCCCCACACGCCGTTCTGCGCGGGGCCGACGAAGTCGCGCTGGGTCCCCGTGCTGTCGATGGCGATCACCTTGCGACGGTGAATGCTGCTGACGTAGAGGGTCCGCGTTCGCAGGTCGTAGGCCAGGTCTTCCGGCAGTAGTCCCGCATCGTCCAGAGGATGCGCGACGGAGGCGTTCGCCAGCGGCGCCGCGTTCTTCGCGAGCCGCAGCAGCACGGTCTCGTACCGGGGAAAACCGTTGAGGACGGCGAAGCTCGAATCGCGCGCGGGAAAGCCCGCCAGGCCCATTCCCGCGAACGCGTCGAGCGCGCGGACCGCGCCTTCCCCGTCGCCGCGTATCGCGTCGATCCGCGCCAGACTCCACAGGGACGACGGGTGGCCCCCTTCCTCCCTGTCGAGCGTTACGAACAACTCGCGGGCGGCCGCGAGATCACCCTCCGCGGCCAGGGCGCGGGCGGAACGAAGGCGGTCGTAGAATCGTTCCGCGGCGGCGCGCGCCTGTCCCGGAACGAGCGCGGCGATGGCGGCGACGCACACGAGGACCGCGAGCGCGCGTCGAACACCGAACCCGCTGTCTGCAAAGCACATAGAATGGTGACCGTGGTCACGGAATCGTTGCGCCGCGCGGCGCATCATAGCGATGGGATTCCGGCGGCGCCCGGCGCACCTCGACGAGATGCTCCCCGAGTCACCCTTTGCCAGACCCCCGTGGTCAAGGGAAGCGTCCACTCCCCAGAGACTCCGTGGCGCCGTCGGCCCTTCCCGTCTACGCATCATGCTGGTTCCACGTGGCGAGCAGCTCGGGACGGCGGAGGTAGATGCGCCCGCGGGAGAGTTCGATGGCGCCCAGCCGTTCGAATTCCTTGAGCAAGCGGCTGACCACTTCGCGCGCCGTGCCCAGTTCGGATGCGATGTGCGCGTGGGTCACCGCGACGCAGTCCCCCGTCTCTTCCTCCTGGTCGAACATGGCCATCAAGTACGAAGCCAATCGCTGATCCATTTTCCGGAACGCGACCTCCTCGACGAGGGACATCACCTCGGTCAATCGTTCGGCGAACATTTCGAAGATAAAGGCCCGCAGGGGCGCCACGTCCGCCATCCAGGCGCGGAAGGTGTCGGCCGGGACCACGAGCGCGGACACGTCATCCTCCGCCTTCGCCATCGCGGGCACCGGACGATCGGAGAGGATGCAGGAGACGTTCAGCGGACACGCCTCACCCGGACCGACGTGGTACAGCGTGATCTCCTGGCCGCTCTCGCCCAACTTGAAGACCCGAAGGCGGCCGGAAAGCACGATCGCGAACGTCGAGCAGACGTCCCCTTCCCGCAGGAAGTACTCGTCGCGCGCCAGATGCGCGACGGTTCCGGCGTCGGCGATCTTTCTACGGATCGCTGGACCGGCGCCTTCTAGAAAGGGCAGCTGCTGCGCGAGGTCGCGGGCGTCGACGGTGACGGCGCGACCCAAGGCTGTTCCTTGCGTCATGGCACTCACCTCCACGGGGGACGGGCCCGTCCGGCGGCGTGGCCGACATCCCCAAATTGCTCTAGGACCGAACTATAGAGTATTCTGATCCCCGTGCGACGCGCAACCTCCAGCCGCTCCCTCCCGTCGAACGCCGGGGACAGGTGGCCGGCGGCCGTCACCCCCCCGAGCATCGCCGCATCGATCGGGCTCTGCGTGATCGTGGTCACATTTCTCCTGGTATCCACCGGCGCGGGAGCTTCCATGGCGGAGACCCCCAAGGCACTTCCCGATTTCGACGCGCTGTGGAACTACGATCAGCCCGAATCGACGGAAGCGGCGTTTCAGCGAATTCTCCCGGCCGCCGAATCGTCCGGAAACGTCGACTATCTGGCTCAGCTCTTGACCCAGATCGCCCGCGCACAGGGACTTCAGATGAAATTCGATGAGGCCGCCGCGACCCTCGACCGGGCGGAGCGAATGCTCCAGCCGGACATGAGGGTGGCCCGCGTGCGCCTCCTTCTCGAACGGGGCCGGATGCTGCGGTCGTCCAAGCGGGTCGACGAGGCGCGCCCACGATTTCTCGAGGCCTGGGAGGCGGCGCGCGATGCGGGGGCCGACGCGTACGCGGTGGACGCGGCGCACATGATGGGCATCGTGGAGTCGGGCGAGGCGTCGATCGACTGGAATCGGAGAGCGATCGTCGCCGCAGAAGGCTCCTCGGAGCCGCGCGCTCGGAAGTGGCTCGGATCCCTCTACAACAATTTGGGCTGGACCTATCACGACGGCGGAGACTACGAAACCGCCCTCGATCTGTTCCAAAAGGCATGGCGCGCCCGGGAGGCCGCCGGGTCCCCGAACGAGATCCGGGTCGCGCGCTGGTGTATCGCGCGCGCCAAGCGGTCGCTTGGCCGCATCGAGGAGGCCCTCGAAGAGCAACGCGCGCTGTTGGCCGAAAACGAGGCGTCGGACTCTCCGGACGGGTTTGTGCACGAGGAGATCGCGGAGTGCCTGGCCGCCCTGCACAAGGACGCCGAGGCCGCGCCGCACTTCGCCGCGGCCTACCGACTCCTCTCCGCGGACGACTGGCTGCGGCGCGACGAGCCCGAACGGCTGGAGCGCCTTCGACTCCTCGGCGGCGTGCCGGCCGAACCGCCGGCGCGCTAGCGCGGCGTTCCGAAGAGGATGCCGATACCGAAGGTGAATTCCGCGCCGCTGTAGTCGGTTTCGCTGCCGATCGGCTCGTCGAATTCGCCCACCAGGTGGTAGCCGCCGGCGACCTCCAGCAGGAACCGCCGGCCCACGATCCAGTCGATTCCGGCTTGCGCGCGGCCTCCCACGACCGATTCGGTGATGGTGCCGCTCGACCCCTGCGACCCCACAATGGCGTTGATGGCCGAACCGATGTACGGTCCGATCGCGGCTCCGAAGAATGGACGACCCGTAGATCCCATCGCCAGCCCGAGCGGATACCAGCGCGCCTCGAAGAGGATCGGCGTTACCGAAGCGACACTCGAAATGACGCTGCCGGGCGTCACGCTCGACAGGACTTCCGCGTCGAGGGAGCCGGCGGTCACCCCCACCATCCACTCGGGAGCAACGCCGTAGGCATAGGAACCGTATCCCGCGAAACCGCTGACGCGCGTCGAGGAGCCGGCCGTGCCGGAACTCACGGCGATGCTGCCGTGATTGAACACCCCCAGGCGGGCGGCGAGCGCGTGGCGACCGTGGAGGGAGGCCGGTCCTGGTTCGCCGGTTTCGGCGAATCCCGCGCACGGGGTCGCGACGATCAAGAAGACGAGCACGGCAATTCGAGATCTCGCTGGGTTCATGGGGACACCTCTTTCGTTCGGGTGTAGATCGTCCGGTAATCCAGCAGGAGCACGACGCGGCAGTCATCGCAGCGGTCGTCCACCTGCTCGCGCCGTACGGGATCGGCGGCCACCTCGTAGCCGATCGACTCGTAGAGACGCACGTACTCCTCCACCCGCCGCGCCTCGACGACGAAGCGCCGGGTCCACCCCTGCTCCAGTCGGGCGGGATCGGGTCGGACCTGCGCCTGCGCCTCGGCGCGCAGCGCCTCCTCGCGGACGAGAGAAGCGAGGCGGTCGGGAGGCGCGCCCGACCCCTCCTCGGCGGACCGGTTCATCCCTCCGCCGGTCCGACCCCGGTGCGCGCCTCGGCGCGACCGGTCGCCGTCGCGGGCGTTCCCCCGGCGAGTTGGTCGAGGCGCCGATGACCCAATTGCGCCGCGCCGAGCGCCGCGACGAACTGCACGAGATCGCCCTCCGGTACGTTGACGTCGGCGCGAAGGGCCTCCCGCGCCACGCGGACCATCGTCTCGAATCGCAGGATGCCGCCGATCAGCGTGAATTCGGGCTCCATCTTGACCCGCTTCATGAGCTGCACCGACCGGCCGACCAGGGAGACGATCGCCCCGTGCATGATGTCCGCCGGCGCCACGCCGTGGGAGAGGTGATTGATGACTTCCGATTCCGCGAAGACGGCGCAGACGCCCGATATCGCCGGGAACTCCTTCGACGTGGCCACGAGCGGCCCGATCTCCTCGGTGCTGTACCCCATGTAGCGCGCGGTCTTTTCCAAAAACGCCCCCGTCCCCGCCGCGCATTTGTCGTTCAGGCGGAACGCTTTGACCTTCGCCGTCTCCGCGAGACGGCTCGCCTTCATCGTCTGGCCTCCGACGTCCAGCACCGTGCGCGTACCCGGGAAGAGCAGCGTCGCGCCGCGCGCCGCGGCGGTGATGTCGGTGACGTGCACGTCCGCGAAGGTCACCTGATGGCGGCCGAAGCCGGTCGCCACGATGTAGTCCACCGCGTCGCGCGCGAGCCCCGCGCGCTCCAGGGCGCGGCGCAATGCGGTCTCGGCGATCTCGGCCAGCCGGAAGCCCGTCGGCTCCAGGGCGTGCGCCGCGATGCTGCGATCCTCCCGCAGGAGGAGCGCCTTCGTGTACGTCGAGCCGACGTCGATGCCGGCGACGAGCCTCATGGCGTCACCCCCCTGGCGCGCACGGGCGCGCGACTCGCCACGATGTGATCCAAGGCGAACAGCGCCGCGCCGAGCGCGCCCATGTAGTGGGATTCCTCGCTCACGTTCACCTTCTTGCCCATTTCCCGCTCCAACGCCGCGATCATCGCGATGTTCTTGGCCACGCCCCCGGTAAAGGTCACTTCGTCCTCGATCCCCGTCCGCCACAGAAGCGCGACGGATCGATACGCGATCGAGTGGTGCACACCGAGGAGGATGTCCTCGATCTTCTTGCCCTTCCCCAGCCACGAGAGCACTTCGGTCTCGGCGAAGACCGTGCAGGTCGTGCTGATCTTGACCGGCCGCTCGCCCCGTAGCGCCGTCGGACCGAGCTGCTCCAGCGGAATGTCGAGCGCCGAGGATGCCGCGCCCAGGAACCTCCCCGTTCCCGCCGCGCACTTGTCGTTCATGCAGAAATCTTCGATTTCCCCGCGGGCGGAGACGCGGATCGCCTTCGTGTCCTGACCGCCCATGTCGACGACGGTCCGCGTCGCCGGGAACATGTGCACGGCGCCGCGGCCGTGGCACGATATCTCGGTCACCTGCGTGTTGCCGAAGGTCACCTTGTACCGTCCGTAGCCGGTGCCGACGACGTACTCCACCTCCTCCTCGCGCAGATCCCCGTCGGCCAGGGCCTCGCGGAAGGCGTCCTCCGCCGCCCGAATCACGTTGGCGCCGGTCGCGGTCAGGGAGCGCCCGACGATCCGCCCCCCCTCGTCGATCACGACCGCCTTCGTCTGGGTGGAACCCACATCGACTCCCGCCGCGTACGCCATGAGGCCTCCCTCCCCTACGCTTCGCCGCGGCCCGCCCCGGCCAGTTGCCGGCGCGAGGCGAGACCCTCGAAGAACGCGTCCACGCGGTTCTTCATCTGCGCTTCCGAAACGACACGCCGGTCCATCATGTCCGACTCGACGAACAGGCTTGGAATGTCACGCATCGCCATCAGGGCGCGGCGGTTGTCCGCGAGCCCGGTCGAGACCGTGCGGCAGCTCTTGATCGGGTGGAACACGATGCCGTCCGCGGCGTAGTCGTCGATCATCCCGGCGAGCGCTCGCGTCTGGAAGAACATGCTGTCCATCGCGTCGCGCACGCCCACGAGTACGCCCTCGGCCAGGCTTTCGAGCGGATCCCGTGGATCGTATTGGAACCCCAGGTTCGACCCGCCCGATGCGAACCAGAGATAGGTCGAGTTCACGAACGTCCCGCCGTGCTCGGTGAAGAGCTCCGTGAATCGCCGGAAGATCGGGTAGCACGGCACCCCGACGAAGATGAGGCGGTACTGCTCGTCGACGAGGGTCCCGATGCCCTGATCGCGTTTGTACTCCATTTCCTCGACCAGTTCCGTGAAGTACCGGGCGCCCTCGGGAGCGCCCCGGAAGCCGTTGGAGACACCGAGATAGATCGTTCCGTCGGAGAGCGCGTTGAAGAGGGAGGGACGGCTCCGGTTCAGCTCCAGGACCCGTTGCCACCCCTGGTTCATGGCGTTCGCGTGGACCAGCGACTCGCGCAGGCGGTCGATATCGAACCGCTTTCCCGTCGTTTCCTCGAGCAGCCCGATCAGCTCCTTCAATTGCGCGGCCACATAGCGCCGGTCGTTGTCGAAGTCCCGGTCGCCGGGTCCCGGCGTGAGCCCATCGGCGCGGGAACCGGGCACGTCCAGCACGTAGCACGGCATGTGGTACATCCGCTCCCAGATCTCCGCCCACTTGATGTAGGTGTTGCAGGCGTTCGTCAGGACCGCGATGGCGGGTTTGGGGATCCGCCCCATGGGAAGTTGCCCGCCCCGTTGCTGGGTGGCGATGTCGGCTTTCACGTACCCGCAAATGTCCGGGGAGTACCCGATATCCTCCGCCTCGTTCAGGTATTCGTGCGCGACCTTGCGCACCGCGGTTTGGAGGGAATTGATTTCGGGAAAGACGACCGGAAGGTCGAACGCGCGCAGCAATTCGCCGAGGCTTCCCATGACGAAGACATAGGCGCCGCCCCGATCTTCCTCGGCGGCTCGGGTCAAGGAGTCGAACCACTCCCGGAAGAGGCGTGCGCCTTCCCGATTGCCGCGCCCCACGATGCCGTCGTGCTTCGATTCCGTTTCCATGGCTGCCCCTCAGTCGAAGAGAAGATTCTCGACGAATGTTTCCAGTTGGATCTCGAGCTGCTCGAACGTGGTCATGTTCTCCTCGAATTCCGTCACGAAGTGAGGAATCCGCGCTCCGTCCAACGCCTGCACGTAGGCGACCTGTTCCTCCAGGCCCGGCTCGCACATCTTGGCGGAGGAAACGATGGCCGCCCGCGCATCGGAACGATCGATCCGGTCGAGGAGCATCCGCTCCTTGGGCTTCCGCGGATCGTGCTGGACCGGGCTGTACCCGGATCCCTCCAGGTACGCGGCCGCCAAGGCGGCGAGGGGATCCTTGCCGGGATCCACGTCGTCGAGGATCCAGCGCATGCCGATCAGGAAGTCATCGTCCACGACGTAGCAGGACCGGCCGATCGATCGGATGAGGTCGAGGGGCGGCTGCTCGCAGAATCCGCCCTCGAAGACGACGCGGATGCGGTCCTGCGCATGCGCCGCCCGGCTGCGAAGGAGCGGGAGGACCGTGCGGAGCAGCGCGTTGTGCTCCTCGCGCGGCACCAGTCCCCCGACCGCCGTCAGCACGTAGGCCTCATGGGCGGCCACCTGCCAGGGCGTTTCCCGTTTGATCGCATAGAGCTCGCGGAGCAAGGCGCGATTCTCGTTGAAGCGCGTGATCGAGCGCCGGAGCGCCTCGTTCGGCACCGGCGCTCCGGCGATGCCTTCGAGGACCCGGCGCAGCCGGTCGTACTCCCCGCGGAGATACGTCGCCGCGCTCGGCGAGGCGGCGTTCTGCGGCAGGTAGAGGATCTGGCAGGGATAGGAGACGTTTCGACCCCAGACGGCCGCCAGGTTGCGCGCCGCGTCGCAGATCGGATGCGTGACGAAGAGGTCGAGGTGGACCCGCTCGCTGAGGGCGAGCTCCAGCGACGTCTTCACGACGGAGCAAAGGTAGGAGCCGAACCGCGAGTCGGCCTGCGAGGCGTCGATCGAAGCGCCGCGAACCTTGAAGGGCAGGAGCCCCGCAGCGTCGGCGAGTTCCTCGGGAAAGTAGACCTGGAAGTGGCCGACGACTTTGCCGCCCGCGTCGCGCCACCGTTTGACGGTCGGGAAGGTGGTGTCCTCGATGAGTTCGAGGCAGGCGCCCAGGATCCCGTCGAGATCCTTCTCCCGCCATTCCGGAAAGACCACGACCTCGTTCACCGGTGCCTCCAGTTCGGGGCGCGCTTGTCGAGGAACGCGCGAAGTCCCTCGACGGCGTCCTCCGTCTCCATCAGCTCGTCCACGTAGATCCGCTCCGCCAGGCGCAGCGCGTCCGGACGCGCCCGCAGCGCGGAGGCCCGCAGCGTGTGCTTCGTGAGCCGCAGCGCCGGGGCGCTCCGGGTGGCGATCCGTTCGGCCAGACCCGCCGCCTCGCTCTCCACCTGATCGTCAGGCACCACGCGCTGGACGATGCCCCGTTCGGCGGCCCGGCGCGCGGTGACGGGGTCCCCGGTGAACAGCATCTCGGCCGCCGCCCCTCGGCCGGCGACGCGCGGCAGGGCCACACAGGCGAGGGGGGCGATCACCCCCAGAAGGATCTCCGGCTGCCCGAAGGACGCGCCCTCCCCCGCGACGATGATGTCCGCGGCCTGCGCGAGCTCGAAGCCGCCCCCGAGGCAGCGCCCGCGCACGGCGGCGATCACCGGCTGCGGGAAGGCAGCCACGGCCTCGACGGTCTCGAGGAATTCGGGAATCATGTCCCGGTACGTCGGCGGCAGGTGCTCGCCGACATCCGCCCCGGCCGAGAAGTGTTTTCCCTCGGCCCGCACCAGCAGGACGCGCAGATCCCCGCGCTCGGCCAGCGGCGGCAGCGCCTCCCGCAGCGCGCGCGCCAGCGCCTGGGTGATCACGTTCAGCGGGGGGTTGTCGATCGTGAGGGTGGCGACGCCGCCCTCGATACTCGTCTTCACCAGCATCTTGCCCCTCCTCCGCTGCCGGACGCCCGACTCATGGGTACTGTCCTCCGTCCACGCGAACCACCTGCCCGGTCACGTGGGCCGCCCGCTCCGAGCAGAGAAACGCCACCACGGCGGCGCAGTCTTCCGGCTCGGCCAGGCGTCCCCCGGCTGTCTCGCCGATCGCCCGATCCACGACGTCCCGCGGCAACCGGGCCGTCATCGGCGTGCGAACCATCCCGGGGGCCACGACGTTCACCGTCACGCCGTATTTCCCCAGTTCACGGGCCAACGTCTTCGAAAGCCCCACCATGCCCGCCTTCGACGCCGCGTAGTTGGCCTGCCCGAATTTGCCGCGCAGGCCGTTGATCGAGCCGATGTTCACGATGCGGCCGCTGCCCCGCTCCTTCATGACGCGCGCCGCCGCGCGGTTCCAAAGGAAGCACCCGGTCAGGTTGACGCCGATGACCGCATCCCACTGCTCGGGCGTCATCTTCCAGGAGACGGCGTCGTCCGTGATCCCGGCGCAGCACACCAGCACGTCCAGCCGCCCCCAGGCGTCGACGATGGTGGCGATCCCGCGCTCCGCCCGCGCCGGATCCCGAACGTCCGCTTCCACGTACAGGCCCCGCCGCCCGGCCGCCTCGATGGCCGACAGCACCGATCCGGCCTCCGTGGCGGGGCGATGGTCCACGACCCCGATGTCGCATCCCTCGCCGGCCAGGGCCACCGCCACCGCGGCGCCGATCCCCGAGGCGCCTCCGGTCACGACCGCCGTCCGCCCCTCGAGGCCCAGGTTCATGCCGTTCCCCGTGGCGGGCGGTCAGCGCCCCGCCACCTCCGTCTGAAACTGCGGAGAGATCGCCCGGAGGAGCTCGTCGTCCCACGGATGACCCTGCGCCAGCATCTGGCGAAGCTTGATGAAATCGACTTCACGGCGATCCTTCGGCCCCTCGTTGAACGCCCGGAAGCCGGCGCGCGCCTCCGTCATCATGTTCAGCGACAGCCACTCGCGATTGGTGATGGCGTTCAAGTCCCAGTGACGCTGCTTGTGCTTGCGGATGCCGTTGACCGTCTTCGAGACGCAATCGGGCATCAGCATCAGGATCTTGGTGCACAGCGCCTCGACCGCCTGGTCGAGCTGTGACTGGTCGACGGTGGCCTTCGCCATGGTTGCTTTCCCGGCGGCGGCCGCCTCGCCCGTCTTGAAGTCGCCGTAGACGATGCGCCCGAACTCGTCCAGGAACCGATCCGTCACGACGAGGGGATTCGGAATCCATTGCCCGTCGAGCCGCAGCACCGGCACGACCTGGGTGAGGAGTCCGAGATAGAGCGCCTTGTGCGCGCTCCACATCTCGCAGAGCACGGCGCTGTCCATGGCGTGGGAGAAGCCGACGTAGAGCGGCAGAAAATCGGTGGAGCCGCCGTCCGGCGCCGACCCGTGCTTGGGGCCCGCCTGGCCGAAGCGCGCGGTATCGGCGGCGATGCTGAAGTCGCAGGCCATCCCGATCTCCTGCCCCCCGGCGACACGCATCCCGTTCACCCGATTGACGACCGGTTTGTCGCACCGCAGGATGGCGTCGATCATGTCGTTGAACACGCGCATGTACTGCTTGTACTCCTGCGGATTCCCCGAGTAGTACTCGGCGTACTCCTTCGTGTTTCCCCCGGTGCAGAACGCCCGGTCGCCGGTCGCCGTGAAGACGCAGCAGACGACGCGGCGATCCATGCTCGCCTGCCGGAAGGCGATGCCGACCTCGCGAGCCATGTCCGTCGTGTAGCTGTTCATTTGGGATGGGTTGTCGAGCACGATCCAGGCATTGAAGAGCCCGTCGACCGGGCGACCTTTCGGATCGACGGCCGGGCGAAGCTCGTAGGTGATGTGCTCGAATCGGTAATCCGCTAGGAGCGAATGGTTCTTCAACTGCATGGTAGGTCCTCCGTGCGGACGGCGACGCGCCGTCGGCGTGCCGGGCCTAGGCGGCCGGTTCCAGGATCGCCCGCTTGTGAACTTCGTGATCCGCCACACGGCGCAGGATCTCTGCTCCCTCCGCGAGCGGATGACGTTCGATGAACGGCTTCAACGTGATGCGTCCCTCCGTGACGAGTCGCAGCGCTTCCGGATAGAGCTCGGGTCGGCAACCCCAGGTCCCCTGGACGGTGGCGTCGAACGCCATCAGGTTGCTGAGCCGCAATTCGATCTTGGCCAACGTGAACCCGACGACCATGAGGACGCCCGCGTACCCCAGCAGGCCGAACGCCGTCTCCTGCCCCGCGGGGTGTCCGGAGCATTCGAAGATCTTCCATCCGTTGGGGGGACAGCCCCAGGCCTTCGCCGCCCCGACGATTTCCTTCTTGAGCGTCTTGAAGTCATTGGCCTCGGAATTGAGCGTGAGGGAAGCCCCGTGGGGCGCGATGGCTTCGAGGCGCGCGTCGTCCACGTCGAGCGCGACGACGCGGGCGCCGAGGGCGGCGGCCACCTGAACCGCGTACCCGCCGACGCCGCCCGCGCCGACCACGATGGCGAGGTCGCCGGCGGAGAGGCCGCTTCGGACCGCGGCCTGATACGGCGTGGTGACGGCGTCCGCGATGACCGAGAGTTCGGCCAGGTCGTAGCCGTTTCGCGTCTCGACCGGACAGAGCCCGAGTCCCGGCACGGCGATGTAGTCGGCGAATCCCCCATCCATGTCATTGCCCGGCATCTTCTGCTTTCGGCAGGCGTTTCCACGCCCGGCCCGGCAGAGGTCGCACTGGCCGCAGGGAATGACCGAGGGGACGATGACCTCGCGGCCGACCCAATCGCGGTACGCCGCGCCGGCCGCGGTGACCACGCCGCTGATCTCGTGCCCCAGCGTGAGCGGGATTCCGTGGCGCGTGGGGACTCCATCGCGCCAAAACCCGATATCCGTGTGACAGACGCCGCACCCGGCCACCCGTACGAGAACCTCATCCTCGCCCGGTTTCGGCACCGGCAACTCCTGAAGTTGGAGCGGCGCGTTCGCCTCCTCCAATCGTAGGGCCTTCATGCTCGCTTCCTCCCTGAGTGCACACCGTTCTCTCGCCGGGGTCGGGACCGTACGGCCGACCGCGACGGCGGGCCGACCCCCAGACCGCCGAGCAATTGATCCGCGAACTGTTCGCCCAAGTCACTCGCCCGGAGGGCGCCTCCAGGGCGATACCAGCGCGCGATCCAGTTGATGGCGCCCAAAATGGCGAAGACCGCGACCTTCGCGTCGACGCCGCGGAACGCTCCCCGGCGGATTCCCTCCTCCACGATGCGCCGGACGGACCGCTCGTACCGGTCCCGCGCGGCGATGATCGACGCCTGCCGCCGCGGGGAGAGGGAGGTGACCTCGAAGGCCAGGGGCGATCCTTCCAGTGTTTCGATCATGACGCGGACGTGTTCGCGAATGACGTGCGTCAAGCGCTCGCGCGGCGTGGGAAGCCGGCGCGCCTCGGAGAGAATGCGGTCGAGTTCCCCGAGCGATTCGCGGTGACACCGGTAGAGGATCGCTTCCTTGTCCGGAAAGTAGTGGTAGAGCGCGGTGTTGCGCACGCCCAGGCGTCCGGCGATGTCGTCCAGCGTGGTCGCATGGTAGCCGCGCTCCCGGAATGCCCGCAGCGCGGCATGGAGGATCTCCTCGCGGCGGCGCTCACGCTTGGCGCGAACGCGCGATGACGGCGGTGACGCGGACAGGGACACGAGACGCCTCCGGCGGGTTGAACCACGCGTCAATCTTTGAATGGTGATTCAAGCATGACCCGGAGGGGCGGCATCCCGGTCCGGTGGTCGCCCTGGTCGGAGCCGGATGGGCGACCATGGTAGGCGTCGTGCGGAGGGGGGTACGACGAGCGCGCGACGGTCAGATCAAGTGCATCCGCCGCAGGAGCGACGCGAAGCGCGGGTCGCTGGCCGGGAATTCGGGGTACAGGCGCGGAAGGAGCTTCAGGAAGTACAAGCTCGGCGAGCGTTCCTCGAAGGCGCGCTCCAGGGACGCGAAGCTCGCATCCGCGTCCCCCAGAACCGCGTGCGCCACTCCCATGATGAGCGAATCGACCGGATCCTCGGCGCCCGGGGTCAGGAGATCCGCGTACATGGCGCGCCCCTTCTCGGGGTCGCCGCAATGGAAGCAGGCGTAGGCGATCCAGGATTTCGCCAACGGGCTCGCTTTCCCGCCGCTCTCGACCTCGGCGCGGTTCGCCGCCTCCAGCCCCTCCGCGTGCGCCCCCTTCCTCGTGTGCGCGAACGACATCTTGATCCACCCCCAGACCCAATGCGGGTAGAGGGCCAGCGCCTTCTTGAACTCGCGGATGGCGCCGTCGTAGTCCCCCATGCAAAGCAGGCAAAAGGCGACCCAGTGCGTCGTCCCCGCCGAAAGCGGATCGAGCCGCTGCGCCTCCAGCCCCTCGGCGAGCGCCTCCTCGGCACGATCCGTCGCGCAGAGGAAGTCGGCGAACTCCAGGCGCGCCACGCTGCTCCCCGGGCTCAGGGCGATGGCGCGACGGTGCGCGGCCTCGGCGGTCGCCCAATCCCAGTCGAACGTGGCGGCGATCATGCCCTGCACGGTATACGCTTCGGCGAGATGGGGATCGAGTTCCAGGGCGCGGGCCATCGCGGCCCTTGCGACGCGCAGCCCCTCCTCCCGGGAGTGGACGCCATGCACGACCTGGATGACGTAGGCCTCGGCGAGGGCGGCGTGCGCCAGCGCGTAGTCCGGCTCGCGCTCCAGCGCTTCGCGGAAATAGCGCAGCGAGCGGGCCATTTGGTCCGGCGTGCCCACCATGAACTGCCGGCCCATGAGGTAGAGCTGGTAGGCCTGCGGATCGTCGGTGTGGCGGCGCTTCAGCTTCGACTGCTCCTCGGGGGAAAGGGTGAGGGCCAATTTGCCCGAAATGACCTCAGCAAGATCCGCCTCGATATCGAAGTAGTCGGTCAGCGGACGATTGAAGCGGCCGCCCCAGAGCTGCCGGCTGTCGCGGACGTCCACGAGCTCGGCGCTCACCACCAGTCGTCCCTGGCGCTGCGTCATCCGACCGACGAGCACGGCGCCGACCCGAAGATCCTGACCGACGCGCCGCGGATCCGACTGCTTCCCCTTGAACGCGAAACTGGATGTTCGCGAGATCACGCGAAGCCTCGGAAGCTGCGATAGCGTGTTGATCAGGCTCTCGGCGAGTCCGTCGCACAGGAATTCCGCCTCGGGATCGGCGGTCTCGTTCTCGAACGGAACGATGGCGATCGAATCGATGCGCGCGTCGGTAGGCGCCGATGGCGCCGGGGCGGCGCCCCGCTCCTCCACGTCCCGCGCGAGATTGCGCAGGTCCGCCAGGAGGTCCCGCGCGGTCTGGTAACGGCGGTCGACGTCCTTCTCCAGACACTTCCAGATCACGCGCGCCAGCGAATCGCGCCCCGAACTCTCGTCCGACGCGACCGGGTCCGGCGCCTGATGGAGGATCTTCCCGACGACCTCGACGGCCGTGGAGCCTCGAAACGGGCGGCGCCCCGTCGCCATCTCGTAGAGGACGGCGCCCAGGCTGAACAGATCGCTCCGCGCGTCGACGGTCCGACCAAGCGCCTGTTCGGGGCTCATGTAGGGGTAGGTGCCCATCGCGATCCCCGCCTCGGTCGCGGTGTTCGTGACGTCCGCCGCGCCGTCCGACGGGGGGGCCGTCATCCGGGCGAGTCCGAAGTCGAGCACCTTGATCTGCCCGCCGCCATCGACGAGGATGTTCCCGGGCTTCAGATCGCGGTGGATGATCCCCCGCTCGTGCGCGGCGGCCACCGCGTCGACCATGCCGATCGCCAGCGGGAGCAGTTCGACGGTCGGAATGCCCCCGGCGGGAATTCGATCCGAGAGCGGTTGGCCGGCGACGAGTTCCATCGTGAGGAACATCGTGCCGTCTTCCTCTTCGACGGAATGAATGGTCACGATGTGGGGATGGTTGAGCGCGGCGGCGGCGCGGGCCTCGCGCTCGAACCTCCGCCGACGGCCCGCGTCCCCCGCGACGTCGGGGGGAAGCACCTTGAGCGCGACCTCCCGGTCGAGCCGCGCGTCGCGCGCCCGATAGACCTCGCCCATGCCACCCTCGCCGATCTTGGCGAGGATCGTGAAACTGCCGAGCGTCCTACCGATCATGATGCCTCACGGTCCGGTGGCCGCCAGGTCCGAACTGTACATATCGCGCGCGATCATCCACGAGCCGTCCGCCTGTTTCTTCCAGATCTCGAGGTACTTGCCTTGATCCGATGTGGGCTCCGATGCGCCCGGCACGTGGATCGTCATCGCGTAGCGGCCACGCACGTAGGCGACGTCGCCGGATCCCTCCACTTCGATCTGGTCGAGCCGTACGTTCGAAAGCGGCGGAAATGCGCCGAAGTGTGTCTCGATGGCGGCGCGACCGGATACGACTCCCTGGTTCGGAGGCAGCACCACCGCATCCTCGACGTACAGGGCCCCGAGCGCGGCGGGATCTCCGGCCTCGGCCGCTTGGGCCCATGCCTCCGCGCCCCGCGCCAGCGCCGCCCGGTCGGCATCGGTCAAGAAAGCAGGAGCCGGCGCCTGACACCCGGTGCCGACGACCGCCGCCACGAGCAGCGCGGCCACGGAGCGTACGACGCCTCGACGCGGGACGATTCCTCCCGAACCCGGTCCAGCGCACGTTGCAGGCGGCGGACATTCATCGTGGCGCATCATGGAAACAACTCTACTCCGCCGGGGGGACGTGGTCATCCACGGAATCGTCCCACCGCCGCCCTCGCGCGCCCGCCGAACGTTGGGTACACTAGAACTCCACCATGACCCCGACCAGCCAGGAGTCCGACCCCCCCGCCCTCGCGCACGCGGCGGCGCGCGCCATCGCCGAGGGATTCGATCGGTACCTCGATCGATTCCGCGTGCTGACCCGCGAGGCGCGCACGCACTTCGAGCGGAGCGCCGGCGCTGCGGTGCACCGGAATCCGAAACGGCGGTTGGATCTCTACGGCGCCTGCATCGCCCAGAGCCTCGATGCGATGGGGGCGATTCTGGGATCCCGCGCCTCGGATCGGACGACGTGGCGCGCCGTTCGCGACGCGTTCGATCGACAGCCCATCGCCCCCTCCGAGCGGGATCTCGCCGAGACGTACTTCAATTCCATCGTCCGGCGGGTCTTCCACACGGTCGGCGTCGATCCCCTGGCTGAGTTCGTCCGCCCCGGCGCGTCGCCGCGTCGCTACGGGCCGCCCTGGAGTTTCACGCATCGACACGACGCGACGGCGGGAACCGCCGGAGCGCTGCGCCGCGCCTTCCAGGCGTCGGCGCTTCGACTTCCCTGGGAAGACATCCATGGGGACGCCGATCGCGCCGCGGCGGCCATTGAACGCCATCTGAAGAACGTCCCGATCGACGCCATCGAGATGGTCCGCGAGCCCTTCTTTCGCGGAAAGGGGGCGTACCTCATCGGTCTCATCCACGCCGGGGATGCCTCCTATCCCCTGCTCCTCGCGCTGCGCAATCCGGAGGGCCGCATCCGCGTCGACGCGGCCCTGCTCCGCGAAGAGGAACTCAGCGTGATCTTCAGTTTCGCGCACGCCTACTTCTTCGTGGAGGTGGACCGTCCCAAGGAGATGATCGACTTTCTCTCCGTGCTGTTGCCGCAGAAGCCGATTCCCGACCTGTGGACCTCGATCGGCTTCCACCGCCACGGGAAGACCGAGCTGTATCGCTGGCTGGTCCAGCATCTCCAGACCACCGACGGGCGGTTCCACGTCGCCCGCGGGCAGCGCGGCATGGTCATGATCGTGTTCGCCCTCGAGGGATTCGAGGTCGTGTTCAAGGTGATCCGGGATCGCTTCCCGCCCCCGAAGAGCGTGACGCGCGAGGAAGTCCGCGACAAGTACCGCCTCGTGTTCCGGCACGACCGCGCGGGTCGGCTGGTGGACGCGCAGGAGTTCGAGCACCTGGTGTTCCCGACGGAACGGTTCGAGCCCGGTCTCTTGGAGGAACTGGTGTCGGAAGCGTCGGAGACGGTGACGGTTTGGGACGGCCAGGTGACGTTCCGGCATCTCTATACCGAGCGACAGTTGATCCCCCTCGACGTCTACCTCCGCGAGGCGCCGCCGGACCTGGCGCGCGCCGCCGTGCTCGACTACGGGCAGGTGATGCGCGACCTGGCGGACACCAATATCTTTCCCGGGGACATGCTGCTGAAGAACTTCGGCGTCTCCCGGCACGGGCGCGTCATCTTCTACGACTACGACGAGCTCTGCCTGCTGACCGACTGCCGATTTCGCGACCTGCCCGCCGCCACAACATCCGAAGAGGAAGTGTCCTCCGAACCGTGGTATTTTGTAGGAGAACACGACATTTTCCCCGAGGAGTTCTCGGCGTTTCTGGGTCTGCGCGGCGATCTGCGGGAGTGCTTTCTCGCCGCGCACGGCGAGCTGCTCACGCCCGACTTCTGGCGGCGGGCCCAGGACGTTCACCGGCGGGGTATCGTGCCCGACATCTTTCCCTACCCGGCCCACCGGCGCCTTCATTCGGAGGACGGCGGGCGGGACACGACATAAGGCCGCGTCCGCCGCGGCAGAAGGAGAGCGCACCATGAGCGTCGCCCAAGGCGAGGCGATCACCCTCCGCAACGGAGCCATGACCGTCCCGAACCATCCCGTGATCCCCTTCATCGAGGGTGACGGCACGGGGCCCGATATCTGGCGCGCTTCCGTCCGCGTCCTCGATGCCGCGGTCGCGAAAGCGTACGGCGGCAAGCGGAAGATCATGTGGCAGGAAGTGCTGGCCGGCCAAAAGGCGTTCGACCAGACGGGAAGCTGGCTTCCCGACGAGACCCTGGACTCCTTCCGCACGTACCTCGTGGGGATCAAGGGCCCGCTCACGACACCGATCGGCGGCGGGATTCGATCCCTGAACGTGGCGCTGCGTCAAATTCTCGACCTGTACGTTTGCCTTCGCCCCGTCCGGTGGTTCCAGGGGGTTCCGTCGCCGGTCCGGGCGCCGGAGAAGGTGGACATGGTGATCTTCCGGGAGAATACGGAGGACATCTACGCGGGCATCGAATTCGCCGAGGGGAGCGATGAGGCGAAGAAGGTGCTGGAATTTCTGAAGACCTCCTTCCCATCGAGCCACAAGAAGATCCGTTTTCCCGAGACGACCGCCATCGGTTTCAAGCCGGTCTCCCGCGAAGGCAGCGAGCGTCTGGCGCGGGCGGCCGTGGAATACGCCATCCGGCACAAGCGGAAGAGCGTCACGTTCGTGCACAAGGGCAACATCATGAAGTTCACGGAGGGGGCGTTCCGGAATTGGGGGTACGCCTTGGCCGAGCGCGAATTCGGGAGCGATGTGTACACCTGGGAACAATGGGAGCGAACGCGCGCCGAGCACGGTGACGAGAAGGCGAACGCCGAGCAGAAGGCCGCCTTGGCGGCGGGCCGCGTCCTGGTGAAGGATGCGATCGCCGACATCACGCTGCAGCAGGTGCTGACCCGCCCCGATGAGTTCGACGTCATCGCGACGCTGAATCTCAACGGAGACTACCTTTCCGACGCGCTGGCGGCGCAGGTCGGAGGGATCGGCATCGCGCCCGGCGGAAACATCAACTACGTCACCGGCCACGCGGTGTTCGAGGCGACGCACGGCACGGCGCCCAAGTACGCGAATCTGGACAAGGTGAATCCGGGCTCGGTGGTGCTATCGGGGGAGATGATGCTCCGCTACCTCGGCTGGGACGAAGCGGCCGACCTCGTCATCCGAGGCATGGACGGCGCCATCGCGAGCAAGCGGGTCACCTACGATTTCGCGCGCCTCATGCCGGGGGCGACGGAGATCAAGTGCAGCGAATTCGGAGAGAATATCGTCGCGCACATGGGCTGACCCCGCGCGGGCGGGACGACGGCGGGCCGTGGGGTGTGGCGGCCCGCGACTACGTGGCCTTCAGGAGGGCCACGGGAAACGACGCGAAGAGCGACGCCGCCGATATGGCGGACCGTCCTTCCGACGGAACGGCGGCGCGGGATGCTCCGGTGAGGCGGTCCTCGTACGAGCGGCCCGCGATATCCGGCGGCAGGATCACGCGCGTGTCGCCCCAGGCGGCCGTGTCGAGGTGCACGCCCTGCCGAGGGAACGACGCGGTCAAGCGCGGCGCGGCGGCGACGATCACGGCATCGCCGTGGCGGCGGGCGAGCGCGGTGATGTGCTCCGCGCGCGCTCCCTCGACCTCCAGCGGGACGTAGTCCCCCTCACGGAAGAGCGGCGCGCACGCACGGCGTAGCCGCAGCCCCGCGGCCGTCACCAGCAGCTTCACGCCCCCGTCCTCCCACCGGCCCAACGCGTCCGCGATCGCCGCCGCCCGTTCCTCGGGCGATCGCTTCGGATCGAGCGCGGCGTCGACGCCGGGCATCATCGCGTCCCGAAGGGCGTAGTCGACCGGACGCCGATTATCCGGGTCCACCAGCGCCAGGGACCAGAGCTCGGTCCCCTGATAGAGGTCCGGCACGCCGGGAGCGACGAGCTTCAGCAGGAGCTGCGACAGGGAGTTGGTCGCTCCGCAGGCCGCCACGCGCGCCTGGAACGGCAGAAACGATTCCAGGAAGGCCGGCGCCGTCGGGCCGCGAAGGGTTCGCTCCACGAAATCGTCCACGGCACGCTCATAGTCCAGGTGTTCGTGAATCCAGCTGGTGTGGAGCTTCGCTTCACGGATCGCCTTGCGCATGTACTCCTTCAATCGACCGACCAGCGCCTCCACGTCGACGGTTCCGAACGGCCAGATGCCGATCAGGGTCTGGTAGAACAGGTACTCGTCCCCCCGATCGGGCGCCCGCTCCCCCTCGACGCGACTCCGGTTCACGCCATGGAGACGCGCCCAGCGGCTCACTTCCTTGGTCCAGGGGCCGGCCAACTCCGACAGGACGTTCAGCCGGGCGCGCACGTCCTCCGAGCGTTTCGTGTCGTGCGTGCTGGTGGCAAGCATGCCATGCGGCCAGCGGGCCCGGCGCTCCAGCGCGCGGGCGTGGTAGGCCGCGGGGGTAAGGGTGGGCCGGTCGGGAGCGCCCCCGACCTCGTTGCGCGACACCAACACGACATGTCGGTAGAACGCGGTGTCTTCGACGCCCTTCGCCTGCGCCGGCCCGGTGTACTGCTGAAACTTCATCGTGAAGTCGCGGCGCGCGGCCCGCTCCGTCTCCGGAAGGTCCGGCGGGGCGTCGTCGAGCATCACGGCGACGAAGAAGTCGAAGATCGACGTGTCCATCGCGGGATTCCGGCGACGCGCCGAAGCAACGGCCCGCTCGATCACCGCGCGATCCTCCGGCCGATGTCGTCCCCGCTCGATGTACGTTCGATAGACGGGGAAGCACGCGATCACCTCGACCAGCATGTCCCGGAGGCTGTTCAGCGTGAAATCGCGGGTCCGCCGATCCCCCTCCGAGAGTCGATTCAGGTCGTGCGCCAGAAGGTTCAGCTCGCTCGCCAGCGTGCTCTCGAGCACGGCGCGCTTGCTATCGTAGATGACCTCTTCGAACGATCCCTCCCGCCGCGTGAACCGCCGGTAGAACGTGTGGAGGGCGCGCCATCCGACCGGATCCACGTAGAGCCCATCCGACTCCGCCAGGTAATCGTAGCCCGTCGTGCCGTGGAGCCCCCAGGCGGGTGGAAGGTCCTCGCCGGGGTGGAAGATCTTCTCGGCAAGGAGGTAGAGCGGCGCCCCGTCCCCGTCGTCCGGCTCGCGGCGCCCGGCGTCCCGCAGCTGCCGGACGTAGGCGCCCGGGTCGTTCAGTCCGTCGAGATGATCGAGCCGCACACCGGTCGGGGGCCCCGACCGAAGGAGGTCCAGCAGAAGCCGATGGCTCGCTTGGAACGCCTCGGGCTCCTCCACGCGCAGACTGGCGAGCGAGTTCACATCGAAGAACCGTCGGTAGTTGATCTCGTGGAAGGCCGTCCGCCAGTACGCCAAGCGGTACGCCTGTCGTTCCAGCACGACGTGGAGCGCGTCGAAACTTCCCGGATGTCCCGGCTCCCCGTTGCAGGCGCGAATCCGGTCCTCCACGAAGGCGCGGAGCGGCGCCGAACGCTCCAGCAGTTGCTCCAGGCGATGGCGAGCCACCTCCTTTTCCCGCTGCCGCTCGGCGATGCGCTCCGGATCCGTTTCGAGACGCGTCGGGAGGTTCTCGAGCGACGTCAGCACGCTCAGGAACTCGCCGCGATCGGGATCGTCGCGCGCCAGACGGCTCCGGCCGTCATCCAACCCGGGACGCAGGATGTCGGGGATGGTCCGCGGATTCACGGGGAATTCGTGGTCGAAATAGCGAAGCGTGAGCGTCCCGCGCCCGAGCGCGAGCGTGAGCTCTCCACGCTCCAGGACGTGTCCGTACTGATCGCCCAACACCGGAAGGAGCACCTTGTCGCGCAGCTCGTCCTTCACCGGTCGCCAGTCGATATCGAAGTACCGCGCATACGGCGAGCACTCGCCGTTTTCGAGGACGTCCCACCACCAGGCGTTGGAACGGGGGTGCCCGACGCCCATGTGATTGGGGACGACGTCGATGACCTGGCCCATCCCCGCCCGGCGCAGCGCCGCCCCCAGGGAAGCGAAGGCGGGCGCGCCGCCCAGCACCGCGCTGATCGCGTTGTGATCGGTGACGTCGTAGCCGTGTTCGCTGCCCGGCGACGCGGCGAAGATCGGCGAGAGGTAGAGATCGGTGACCCCGAGCCGAGCGAGGTAGGGGAGAAACTCCTCCGCCTTCGCGAAGCCGAACGCGGGACCCAATTGCAGTCGATACGTGGCGCCGGGTATTTCGGTGGACGCCCGGTCGTACGCCTCGCCGCGCGGCGTGGCCCTCGCCTCCGTATCGGTGGTCATCCCGTCTCACTTCCTTCGCGGCGAAGGAGGATCGCGCCGGGGCGCGTGAAGTGGATTTGCACGGCGCCGGCGGCGCCCGACAGCTCGATCGGCCGGGGATCCGGCGCGTACCGGGGATCCTCGGTGTCGAGGATGAGCTCCCAAGGCTCCGAACCCGAGCCGGCGTCCTCGGCGGTGAGCGTGACGGTCCCCGCCCCGCGCAACCGTGCGATCAGGAGCAGGTCATGGCCCTCCGGCGCCCTCCGCAGCAGGAGCAGCGTCTGCGCGTCGAGCGCGCGGGCCGCGCCGCTGGCATCGCCCGCGCTGTTCAGCGCCGGTTCGGTGCGGCGGCGCTCCAGAAGGTCGGCGTAGAGCTGGAGCGTCTCCCGGTGGGGGGATCGCTCGCGCTCCGACCACTGGAGGCGGCTTCGCACGAACGTCTCGGTTGCCTGGGGATCGGGGATGCGCGATCGCGCCGACGGCTCCGCGAACGAGGGAAATCGTTCGAACTCGCGGGCGCGACCCGTGCGGACCAGCTCCCCCAGTTCCCCGGCGTGGTCCGTGAAGAATTGGAACGGCGTCGAGCACGCCCACTCCTGCCCCATGAAGAGCAGCGGCGTCTGCGGCGCGCAGAGCAACACGGCGCTCGCGGCTCGATAGGCCGGCAAGGACGCCGCGTGATGCAGCCGATCGCCGTGCGCCCGGTTGCCGACCTGATCGTGGTTCTGGATGCAGATGACGAAGCGCCGCGCCGCGATGCCGGTCGGATCGGTGCCTCGAGGCGCATTGAAGTAGGGAGCGAACTGGCCCGTGTAGAACCACCCCTGGTTCAGCGCCGCGGCAAGGTCCTCGACGCGATCGGTGTAGTCGACGAAGTAGCCTTCGCGGTCCCCCGTCAGGATGCGCCGGATGAGATGGTGGAAATCATCGGACCACACGGCGTCCATGCCCCACCCGCCTCGATGCACGGGCTGGACGGTCACCGCGAGGTTGCGCGCGTCTTCCGCGATCAGCAGCACCGTCCGGCCCCGCACGGTGGAGCGCACGCGCTCCGCCAGTTCCGACAGGAAATGCCGCGGGCTCTCGTCCACCAGGGCGTGCGTCGCGTCCAGGCGCAGCCCGTCGAGGTGATACTCGTGGATCCAGTGAAGCGCGCATTCGATGAAGAACGAGCGAACCCCCTCGCTCCCCGGCCCGTCGAGATTGATGCCGGCTCCCCATGGGCTCCGGTGCGTGGTGGAGAAGACCGCCGGCGCGATGGCGGCGAGATAGGCGCCGTCGGGTCCCAAGTGGTTGAACACGATGTCCAGGTGCACCGCCAGGCCGAGGCTGTGCGCGCGATCGATGAATCGCCGCACGTCGTCGGGCGTGCCGTAGCACCGCGCGGGGGCGAAGAGCGCGGCGCCGTCGTACCCCCAGTTGTGCGCGCCCGGGAAATCCGCGAGCGGCATCAGTTCGATGGCGGTGACGCCCAGGTCGCGAAGCATCGGGAGCCGATCCGCCGCGGCGGCGAAGGTCCCCTCCGGGGTGAACGTCCCCACGTGTAGTTCGTACAGCACCAGGGATTCCAGGGGGACGCCCTCCCACGACCCGTCGCTCCACGCGAACGCCGCGGGGTCGACCACCTCCGACGCGCCGTGGACGCCGTCCGGCTGGGACCGGGAGGCGGGATCGGGCATGGGGTCGTTGTCGTCCACGCGGTAGTGGTACCGATCGCCCGGACCGACGTTTGGAATCATCCCACCGAACATCCCGGTCGTGGAGGCCGTCAGGGGCACCGCGCGGCGCGTGCCGCCCTTCTCGAGAACGACCTCGACCCGGCGGGCGCTAGGGGCCCAGAGTCGGAATCGCGTCCCCTCCGACTGCGGTATCGCCCCCAGCGAGGCGGTCCACGTCACCCGCTGCGCCCCTCCGACGGCGCGCCGCCATGCCGCGAGCCGAGAAACGCCACCGCGGCAAGCGGGGGGATGACGAGGTTCAGCGACTGCGCCCGGCCGTGAAAGGAGACCGGCGCGGTCGCGACGTTGCCCAGGTTGCCATGGCCGCTGCCACCGTAGTGGCTGGCGTCGGTGTTCAGGATCTCGCGCCACGCGCCGGGCCAGGGAACGCCGACCCGGTAGTTGTGCCGGGGCACCGGCGTGAAGTTGAAGACGAAGAGAGCGGCCTCGTCGGGATCTTCCCCGCGCCGGAGAAAGCTGACCACGCTTTGGTCCTGATCGGTGCAGTCGACCCACTCGAACCCGGCGCTGTCACAATCGAACTGATGCAGGGCGCGGTGCTCCCGATACAGCCGGTTCAGATCTCCGATGAGCCGCTGCACCCCGCGGTGCGGCTCGTGGTCGAGCAGGTGCCAATCCAGACTCCGATCGTGACTCCACTCCGCGTACTGCCCGAACTCGCCCCCCATGAACAGAAGCTTCTTTCCGGGTTGCGCATACATCCACGCCTGCATCAGGCGAAGGTTGGCGAAGCGCTGCCACTCGTCGCCGGGCATCTTCCCCAACAGGGATCCCTTGCCGTGCACGATTTCGTCGTGGGAGAGCGGGAGCATGAAGTTCTCGTGGTAGGCGTAGATCATCCGGAACGTCAGCGCGTGGTGATGGAATCGGCGGTGGATCGGGTCCTTGGACATGAACGTGAGCGTGTCGTGCATCCAGCCCATATCCCACTTGAATCCGAAGCCCAGGCCTCCGACGTAGAGCGGACGCGAGACCATCGGCCACGACGTCGATTCCTCGGCGGTCGTGAACGCGTCGGGATACTCCCCGTACACGCGCTCGTTCATCTCGCGAAGAAATCCGATCGCCTCGAGATTTTCCCGGCCGCCGTGTTCGTTCGGTATCCACTCCCCCTCGCGGCGCGAGTAGTCGAGGTACAACATCGAGGCCACGGCGTCCACGCGAATGCCGTCGATGTGATACCGGTCGAGCCAGAAGAGGGCGCTGCTGAGCAGAAACGCCCGCACCTCGTGGCGGCCGTAGTTGAACACGGCGGTGTCCCAGTCGGGCTGGTGGCCCTTGCGTGGATCGCCATGCTCGTAGAGATGGGTCCCGTCAAAGTACCCGAGCCCGTGCTCGTCCTTCGGGAAATGCGCGGGCACCCAATCCAGGATCACCCCGATCCCCGCCTGGTGCAGCGCGTCGATCAGAAACATGAAGTCGTCGGGCGTGCCGAACCGGCTGGTGGGGGCGAAGTAGCCGATGCACTGGTATCCCCAACTGCCGTCGAACGGGTGCTCCATGACCGGAAGGAACTCGACATGCGTGTACCCGAGATCGGAAAGGTACGCCGTGAGCAGCGGAGCCAGCTCGCGGTAGGTGAGCCACCGGTTTCCTTCTTCGGGCTTCCGCATCCAGGATCCGAGGTGCAGTTCGTACACCGCGATGGGCGCGCCGCGATGGTGGCGGGCTCCCCGCGACTCCATCCAGGCGGCGTCCTGCCATTCGTAGCCGGTGATGTCCCAGACTTTGGACGCCGTCTGGGGCCGAAGCTCCGCCGCGAAACCGAACGGATCGCTCTTCTCCACACGGTAACCACGATGCCGGGATTCGATCGCGTACTTGTAGAGCATCCCTTGCGTGACGTCGGGGAGCACGCCGTCCCAGATTCCGCTGTCCCCGCGCGCCGCCAGGGCGTGTCGTCCGGCCTCCCATCCGTTGAACTCGCCGATGACCGACACCTTCTTGGCGTTCGGCGCCCAGACGGCGAAATAGGTGCCGGCGGCGCCGTCCTCGCCGAGCGGATGGGCTCCCATCTTCTCGTAGAGGCGAACGTGCCGGCCTTCGCCGAAGAGATGTAGATCGAAATCGGTGAGGAGCGCTCCCTCGGGGGGGATGCCCTTCTTGCGCTTCGCCGCCGTCCCGGCGGCTCGCTTCTTGGTCGCTGGCTTCCTACTGGAAGTAGTCAAAGTCACGCTCCGTATGAAGTCGCCGGCGGATGACGAAGACGTGCGCCGGACAGATTTGTGGGTCGATGCGAACGAAACTGCGGTCCCCTTCCCAGAAATAGCGCGCATCGCTGATGAGGTCGTGCGCCTGGTAGGTCTGGCCCGCGGCGATGCCGAATTCCTCGATCGGCACGTGGAGCCACCCCTCCTGCGTGTGGTGCGGGTCGAGGTTCACGACCACGAGCACGAGGTCCGCGCCGTCCGGAGAGGTCTTCGAGTAGAACAGGATCTGCTCGTTGTCCGTCCGATGAAATCGCAGGGAATGATCCTGGTGAAGCGCCGGGTGGGCGCGTCGAATTTCGTTCACGCGCGTGACGAAGTCCCGGATGGAAACGTGAGACTCGCGGTCCCAGACGCGAACCTGATACTTCTCGGAGTCGACGTACTCCTCGGTGCCGGGGATGGCCCGCCCCTCGCATAGCTCGAAGGCCGGTCCGTAGATGCCGTAGTTCGCCCCCAGCGTCGCCGCCAGCACCAAGCGCAACTGAAACGCGGGCCGGCCGCCGAACTGAAGGAACTCGTGCAGGATGTCCGGCGTGTTCGTGAATAGGTTGGGCCGCAGGTACTCGCGGATGTCCGTCGCGGTCAGTTCGGTGAAGTAGGCTTCGAGGTCGGACTTCGTGTTCCGCCAGGTGAAGTAGGTGTACGACTGCGTGAATCCCGACTTCGCCAGGTACTGCATGACCTTCGGGCGCGTGAACGCTTCCGAGAGGAAGATCGCGTCCGGAAACTGACGCTGCACGCCCTCGATCAACCACTCCCAGAATCGAAACGGCTTCGTGTGCGGATTGTCGATCCGGAAAATGCGAACGCCCCGCTCCGCCCAGAAGACGACGACGCTCTTCAACTCCTCCCACAGCCCCCGCCAGTCGGCGCACTCGAAGTCGAACGGGTAGATGTCCTGGTACTTCTTGGGCGGATTCTCGGCGTACTGGATCGTGCCGTCCGGTCGCTTGCGGAACCACTCCGGGTGCTCGCGGACGTAGGGATGGTCCGGCGAGCACTGGAACGCGATGTCGAGTGCGATCTCCAACCCCTCGCGCTTCGCCGCCGCCACGAAATGATCGAAATCCTCGAACGTGCCCAGAGCCGGTTCGATGGATTTGTGTCCGCCCGCCGCCCCCCCGATCGCCCAGGGGCTCCCCACGTCGTCGGGTCCGGCGGTGACGCTGTTGTTCCGGCCCTTCCGGTGCGTGGCTCCGATCGGGTGGATCGGGGGCAGGTAGAGAACGTCGAATCCCATCGCGGCGATCTCGGGCAGGCGCACCTCCGCCTCGCGAAGGGTCGAACCGCGACCATCCCGCGGCGCCGCGGAGCGCGGGAACATCTCGTACCACGCGCCGAACCCCGCCCGCTCGCGCTCCACGCGCAGCGGGAGCGGATGGTCGTAGGACACCGCCCGGCTCCGATCGGCGTGCCGGCGCATGACCGCGAGCAGCGACGGCTCCATCGCCTCGCGCACGCGCTCCTCCTCGGGCGCGGCGGCGCGAAGACGCTCGGCGCGAACGGTCAGCCACTCTCGATCCGACGCATCCGCGCGTGCGGCCGCCGCCTCGATGAGCGCGGCGCCTTCCAGCAATTCGCTGGGCACCGCCTGACCCGCCTCGGTCTTCTTGGCCAGGCCCTCGCGCCACGAGGCGAAGTGATCGATCCAGGCCTCGACCGTGTACTCGTACGTCCCCACCTGCTCGGGGATGAACGCCGCGGCCCAGAGATCATTGTACCGGGACGCCATGTCCACCTCTTCCCAGCGCGGGGCGCCCGCGAGGCGATGCCGCAGCACGACGGTCAGACTGTCGTGCCCGTCGGTGAAGACGTCGGCGTCGACGGTGAACCGCGTCCCGACGGTCCGCTTGACGGCGAAGCGGCCGTTGTGGACATGCGGACGGACGGACGCCACGACCACGCGCCGGTCATCCATCTCCGGCGCCGGTCCCGATGAAACCGGCGACGCCGCGCCGGTCCGCGCGTCGGGTGCAGGGTGGCGTGTCACAGTTTCCGCCGCCGGAGCACCACCACCGAGCGCGCTTCGAGCGGATACCGTACGGTCGCCCTGCGCGACTTCAGCGGGGCGCGATCGTCGATCGTGTCGAGCAGAAGCTCCCATCGCTCCTCCGATCCGAGCGCCGGCAACCGAAACGGCACCGGCTCGTGATAGGCGTTGAACAAGAGAAGGAGCGTATTCGGGGTGTCCCCGGTACCGTTTTCCGCGTCCTCCTCGCTCACCAGCCGCACGCCGAGGCAGCGCGCCATGGGCTGGTTCCAGTCGTGTTCGGTCATTTCCTTGCCCGACGGGGCGAACCAGGTGATGTCCTTGATGTCCGATCCGCGGACGCGATTTCCGTGGAGAAACCGCCGCGGCCTCAGGGCCGTGCTCTCCTGGCGGATGCGAATCACGCGGCGACAGAATTCCAGGAACCTCGCCTGCTCCGGGGTGAGGTTCCAGTTGGTCCACGATATTTCATTGTCTTGGCAGTAGGCGTTGTTGTTCCCCCGCTGCGTTTGGCTCAACTCGTCGCCGCCCCGGATCATCGGCACGCCCTGCGAGAAGAGGAGCGTCGCCAGGAGGTTCCGCTTCTGTCGTTCGCGCAGGGCCAGAATGGCGGGATCGTCCGTCGGCCCCTCCGCGCCGCAATTCCAGCTGAGGTTGTGATTCTCCCCGTCGGCCCCGTTCTCCAAGTTGGCCTCGTTGTGCTTTTCGTTGTAACTGACCAGATCTTGAAGCGTGAATCCGTCGTGGGCCGTGATGAAGTTGATGCTGGCATACGGCAGGCGGCCGCTGTGGCCGTAGAGATCCGCGCTCCCCGCGAGCCGCGTGGCCAATTCGGACACCGCTCCACCGTCCCCGCGCCAAAACCCCCGCACGGCATCGCGGTACTTTCCGTTCCATTCGGCCCAACGAACCGGGAAGTTCCCCACCTGATATCCGCCGTCCCCCAGGTCCCACGGCTCCGCGATGAGCTTTACCTGGGAGATCACGGGGTCCTGGTGAATGATGTCGAAGAACGCCGCCAGGCGGTTCACGGCGAAGAGTTCCCGTGCCAGCGCGCTCGCCAGATCGAACCGGAAACCGTCGACGTGCATCTCCAGAATCCAGTAGCGGAGGCTGTCCATGATGAGCTGCAGGACGTGCGGATGCGTCATGTCGAGCGTGTTGCCGCACCCGGTGAAATCGACGTAGTAGCGGCGGTCCTCGGCGGAAACCCGATAGTAGGCCGCGTTGTCGATGCCGCGCAGGGAGAGCGTCGGCCCGAGGTGATTTCCCTCCGCGGTGTGGTTGTAGACGACGTCGAGAATGACTTCCATGCCCGCCGCATGCAGGGCGCGCACCATGATCTTGAATTCACGCACCGCGTCGGCCGGCGACGTGGAGGCGGCGTATCGCGCGTCGGGGGCGAAGTAGGACAGCGTGCTATAGCCCCAGTAGTTCGAAAGGCCGCGGTCGACGAGATGCCGCTCGATGACGTGATGATGCACGGGCATCAATTCCACGGCGGTCACGCCCAGCCCCTTGAGATGGCGGATTACCGGCTGCGACGCGAGTCCGAGGTACGTTCCCCGGAGGGATTCGGGCACTTCCGGGTGCTGGATCGTCAGCCCCTTCACGTGGGTCTCGTAGATGATCGTGTCGTGCCACGGAGTCTTCGGCGGCCGGTCGTCGCCCCAGGTGAACGCCGGATCGATGACCGCCGCCAACGGCGCGGTCGCGGCGTTGTCGCGATCGTCGCGGGCGAGATCCTCCGCGGGATTGCCGACCGTGTACCCGAAATTCTCGTCCCCCCAGCGGGTCACGCGGCCGATCGCCTTGGCATAGGGATCGAGGGTGACCTTCGCCGGATTGAATCGATGGCCCGCCGACGGATCGTAGGGTCCGTGCACCCGATACCCGTAGAGCTGGCCGGGCTGGATGCCGGGCAGGTATCCGTGCCAGACCTGGTCCGTCTGCTCGCGCAGTTCGAAGCGCGCCGACTCGTGCGTCGCGTCGGGGTGATCGAACAGGCAGAGTTCGACGCGGGTGGCCGACTCCGAGAAGAGCGCGAAATTGACGCCGAGCCCATCCCAAGTCGCGCCAAGCGGGTAGGGACTTCCGATTTGCACGTTGCTCATCGCTGGTTCCGATCCGTGGAGGCGACGCCTTGGACCAACCGTCCGATTCCCCGAAGGGGAATCGTCAGCCATGCGGGACGGTTATCCAATTCGTACTCCACTTCGTAGAGGGCTTTGGCGAGTTCGAAGAATCGAATCCAGCCGTCGCGGGCGTTCGGGTCCTCGGGAAGCAGGGACGCCCCGGCGGCCCCGAGACGCTCCCCGTATGCGGCGAGATACGCGCTTCGCATCGCCTCCGCGATGGCGGCGACATCCCGGTCTCCATCCGCCGCCACGGCGGCGTAGTCGAACGAGCGTAGCATGCCCGCCACGTCCCGCAGCGCCGGTTGCTTCCGCCGACGTTCGACGCGCGGAACGACGGGCTCTCCCTCGAAGTCGATGACCACGAATCCGTCATGTGTCTTGAGGGTCTGGCCGAGGTGGTAGTCGCCGTGGATTCGAATGGCCCGAAACGAGCCGCCCGGACCGTCCACGGAAGGCGCCTCGCTGGCGAGCACCGCCGGTTCCATCGTCAGCAGTTCGTCCACGAGAGGTCGGTGGTCGGCGTGCAGACCCGCGCGCGCGCCGCGCAGGCGATCGAAGAGGCGTCGCGCATTCCTCCGGAAGGCCTCGACGACCGCCGCGCGATCGTCCGTCGTGAACGGGACGGGCGCGAAATCGATCTCGCGCTCCGAGGATGCCAGGGCGATGTGAAACTCCGCCGTGACCTGCCCCAGCACGCCGAGATCCGCGAGGAGGTGCGGCCATCGATCCGCGCCACCGTCCTGCGCCGCGAGAAGACGGAGCGCGTGGGACCATCCGTCCCCCGAATTCTCCACCCAATCCTCCAGCACGCCCAGGGTGCCGGGCTCCGTGCCGGCGGATCCGGAAGCGCCGGGGGCGCCGTACCCGATCGATCCCCGAAGCCCCGGGCATCCCTGGAACTCGGCCACCGATGTCAAGAATCGGGTCACTTCGGCCTCGGGATTCTCTCCGACTACGAGGCGGCGGAAGAGCTTGAACACGTGCGCTCCCCCGACGCGAATCGTCGTGTTGCTCTGCTCCGCCGTCAGCACCTTCACCTCGCGCCGGTCGAGCACGCCCCGATCCAGCCGCCGCGCCGACGCCTGCGGCGCGACGTCCGCATAGGTGACCGTGCCGCCGGCGTCCGTCGGAATGGCGTGCGGCGCGCACAATCCCTGGAGGAACGCGACGGCGACGTCGGGGTCGCCGGCGCATTCCGCCAGCCACGGTCGGCCGGGAACGCCTTCGCAACGGCCCAGCGTGACCCGTTCGCGCGCCTCGGGCTGCCACCCCAGGAGCATCACGTAGCGGTCCTCCGCGGGTCCGTCCGCATAGCGCAGGCGCACGATCGCCAAGGCGGAGGGGGATTCGCTCGGCAGCCACGCCACGTCGTCGAGGACCGCCTCGCGAATCGGCCGCCCCTTGCCGCCGAACCATCGCTGCGTGGAGAGGAACGCGGGCAGCAGCTCCGGCAACGCCCCGTCGAGCGCCCGGCGCAGAGCCTCCCGCTCGCCCCGTTTAGAGGTGTGAGACGTCATCGTCCTTCGTATCCGGCTTCTCGGGGAAATGCTGATCGACGATGCGGCGCGCCACGCCTCCCCCGCCGATGCCGAACGCGATCGCCAGCCCCAGCATCACGGCGCCGAACGCGATGGCGAACGCGGTGACCACGACGTGCTGCGCGATGCCGAGCTGCTCCAGCGCCATCGCCACCGCGAGCAGCGAGACCAGGAACCGCGCGCCCCCGCTCAGGAGTCGCGCGCTAGGCAGGTTCGCATTCACCGCCGTGAGCAGCGTCGCCCGCCACGCGAAATTCGCGAGAACGAATCCCGCGATGAGGATCGCGATCGCGACGAAGAGACGCGGAATGAAGTGCACGAACTCCGAGGTCAGCTGTTCCATGCCGGTGAGGCCGAGCGAGCCGACCCCGCTGAACAGGAAACCGAGCCAGAGGACCCAAAACACCATCGTGGCCGTCAGGCGGTCGGCGGCGGGCAGTTCGGCCCGCTTCAGCATCTCGGTGGTTCCCGTTCGATCGGCCAGCTTGTTGAAGCGAAACAGCGCGAGCAGCGTTCGGACCACGAACGCCACGGCCGCGGCGATGAGCCACCCCGCGGCGACGATCGCCAGCATCGCGATCAGCCGCGGTAGAAACGCGGCGAAGCCCTCCGAAAAATTCAGCCACGCCTCCTGCAGGGCGCCGGCGATCATGTCCATCATTGGGTCCCTCCCGGGTTCCATCGTTCGACGAGGTGGGGCTTCGCGCGCTCGAATTCGAGTCCGAGCGCTTCGCACGCGGCGGTCGCCCCCGCCGGTGAACCCGCGTACCCCGCGAGGAACGCGGCCGTGCGGCCCAGATACGGCGTCACCAGCGCTTTCGTTAGATGATCACGGTGCATCGCGCCGCGGTGGTAGGCGGCGGCAAAGTCATAGACCACGGCGCTCCACAGTGCGTCGCCGAAGGCCGGAACATCCTCGGTGCTCTCGGAGAGCGCGCGGACCGCCTGCCAGGTCTCCGCCTGGAGGATTTCCGCGAGGACGGGCTCCAGGTCGCGCACGCCGGCTCGAAACGACTCGACCAGCGGCTCCGTGGCGGGCACATCCGGGTCGTCGGCCGCTTCCGTGGGCTGCCCGATCATCGGCACGCTCCCCGGCGGCCGCGATTCCACCCAGTACGGCGCGTGGAGTTCCAGGCTCCGGAACAACGCACCCACGACCTGACTGAACACTTCGGGGAGCGCCGCGCGCATCGCGCGAATCGGGGCCGGCCGTAGCCCCAGGCCGACCTGACGCGCCTCGTACCCGCCGGCGAGCGCCGTCGTTCCCATCCACAGCGAGATCCCCGCGGGGCCCAGATCCGCGTCCCACAGTTCCCCCGGAAGACCGTCGCTGGCGAAGCGCGCGGAGCACGCCCACTCGCCGGCCGCGGGCTCGAGCGGACTCCGTCCGTACACGCCGCGCACCACGGGTCGGAGCAACTGCGAGACCAGGGCGCCCTCGCACCACGAACGCGCGTACACCGGCGTGACGAAATCGCACGGTTCGGTAAGCACGGGCCGCAGGAGCGCGGCGACGGAATCGGGCGACACCGCGCAGTCCGGATCGATGATCGCGAGCGCGCGGGCGTTGATCAATTCATTCGCCGCGAAGGCGACCTGCACTTCCTTGGTTCGCGAGACCAACCCGGCGTACCGGGCGCTGATGCGGTGCACGGTCCGGAGGCCGCCGCCGGCATTGCCCCGCTGATCCCGCGCGGGATCGAGAACCAGTTCCGGGGTGCCGTCGTCCGAACCGCCGTCGACGTTGAGGAGCACGGCGCGCTCGCGCGGGAAGTGCGTTCGGAAGCAGCGCGTGACCGCGTCGACGATGTCGACGATCACGCCGCCGTGGTTCAGCGTCGGGATACCGACCGCGATGTCCGCCTGCCCCACGGCGATCACCTGCCGGAGCATTTCATCGGACAGCAAACTCGTTACCGGCATCCGCCAGCCTCCGCTCGGCCTATCGGCCTAGAGCCATCGAAGTTTGAACCAGTGGAATTGATACGGCGCCATGGTCAGGAGATACGGCAACTCGCCGATTCGGGGGAACGGGCTTCCCCCGAACATCTCGATCGGAATGGCGCCCTCGAGGTCCTTCAGGTCCAGCTCGCCCGCCTGTGCCGTGCCCGCGAGGTTGTTCACCACGAGGATCGTTTCCTTCTCGTAGGTCCGAAGGTACGCCAGGATGCGGTGATTCGCGGGCTTCAGGAATCGGATGTCGCCCCGCCCGAAGGCGCGCGCGGTCTGGCGGATCTGGATGATCCGCCGCATCCAGTGGAGCAGCGAGTGCGGCGTGCGGCGCTGGGAGTCGACGTTCACCGCCTGATAGCCGTAGACCGGGTTCGAGATCAGCGGCTGGTAGATCTGTTCGGGATCCGCGTCGGAAAACCCTCCGTTCCACCCACCGTTCCACTGCATGGGCGTACGAACGCCGTTTCGATCACCGAGGTAGACGTTGTCTCCCATGCCGATTTCGTCGCCGTAGTAGAGGAACGGGCTGCCCGGCAGGGAAAGGAGCAGGCCGTTCAACAACTCGATCTTGCGGCGATCGCCTTCCAACAGCGGCGCCAGGCGCCTTCGGATGCCCAGATTGATGCGCGCCACCCGATCGCGCGCGTACTCCTGATACATGTAGTCGCGCTCTTCGTCCGTGACCATCTCCAGGGTCAGTTCGTCATGATTGCGAAGGAAGATTCCCCACTGACAGCCGGCGGGAATCTCCGGCGTCCGCTCGATGATTTCGACCAGGGGCTTTCGGTCCTCGAGGCGGAGCGCCATGAACATCCGCGGCATGATCGGGAAGTGGAACGCCATGTGGAACTCGTCCCCTTCGCCGAAGTACGGCCGCACGTCCTCGGGCCACATGTTCGCTTCCGCGAGCAGCATGCGTCCGGGGTAGTGCGTTTCGAGGCGCTCGCGCAGGAAACGGAGCACGTCGTGCGTCTCGGGCAGGTTCTCGCAGGAAGTGCCCTCGCGCTCGATCAAGTAGGGCACGGCGTCCACGCGGAATCCATCGACGCCCATGTCCAGCCAGAACCGCATGACGTTCCACATCTCTTCGCGCACCGCGGGGTTGTCGAAATTCAGGTCGGGCTGGTGGCTGAAGAAGCGGTGCCAGTAGTACGCCTTCGACACCGGGTCCCACGACCAATTGGACATCTCCGTGTCGAGGAAGATGATCCGCACGCCGCGATAGCGATCGTCCGTGTCGCTCCAGACGTACCAATCGCGCCGGGGGTTGTCCGTCGACTGGCGCGCCTCCTGGAACCACGGATGCTGGTCCGACGTGTGATTGACCACCAGCTCGGTGATCACGCGGAGGCCCCGCTCGTGCGCCGCGTCGAGGAACTCCCGGAAGTCGTCCATCGTCCCGTATTGGGGATGAATGGAGTAGTAGTCGGCGATGTCGTACCCGTCGTCGCGGAACGGCGAGGGGTACATCGGCAGGATCCAGAGGCAGTCGACGCCCAGTTCCTTCAGGTAGTCGAGGCGGGAGACGAGGCCCTTGAAGTCCCCCATCCCGTCGCCGTTCCCGTCGCGGAACGCCTTGACGTGGAGCTCGTAGAAGATCGCGTCTTTGTACCAGAGGGGGTCGCCCGGGGAACCTGGGCTCGTGCGTCCGTTCACCTATGCATTATGCCATCGAACGCCCCCACCGGCAACCCCCAAAAGCCCGAAAGCCGTTGAAACAAAAGCGGCTACCTTTGTGCCGCTACGGCATCGCGGCCCCGCAACGCTTGCAGTAGCGGGCGTCCCGATCGTGCCCCTCGGCGCTGCAATGCGGGCACGCGCGCGTGGTCGCCTCCGCTTGGGAGCGAAGGAGCAGCTCCGCGCTGAAGATCCCGGTGGGGACGGCCAGGATGCTGTAGCCCAACAGCATGGCGATGGCGGCGATCAACTGTCCCACCGGCGTCCGGGGCGTGATGTCCCCATACCCCACGGTCGTGACGGTCACGATGGCCCAGTAGATCGCCCGTGGGATGCTGGTGAATCCGCTTGCCTCACCCTCGACCAGGTACATCAGCGCGCCGATGATGAGAACGAGCACGAGAACGCTCCCGAAGAACACCGTGATCTTGCGACGACTCCGACGCAGCGCGTCCATCAGCACGGCGCCCTCGTGCAGGTAGTGCGCGAGCTTGAAGATCCGAAAGACGCGAAGCAGCCGGATCGCGCGCAGCACCAACAGCGACTGCGCCCCGGGGAATACGACGCTCACGTAGGTGGGAAGAATCGCCAGCAGATCGACAAGGCCGAGGAAGCTGCGCGCGTAGTGCCATGGCCGCCTCACGGCCGCGAGGCGGAGGACGTATTCGACGGAGAAGAGTCCGGTCAACGTCCACTCGGCGATCCGGAGCGCATGGCCGTGCGTGGCCCGGATCGCGGGGACGCTCTCCAGCATGACGGCGGCGACGCTGAGACCGATGGCCAGAAGGAGGCCGACGTCGAACGCCTTTCCTCCCGGAGTATCGGCTTCGAAGATGACGCGATGGAGGGCAAGCCGGACGGAATCCGCTTGGCCGCCCTTCATGCTCTCGCTCCTAGGACGTTGGGCCCCACGTGGCCGGGCGGCCTGTTTCCGAATTCTTCAGGTAGACATCCCGCTGCGGGAACGGAATCGTGACTCCCTCGGCGCGGAACCGCCGGACGATGTCGTAGCGCAGGCCGCTTTCGATCCGCTTTCGCTGGCGCATGTCGGAGATCCACGCCAGGAGTTGGAATTCCAGCGCCGAGTCGGCGGTATCCGTGAACCAGACCTCCGGCTCCGGATCCTCCAGGACGCCGGGATGCGCCTTCCCCGCCTCGAGCAGGATGCGCGTGACCTGCTCGGTGTCGCTGGAGTAGGAGACGCCGATCTTGAGGCGAAGGCGGATCCGCGGCTCGCCCTGCGACCAATTGATGATGGTGGAGTTCACGAATTCCGAATTGGGGACGATCAGGATTAGGTTGTCCGGCGTCTCGATGACGGTCGCGCGCAGGTTGATCGCGCGGACGAATCCGTTCCGCGTGTCGAGCGGATCGCTCGCCGGATCGTGGAGCGAGACGCGATCGCCGACGCGGATGGGGCGTTCGAAGAGGAGGATGAGGCCCGAGACGAAGTTGGACGCGATGGTCTGAAGCCCGAATCCAAGCCCGATGCCGAGGCCGCCGGCGGCGACGGCGATCGACATGATGTTCACGCCCAGGACGCCGAGGACCACGATCACGGTTAGGAGGAACAGGGCGTAGTTGACGACCCGCGTCAGCGAATATCGAACGCTCTCGTCGACGCGGCTGCCTCCCGCCCCGGCCATGATGCCGCGTCGGAACATCCACGACGCCGCGAGACCGATGAGGACGACGGCCACCGCGCCCGCCAGCCGTTCCAGCGAGACTTCGAGCCCCATTCGTTGAAGCCAGGTCGAGATCAAGACTCCTCCCAGGGTGGTGCCCGGATCCGAGGGGGGGCGCACCCGGTTCGCGAGGTTCGACGCCGCGTTCCGCACGAATCTTGACACCCGCCCCACCGGGACGGACTATACCGTGCGTTTTCGTCTTCCGCCACCGTCGCGAGCACGCACGTCGCGGTGGTGGGCGCCCAAACCAAGTACGCAACCGCACGCCGTAGACCCTGGAGGAACGATGGCTCTCTCAGTCCGGTGCGCCGGCACGAACGTCGCGGCCCGAGTCCTCGCCGCCTGGCTCGCTACGAGCGCGCTTCTCCTGGGCGCGGCGCCGCAGGCATGGGGACAGCCGGCATCGCGAGCCGATTCGATCGCCGCGCCCGCCCCCGATACGGCGGCGGCGCCCGTGGCGATGGAAAGCATCGCCGTCGCCCGGGCGGCGGAGCGACTCTCCGCGGCCGCCCAAGCCGCGACGCCCGAATCGGTGGCGGTCAGCCCCGTTCCGTCGATTCCCATCTTCCTTGGGGGACGCCAGGTCTACACCGTGCGAACGGGACGGGACGGCCTCTCCCTCTCCGAACGCGTCCGCGCCATCCAGAGCCGGTTGCGGCAGGCGATCACGGACGACGCGACCTCGGCCGATTCCGTGCGCCTGATCCGGACGCCGGAGGGGATCGAGGTTCGGCTCGGACGCCACGTTCTCTGGCTCATCGTCGCCGCCGATCTCGGGTCGCAGTCGTCCGAAGAGTTCTCGGACTGGATCGCCGTGCTTCCGGCGACCATCAGCGAGGGTGTCCTCAAGGAACGGGAATCCCGCCGCCCGGTGCGCCTCCTGATCTCCACCGCCCTCGCGGCGCTCTTGACGCTCGTGGCGTGGGTGCTGGCGCGCCTCCTCTTCGCGGCCAGCGTTCGCTGGTCTTCCCTGCTCCATCGCGTGCTCCCCCGTTACGTCCGGGGCATCCGGATTCGTAGCTTCGAGATCCTATCCAAGCATCAAATCGTCGGCATGGTTCGCAGTGTCCTGGCGCGCGTGGACCTCGTCGTGGGCGCCCTGCTGCTCTACGGCTACCTGACGCTTCTGTTCTCGCTCTTCCCGTGGACCCAGGGGTGGAGTTGGCTCCTGGTCCGTCTCGCCAGGACGTTCGCCATCGACGCGATCCGATCGGTGGCCTCGGCGATACCCGGGCTCCTCGTCATCGCGGTGATCGTGTTCCTGTTCGGATGGATCACGAAGCTGGCGGGGAGGTTCTTCGATGACGTCGACGCGGGGACCCTGACGATTCCCGGACTCCACAGGGAATTGGCGCGGCCGAGCAAGCGCCTCGTTCGCATCCTGCTTTGGATCATCGCCGCCATGATCGCCTACCCCTACATCCCGGGGTCCCAGTCGAAGGCCGTCCAAGGCGTATCGATCCTGCTGGGCGTCATGGTCTCGCTCGGCTCGACGGGATTCGTCGGAAACGTCATCTCCGGCATCGTGCTCACGTACTCGCGCTCGTTTCGCGTCGGGGACCGCGTGCGCATCGGAGAGGTCACGGGTGACGTCGTCAGCCTCGGGTTCTTCGCCACGAAGTTGCGAACGATCCGCAACGAGGAGGTGACGCTGCCGAACGGGCACGTGGCCGCGCACGCGATCGTGAACTACACGCGGCTCAGCGAAGACGAAGGACTCGTCCTCCATACCGAGGTGACCATCGGGTACGACGTGGACTGGCGGCGTGTCCACGCCCTGCTCCTCGAGGCAGCGGGCAAGGTCGAGGGCGTCGAGTCCGATCCGGCGCCGCGCGTCTACCAGCGTTCGCTGAACGACTGCAACGTGTCCTACGAACTGAACGCGGTGACCCGTCGCTCCCACGCCCAGCTCCAGCTCTATTCCGATCTGCATCAGGAAATTCAGGACGCCTTCGCCGCCGCGGGCATCGAGATCCTCTCGCCGGCGTTCCAGGCGATTCGGGACGGCAACGCGGCCACCCTCCCCGGCGAACCGAAGGGGCCGAGGCGGGATCCGGGCGCGTTCCGCGTCGAAACGAAGGGGCGCGACGCCTAGGGGGCGCGCGTCGGGACGGCGCGCGGCGTGCCGACGGCGCGGCGCTCGCGCACGTCTGGGGGCAGGGCGCTACCGGTAGTTCTTGATCAAGACGACGTCGGAGCCGAGCGATCCGTAGGTGAACACGATCGACGCGCCATCGAGCGACCAGGTGGCGCCGAAGATCGAGCCGGTCTTGAAGTCGGTGATGCGCCGTGGATTCCGTCCGTCGGGGCCGCTAATCCAGGCATTCGCCGTTTGCCCCTCCGTGGAAACGATGAGGAGCTTCGATCCATCGGGAGAGAAGTCCAACGTCGAGATCTGCCCATGGGGCCAGGGGAAGAGGGATTCCGTCGCGGGCCGGTCGAAGCGGCGATGACGTACCTCCGTCGCTCCACGAACGGTCCTGGCGTACTGGACCCCTCCCCCGTCCAGATACCACGTTCCCACCCCCATGCCGGTTTCGGACGGAATCCTGGCGATCTCCTTGCCGTCCGGGAAGGAGAGGATCTTGAATACCGTCTGGAAGCGATCACCCACCCGCTCCCAATTGGTCACGCATGCCCTGGTCCCGTCCGGTGAAAATCCGAATCCGATCCCCTCGGCCTTGGCGAAGAGCCGAGGCTCCCCGCCCTGCGTGGGGACCAACCAAACCTCGCCCGGCTTCTCGTCGAATTCGACGAGCGCGAACTTGCCGTCCGGCGTGACGGTGCCCAATTTCCCGACGGATTCCGATGCGATCTGCCGCCGGTCGCCGCCACCGAGGTCGCACGTAAAGAGACGCCCTTCGAACGTACCTTCGGTGATCTGCCGGTAGACGACCACGTTGTTCCGCACGCGAAAGTCCGCGGTAAAGCCCGGCGGCGACGTCAGCTGCCGCGGGCTTCCGGTTTCCGGATCGCGAACGAAGAGGACGGGCCGTTCATCTTTGATCCCGCTGTACACGACCGCGCCGTTCGGCGCGGCGGCGAACGCGATCATCGATTGCTCGGGTGTGCTGCCGAAGGTCTGCTGGGTCGCCGAACCCGCCAAGCCGATCGTCCAGAGATTCGCGATGCGCTGGGTTCGTATGGCCGCCATGAGCGTGTCGTGCAAGGCCACGCTGGCGGACCGGTACTGATTCAAATCGTTCGTGACCCGCTGAAACGGCCCCTTCGGGTAGGGTTGAATGCCGATTTGATTCACGGGGGTGCCGCTGACGTCGATACCGGAGACTGCCAAGCCCTTTCCGTCAGGAAGCCAGGCGATGCTGGTCAGGAACGGCCATTCGACAGCCAGCGCCGTCTCCTCGACACCGTCCGCAACGCGGTAGAACACGAGACGCATCGAATTGCGGCCCTGTAGGCCGGGCTCCGCGCGAACCACGGCAATCCGTTCGCCGTCGGGTGACCAGGCCGGTGCGGTGACCATGAGCGTCTGCGGATCCTTCACCCTCACAAGGAGCCGCTCGGCGCCCGTGCCGGCGTTCCACACATGCAGCTCGCTCGATTGAGTCTGGGGTGCGCCGCGCAGGAAGCACGCCTGGGAGCCGTCGGGCGAGAAGGACACGGCGCGATCGATGTCGAAGAGCCGCTTTCGGGGCGTGCCGCCGAGCGAAGCCACCTGGAAGAGCGCGCGATAGTTCGGAGAATCGGGATCACGGCCCAGGTAGTAGAGGTAGTTGCCGTCCGGAGTGAACTGGAGCCCGGTCGGCGTATCCGGCGAATCCGACAGAACCGTGACGTCGCTCCCCGTGGCCACTTGGCGAATGTAGAGACTCCGCTTCGAGAAGGGGCCCGCCGTGTACGCCAGGTAGCGCCCGTCGGGCGAGAGCACCGCGTCCGAGATGTCGCCGCGGCTCGTGAGGCTCGTAATCTTCATTCGCTGGAACGCCGACCCCGCCGATGGTCCGCTCCGCTGCCGCAAACCCCAAATGGCCAGCGAGACGCCGAGGACAGCGACGATCGCCGCCCCCGCGAGAATGGCCCACGGAATTCGCCCCTTTCCTCCGACCACGGCGCCCCCGGCCGCCACGGTGGCCGAGGTACCCGAGCCGGAGAGCGAATCGAACTCGTCGACGATCTCCCGCAGCTCGAGCGCCAGGTCCTTGGCCGACTGCAGGCGCTGCTCGGGATTCTTGGCCAGGCACCGGCGAATCAACCGGCGCACCTCGGCGGGGACCTTGTCGTTCGCCTCCTCCACGGATGGCGGGTTGTCATGAATGATCTTGTGCATCGTCTCGATGCTCGATTCCGCCACGAACGGCTTGCGTCGCGTGACCGCCTCGTAGAGAACGCACCCGAACGAGAAGATGTCCGACCGGTGATCCACCGGCTTACCCTGCACCTGTTCGGGCGACATGTACCCGACGGTCCCGACGACGCTGCCGAGGCGCGTCCCCTCGTCCGAGTGCGTGGCGCCCAGCGTCGCCTCCTGGTCGTCGGAGCCTCGCTCCGTCAACTTCGCCAGTCCGAAATCGAGGATCTTCGTGAACCCGTCGCGGGAAACCATGATGTTCCCGGGCTTGAGGTCCCGGTGCACGATCCCCGCCGCGTGCGCCTTGGCCAGGCCCTCCGCCGCCTGAGCGAGGTATCCGAGCAGCGTGCGCAGGTCCGTCTTGTCGTGATGAATCTTCGTGCTCAGCGTTTCGCCGGAGACGAGCTCCATGGAGATGTAGTGGACGGAGGTCGAGGTGCCCGGGGCGGCGCCGGGCTCCTGAACGCCGGAAGCGCTCCGGATCTCGTCTTCCCCGATCTCGTAGATGGTGACGATGTTCGGGTGGTTGAGCGAGGACGCGGACTTCGCCTCACGCACGAACCGGCGCACGCGTTCGTCGTTCTTGACGAGCTCGGGCGGCAGCACCTTGAGCGCCACGTTCCGCTCCAGCGTCTGGTCCTGGGCGAGGTAGACCTCGCCCATGCCGCCGGTGCCGATGGGACTGACGATCCGGTAGTGCGCGATTTCGTCCTGAGGGTGGAGCGCGCGGCCGGTCATGCCCGGATCATGCCTTCGGGGAAGCGACTTCGACCGGCGTCCCCATATGCAGGACGCGTTGCGGGAACGGAATCTCGATCCCTTCCTCGGCGTACCGGCGATGGAGCCGCTTCACGAACTCGTGGCTGACCAGGTACCGATCCGTGAACTGCTGCACGCGTAGGATGACGGAGAAGTTGATCGAGGAATCTCCGAACGTGTGATAGCGGATGAAGGGCTCGAATGCCGCGACGCCGCCCTGGACCGTGCTCAGGACTTCCTTCGCCACGTCGATGGTTACGCTCTCGACCTTGGCCAGGTCGGAGCCGTAACTGACGCCGACCTGAACCAGGGCCGACTGCTCGTTCTCGGGTAGCGAGTAATTCTTGACGATGATCTCGGCGACCCGCGCATTGGGGACGATCACGATATTGTTCGGCAGCTCGCGGATCTCCGTGGATCGCCAACCGATGTCCGTGACGAAGCCCGCCTGGCCCGTCTCGAGCTCCACGTAGTCCCCAACCCTAACCTGCTGTGCCAGCGTGACATAGAAGCCCGCGAAAAGATTCGACAGCGTCGGCTGGAGCGCCAGCGCCACGGCGAGGGAGCCGACGCCGAGCGCGGTCAGGATGGGCGTGACGGCGATGCCCAGGTTCGTGACCACCATCAGCGCGCCGAGCGCGATCACGATGATCCGGACCGTGTTCTGGATCAGGGTCGTGGCGGGCACGGCCCCGGGAAGCTTCGTCGCGCGCGTCGCAATGAAGTGAACCAGGAAGGTGGCGGACGCGAACGTGAGGGATATGATGTAGGCCACCTGGACGAAGGTGTCGACCGTCTTGAGGTGCCCGGCCGTCAGCCCCACGTACCGCGCGCCAGCCAGGATACCCCCCAGAAGGAACCAGATCGGGATGTGCGGGCGAATGGCGTGCAGCAGGGCGTCGTCGAGATCGGTCGGGGTCTTCCGCAGCAGTCGCGCCAGCCGCTTCATGCCGAAGCGCTTCACCAGCCACCCCACGAACCAGACGGCGAGGGCGGCGCCTACCCCGATCCCCCATCGTTGGATATCAGCTTCGATCTCGGGCATGCCGGTATCTTCGCGTCCGGCGCGACGCGTGTCAACCCACGGGGTCCGGCGCCGTCAACCTCGTGCTCGCGCCGCGCCGAAAAATCGGGCATCATCAGCCACATTCTGAAGGGCGCGGTGGGCGATCGGGAGCAAGCCGACCCGATGGCGGCGCCCAACCGAGCGCAGCCCCCTGTAATCCCTGGAGGTGGCGATCCGTGGATCGTATTCGCATCGCATCGATGCAGTATTTCATTCGTCCCATTCGCGAGTTCGGGCAGTTCGCCGATCAGGTCTCCGCCCTCGTGGACACGGCGCGCGACTACAAGTGCGGGATGGCGGTATTCCCCGAGTACTTCACGCTGCAACTCCTGACCTTGGGCGATACCCGGAGGAAGATCGACGAGCAGGTGCGCGTCCTGGCGAGCTACGTGCCGCGGTACATCGAGTTGATGACCGGGCTCGCGCAAAAGCACGGGCTCTACATCGCCGGGGGGACGATACCGGTGATCGACGACGGCCGGGACGAGGTCTACAACGAGGCGTTCCTCTTCGCGCCGTCGGGAAAGTGGGACGTCCAGGGCAAGATCCACATGACGCGGTTCGAGCGCGAGGAGTGGTTTGTCTCGCCGCGGTCGCGGTTGAAGGTGTTCGAGACGACCTTCGGGCGGGTGGCGATCATCGTCTGCTACGACGTGGAATTCCCCGAACTGGCGCGCGTCGCCGCGCGCGCCGGCGCGCGCATTCTGATCGTGCCCAGCTGCACCGATGACCGCCAGGGGTTCCTGCGCGTCCGCTACTGCGCCCAGGCGCGCACGATCGAAAACCAGGTTTATGCGGTTCATTCGCCGACGGTCGGTTCGATCCCCATGGTGCCGGCCGTCTCGCTGAACTACGGGCAAGCCTCCATCCTCACGCCGAGCGACTTCCCCTTCGCCCGCGACGGGATCATGGCGGAGGGGATCCCGAACCAGGAAATGATGGTGATCGGCGAACTGAACTTGAGCACGATCAACGAAAACCGCGAGACGGGCACCGTGCTTCCCCTTCGGGACAGCCAAAACACGGCCGAAGTGGCCAAGGGCCTCGAGGAGGTGATTCTCTGAGCGAGCGACGACGACTACCGGTACGAGTCCGCCTGACCGAGGAGCGGGACTACGAGGAGATCACCGCTCTGTGTCGGCTCGTCTATCCCGACGCCCCGCCCTGGAAGACGGAACAGCTCTCGTCCCACCGCCGCATCTTTCCGGAGGGTCAATTCGTGGCGGTGGAGCCCGAGACGGGCCGCGTGGTCGGCATGGCCGCGAGCCTCATCGTCGATTGGGGGGACTACACGACGACGGGCACGTGGCGGGAATTCACCGACCATGGGATGTTCACCAACCACGATCCCAACGGCCGAACGCTCTACGGCGCGGAAGTCCTGGTCCGACCCGACCTCCAGCGCCGCGGCATCGGCGCGGCGCTCTACAAGGCGCGCCGGAAGCTCTGCGAGGAGAGAGGGCTCCTTCGCATTCGGGCCGCCGCGCGCCTGCGCGGCTACCATCGGCACGCCGCCCGGATGAGCGCGGAGGAATACGTGATGCGCGTCGTGCGCCACCTCATCAAGGGTCCGACGCTCTCGTTTCAGCTGCGGCAGGGTTTCCACGTGATGGCGGTCGTTCCGAACTACATCCAACACGACCCCGAGAGTCTGGGCTACGCGGCGGTCATCGAGTGGATCAATGAGGCTGCGGATCGCCGGGGGGAGGCCGTCGAGCTGGATCCTCGCTTCGACCCAGCGACGCCGCTCCCTTCCTGAGCTCCCGGGCGATCGGCCGCAAGAGCGGCAGCGACAGGACCGAGGCCGCGGCCATGGCGGAGAACGCGAGACCGTATCCGTACGATTGCGCCAGCCTCCCCGTCGCGAACGACGCCCAGGATTCGCACCCGTTGGTCGCCGCCATGAACGCGCTGAACTGGGTCGCGCCGAGGGCGCGATCGGTCAGGCCCATGAAGAGCGCGTAGGACGACGCGGTGAAGCAGCCGATGCCGAGATAGAGCGCGCCCAGTCCCCCCAGCAGGAATCCCGTGGACCCGCCGGGCGCCAGCCAGGAGAGCGCGAGGGCCGCCGCGCAGATGCCTCCCAGGAACCATCCCGCCGCGCGCGCCCTCCCCAGGCGATCGGATACGACGCCGCCGATCAGGCTCCCGACGAGCATGGCGACGACCGCCGGACCCGCGAGAAACGCTCCGATGGATGCCTCCCCCATGCCGCGATCCACGAGAAACGGTCCGGCCACCGCTCCGATTCCCTCGAACGCGGCCCCCGACAGCGCGGCAAAGAGAAGACCGACCCACGTGCCCGGCCGTCGGGCCGCCGCCGCGAGCGTTCGACCGAACGCGGACTCGCCGGACGGCGAGGACGTCCCGCTTCGTTCCGCCGCCGCCTCGCCGGACCGAAGCACGACGGCGAGGTTGACCCAGATCAGCGCGATGAGCGCGAGCACGACGACGTCGTCCCCCACCCGGCCGCGCATGTAGAGGGCGACGCCGCCGAAGAGGCTTCGTCCGAGCAGCATGCCGGCTTGCATCCACCCGTTGATCGAGCCCAATTCCTCCGGGGGCGTCGCGCGAATGGCGAGCGTGTCGATGGCCACATCCTGGGTGGCCGCGGCGAAGGCGTGGCCGATCAGCACGAAGCGGAGGAACCCCAGCGGCGCCGCGCCGTCGATCGTGAGGAGCGGAAGGAGGGTGAGCCCCATGATCGCCTGCGCCCCCACGATCCACCATCGAACCGGGAAGCCGCGCCGGGCGGAGAGGTCGATCAACGGCGCCCAGAGGAATTTGAGCGTCCAGGGGAGGACGAGGAGCGCCATGAGGGCGCCGATCTCCCCCACGGGCACCCCCTCCACGCGCAGGCGCGTCGGCAGGAACCACCAGATGTAGCCGATCGGCGCCCCCTCGCTCATGTAGAGCGACGCGAAGAGGAGGCGCCGTCGCATCAGGCCGCGCTAGGCTCCGGACGCCGCGAACGCGTCCAGGATCCGCGCCAGGTGCTTCGCGTGCTGGACGTAGTACGCGAGGCGCAGGTTCTCGTCCGGCGCGTGGGCGCGCGTGTCCGGATGTCCGAAGCCGGCCGTGGCGACGGGAACCCCCAGCTCGTGGATGAAGGCGTGATTCGGCCCCGATCCTCCGATCATCGGGACGATCTGCATCGGCATGCCGTAGACGGGCTCCGCGGTGCGGGCGACGAGCGCGAGGAACGGATGGTCGGGATCGGTACGTCCGGGCGCCTCCCCGCCGAGCACCCTGATCCGGACATCGGAGAATCCCTCGGCGTCGAGATGCGCGCGCAGGAGCCGCTCGGCATCCTCGGGCGTTTGGTCGGGGACGAGGCGGAAGTCGACCTTGGCGGAGGCGCGCGCGGGGAGAACGGTCTTGGACCCTTCCCCCTGATAGCCGGCGTCGAGGCCGCAGATCGTGCACGTCGGCTCGAAGACCTGCGCCACGTTCAACTCCTTCGGGTCGCGCATGCCGCGAAGGAATTCCTTCACGCCGTAGATCTCGCGAAAGGACGCGGTCGGATCCGGGAGCGCCGCCATCAGGGCGCGGTCCCGCGTCGACGGGGCCTTCACGGAGTCCAGGTAACCGGGAATGCGAATGCGCTCGTCCGGACCCTTCAGCGATGCAAGCGCCCAGGTCAGCCTCCAGGCGGCGTTGGGAAAGATCGAACCGCCGATACCCGAATGCGCGTCCGTCGCCGCGGTTTCGACGGAGAGCTCCACGTAGAAGATGCCGCGCAGTCCCGCGAAAAGGAGCGGCACCTCGCGGTGATCCAGGTAGCCGAATTCCCAAAGGCACGCGTCCGCGGCCAGGCGATCACGGTGCTGCTTGACGAATGCCGGAAGGTGGACGCTACCCACCTCCTCCTCCCCCTCGACGACCCACTTCACGCGGCACGGCAATTCCCCGCGCGTGGCCAGGATGGCGTCCAGGGCAAGCAGGCGCGCGGTCAGGTGCCCCTTGTCGTCGCTCACGCCGCGGCCGTAGAGGTGCCCGTCGCGAACCTTCGGCTCGAAGGGCGGATCGGTCCACAGCTCCAGCGGCTCCGGCGGCTGCACGTCGTAATGGTTGTAGATGAGCAGCGTCTTGTCGCTGCGGCCGGATCGCTCGGCGACGACCGCCGGCGGACCTCCCGTGGGCAGCGTCTCGACCGCGAATCCGCGCGCCTCCAACATGGAGGCCACGATCGCCGCGCACGCCTCCATGCCGCGGTTCTGCGCCGCGATGCTCGGCTGGGCGACGTAGCGGCACAGTTCCTGGATGTTCTCGTCCAGCATGTCGTCGATGCGGCGGTCGATGGCGTCGTGATCGGTCACGCGAGTTCTCCCTTCGGGGCGGTTCCTTCGGCGCGGTGTCGGTTGTAGGCGGCCACGATGTCGCGGCGGGAGAGGAGCCCGACGACGCGCCGTCCATCGGCGGGATCCGTGATCGGCAGTTCATCGAGGTCCAGGTCGACCATGCGTTGCATCGCGACGTCGAGACCATCCTCCGGGTGCAGCACGCCCGGCGGTTCCGAGGCGATGTCGTCGGCGATCACCGGCATCGGCTCCCCGTATTCGTCCAGGTGCGCGCGGACGTCCTCCAGGGTGATCGTCCCCGTCATGCGGCCGCCTCGGTCGACGACCGGGAAACAGTGTTGGGATGATCGCATGAACGCCTGAAGCACCTCCTGGAGCGGCATCGACCGCTGCAGCGTATGCACCGGCCGCTCGGGCGCGACGTCGCGGACCCGCAGCCCGCGCAGCACGCTGCTGAAGATCGTCCCTCGATGCGCGGGCGACTCCGGAGGGGACGCCACCTGGCTTCGGTAGAGGAGCCAGCGCCGTCCGACCAGGTACGAAATCGCGCACACCCAAAGAGCCGGGAGCAGCAGTTGGTAGTTCCCGGTCATCTCCGACACCATGATCAGGGTGGAGATGGGCGTGTTCGCGGCGGCCGCGAAGAACCCCGCCATGCCCACCGGCACGAACGCGGCGGGCTGGGTCACGACCGTCGGCATGAAGTGCTGCGCGGCGATCCCGACCGCGCCGCCCAGGGTGCCGCCGATGACCATGGATGGTCCGAACACGCCGCCGGAACCGCCCGATCCGATGGAGAAGGACGTGGTGAGCAGCTTGCCCGCGGCGACCAGCAGAAGAACCGTGACGGACATGTTGCCCAGCATGGCTTCCTGGATCGAGCCGTAGCCGAACGACAGAACGTCCAGCGCGCGGTAGCCGCCCCCGCTCAGGTAGAGGCCGAGGGCCAGGAGTCCGGTGACCAGGCCGCCGACCATCGGCTTGACCGGGGCGGGAACGGACCATCGAAGAAAGGCGGCGTGCAGTCCGTAGAAGACCTTCACGAAGAGACCCGCGGCGAGCGCCACGACGAGCGCGAGCACGGTGTACGGCACCAGCTCGAACGCGGAGTGGAAGGTGAAGCGCGGCGTGTTGAAGAGCGATCCGAACCCGAACGGGATCGAGAACACGCAGTACGCCACGATCGACGAGATCGCCGCCGGGATGATCGCCTCCGACTCGAATTCGGGATCGGAGTAGAGGACCTCGGCGGCGAAGAGCGCTCCCGCGAGCGGCGCGCGGAAGATGCTTCCGACGCCCGCGCCCATGCCGGCCGCGAGGAGGATGCGCCGCTCCCGATCCGAGAGACGCAGACGCGTCGCCAGAAACGACCCGAACCCGGCGCCGATCTGCGCGATCGGCCCTTCGCGCCCTCCCGAGCCCCCGGAGCCCAGCGTGATCGCCGAGGCGATCGTCTTCACGATCGGGACGCGCCCGCGAATGACCCCCTTCCGCCGATGGAACGAGGCGATCGCCTCGTCGGTGCCGTGCCCGCCCGCCTCCGGGGCGAAGCGGCTGACCAGAAGTCCGGCCAGGAGGCCCCCCACCGCGGGAATGAGCGGGATGAGCCAGAGGTGGAGCGTGCCCGTCCCGGTGCCGTGGAACAGCTCGGCTTCGCCGGCGGGTCCGGGAGGCCGATACCCCATCCACTGACCCAGGAACTGGTGGGATGCGGTCTGGCAGAGGACTTGAAAGAAGATGGCGCCGGCGCCGGCGACAAGCCCGACAACCGTGCTGAGGAGCAGCACGCGGCCGACCGCACGGAGTTCCAGTTTGCCGATTTCGGACGCGATCCTCCGGACGGGTGTCACCGCCCGAGACTATCAGGTCATCGGCGAGATGCAAGCCGGGGAGCGCGGCGCGACGGCGATCGCGGGCCCCATGGTCCAGGGGCGTCCCCCCGCCGACCGGGGACTACTACCTCCGTCGGCGTTTTTCCCGGGTGTTCCGCGCACGATACTGGGAACAACGTGATCCGGAACGCCGCGTGCCGCGAGCGTCCGGCAGGAGGGAACACCATGTCCTACACGCTCACCGGCCGCCGCGGCCGGTTCCTCGAGGCTACCGACATCCTGCGCGAGGCCGGCGCCCCGCTCTCGCCCTCGGAGCAGGCGTACCTCGAATCGTTCGATCTCGTGTACCGCTCGCTCTGCGCGGTGCTCTACAACTACGCGCCGATGTCCGGACACCCGGGCGGCTCGGTTTCCTCGGGCCGGTTCGTCGCGGGGCTCCTCTTCGATACGATGGAATACGATCCCGCCGACCCGGACCGCGAAGACGGCGACCTCCTCTCGTACGCGGCCGGGCACAAGGCACTCGGTCTCTACGCCATGCTGGCGCTCCGGGACGAAATCCTGCGGCTCGGCGCTCCCGGACTGCTGCCCGGCGAGGCGCGTCAGCGGCTCCACATGGAAGACCTCTTGGGCTTCCGCCGGAACCCCGCCGCCCGCGCGCCGCTCGCCCGGCGATTCGACGCGAAGGCCCTGGATGGGCATCCGACGCCCGTCACGCCGGGGGTTCGGCTCGCGACCGGAGCTTCGGGCGTCGGCTTGGGCGCCTCCATCGGCCTGGCGTGGGGCGCCCGCGACGTCTTCGGGCCGGGAGCGCCACGAGTCCACATCGTCGAGGGCGAAGGCGGGCTCACGCCCGGCCGCGCTTCCGAGGCCCTGGCCGCGGCCGGCACGGCGTCGCTCGACAACGTCGTGCTTCACGTCGACTGGAACCAGGCCTCGATCGACACGAATCGCGTCTGCCGGGACGCTGGAGCGCCCGGCGAATACGTCCAGTGGAACCCCATGGAACTCGCCTCCCTCCACGACTGGAACGTGATCCTGGTCGCCGACGGGTTCGACTTCCCCCAGATCCTCGCGGCGCAGGAAGCCGCGGCACGCCTCGAAAACGGCCAGCCGACCGCCATCGTGTACCGCACGGTCAAGGGCTGGCGGTATGGCCTCGAGGGACGGGCATCGCACGGTGCCGGCCACGCGCTCTGTTCCGCCGGATTCCAGGCGGCGCTGGAGCCGCTCCTGGGCGGACGGCCGGTGGCCCTTCCCACTTGCAGCGATCGGGAGGAAAAACGCTGTAGCGGCCCGC
>QJVW01000129.1 GCA_003235575.1 Candidatus Eiseniibacteriota bacterium | reverse complement strand
GATTTCGGAATCCGTTCGCCGCACGCCCTTCGGGCGCGTCGGCACGACGGAGGAGGTCGCGAACGTGGCCGCGTTCCTCTGCACGCCGCAGGCCTCGTGGGTCACCGGCCAGACGATCATCGTGGATGGGGGATACACGCTCGGCTAGGCACGGCGGCCACGTCCGCCCGTCCGGGAGGGACGCGTCGCGCGTCGCCCTTCTCGTCGCGGCGATCCTCCTGGCGCTTGTCGGGTGCGGGGCGGAGCAGGGCCGCGAAAACGTTCTGCCGGGCGCCGTCTACGACCCCCCGCCGCCCGCGCCCGCACTGCGTCTGACCGATGGAGCCGGAGGCCGCTTCGATCTATCGGACGAGCGGGGGCGCGTCGTGCTCGTCTTTTTCGGCTTCACCCAGTGTCCCGACGTCTGTCCCGCCACGCTCGACCGCTGGGCGCGGGTCCGCGCCGCGCTCGGTCGCGACACGACCCGCGTGCGGTTCGTGTTCGTGAGCGTCGATCCCGAGCGTGATACGCCCGCCGCGGCCGCCGCGTACGCCGCGGCGTTCGACCCGACGTTCCTCGGAGTCTCCGGGACCGAGCGCGAGGTCGGGGAGACGGCGCTCGCCTGGGGCGTTGCCGTGTCGCGCGCGCCGAACGAAGGACCCAAGGGCGGCTACGACCTCGTGCACACCTCGCAGGTGTTCGTGGTCGACGCGGAGGGATTGTTGCGCTGGGGGTACGGGCGCGCCGCCACGGTGGAGGAGATCACGAGCGGAATCCGCTCGCTGCTGCCGAACGGATCCTAGTCGGCGTCTCCCCGGCGGCGCGTGGTCGCGGGCTCGAAGAGGAGCACGTGAACCTCCTCCTCGGCCGCGGGGCAGTGCTCCACGCCGCGCGGGATGACGATGAGCTCGCCCGGGCGAAGGACCCGATCGCCGTCTCGAAGGCGCATCGTGAGCGTTCCCTGCAGCACGAGAAAGAGCTCGTCCTCGGCCTCGTGGCGGTGCCAGACGAATTCTCCCTTCAGCTTCACGACCTTCGCGAGGCAATCGTTCACCGTCCCGACGACCTGGGGGCTCCACGGCTCGTGGATGGACGCCAGCGCGTCGCGCAGGGTCACCACGTCGACGGCGCGCGTCATGGCTCCTCACCCCGGTGTCGTTTGGGCGCCCACCACCCCACCAAGCGCGTGCTCCCCAGGAACGACGCCAGCCGGCGGTCGAAGAGAAGAATCGTGATGATGCCGAGGTTCACCACGGTCGCCATCAGCACGGTGCGAATCAGGTTCTGCTCGGGACCGAACTGCGGCGGGCGGCTGAACAGGTAGGCCAGGGTCACGATCTCGCTCGCGGCGGCGACCACGATCCCCCAGCGTCGCGCGGGGCGCCGGCCGAACCAGAGCGCGGTCATGACGCCGGCGCTGCCTCCCGCGAGCAACAGCGACAGGAAGATGCTCTGGTAGGCCATCTGAAGTCCGTAGCCGAAGAGAACGCCCTCGGCCTTCATCTTCGCGACGTAGAAGGCGCCGCCCACGACGCCGCTCATCAATTCCTGCACCGCCTTCAGGGCCCACAGCGCGGTCAGCGCGTACACTTGCCACGGACGAGGGACGGTGCGCGCCATGTCGCCGTCTAGACGGGCGCCGCCACGGTGATGACGGGCTCGTGCCGCACGGGAAAGTTCACCGAATTCGAAATGAAGCACTCCTGGTGCGCCCGATCATGGAGCGAGCGCGCCGTCTCGGGGTCCGATCCCGCCGCGATCGTGACCCGCGGCCGGAGCAGCACGTCGGTGAACCGAAACGTCCTCCCCACGCGCTTCATGACGCCGTTGGCGTCGTCCTCATACGCCACCACCGTCACGCCCTTCCGGGCGCAGAGCGCCACGTACGTGAGAAAGTGGCACATCGAAAGCGAGGCGACGAGCAGGTCCTCGGGATTGGTGAGCGAGGGGTCGCCGCGAAACGCGGGCGCCGACGTGCCGCAGAGCGACGGCTTGCCCTCGAAGTCGACGCGGCACTCGCGCGAGTAGTGATCGTACGACGTCGTGCCGCCCTGCATCGCGCCCGTCCAAACGAGCTGGCAGGCGAACTCGTGTTGCTGTGAATCATGACTCATGATGCCTCTCCTGGTGCGGACGCGGGTTTCGTGCCCGGGTGCGCCGGGTCGTCGCCTCGATCCATCGCCGGCGTCAGGCGTCTCCGAAGATCGAGAAAGCCGAGCGCCGCTATCGTCCCGAGGACGCCGATCACCGACCAGGGGATCCACGCCACGCCGTGCGCGTTGTCGAGGAGGAGCCCTCCGATGAGCGGACCCAAGGACCAACCGAACGAAGTGAACAGTCCGTAGACACCCAGGTACCGGCCGCGCGTCTCCTCGGTCGCGAAACTCGCCGAGAGGTTCATGGCGGCGGGCGTGGCGATGATCTCGCCGATCGTCACGACCGCCATGGCGAGCGCGAGCGGCCCCATGCCGTCCACGAACCCCATCATCACATAGCCCCCCGACAAAATCACGCTCCCGGCGACCAGGGACGTCGTCATGCGGTAGGGCGACAAAAGTCGCACGACGGGATACTGGAGCAGCGTCACCATGGTCCCGTTCAGCGAGTAGATCCATCCGAGTTGGAGCTTGCTCAGCCCCGCCCAGTCGACCGCGAAGACCGAAAAGGTCGCCATGAGCTGCCCCATCACCGTGAAGAACAGAAGGCAGGCCAGGGAGTGCCGCAGGAATCGATGATCGCGAAGCGTCGCGAGAATCGATCCGAGATCGAGTCCGTGACGCATGCGGCTCCGAATCGCTCCGCGTACGCCGCGGGGCGGCAGGTCGTCTCCGATTCCCGCCTCGTGGCCGCGGCGGCGATCCGTTGGAAGCGACTCCCGAATGCGAAACGCGAGGAGCACCGCGGAGAGCGACAGGATCACCGCCGAGAAGAAGAAGAGCGTGGCGTAGGAGAGCGCCGCCAGGAACCCGCCGATCGCGGGGCCGACCGCGAAGCCGATGTTGCCGCCGATGCGCAGGATCCCGAACGCCTCTTTCCGCCGATCGCCCGTGGAGATGTCCGCGATCATGGCCCCGGACGGCGGCTCGTAGAGCCGTCCGAAGAACGCGCTGACGCACGAGAGCGCCACGAACACGCCGAAGGGCGCGTGAAAGAGCGCCGCCGCGCCCATCGCCGCGAAGATCACGCCGCGGCCCGCCTGGGCGATGATCAGGATCGATTTCCGTCCGTACCGGTCGGCCCACTCGCCTCCGAAGAGTTGGGCCGAGGCGCCCGCCAGGGCGGAAATGAAGAACATGCCGCCGATCGCGGTCATCGGGATGCCGCGCGTGTCGTGCAGGTAGAGGCTCAGGAACGGAAGCGTTATGGAGAAACCGGTGGACGAAAAGACGCGGCCCAGGAACAGGTGGAGCAGGCGTCGATCACCCTGGAGCAGGGCGCGGCGCGGAAGGAGGTTGTCGATCCAGGTCGGCATGGAAGGGCGCGAGCGGCGGGCCCCGTCCGGAGCGTCCGCCGTCTCCCGAGGCCGCTACGGTATCACATCGTGCCCGGACGTGCGCGACGACCGGGTCGCGAGTCGCGTCACGTCGAAGCGAGCCAGCGTGCGGTCCTCTTCGCCCCGCAGGATGAGCGGCGCCAGGAGCCGCGCGGTTTCCGCCGCCAGGAGAATCCCCGCGCGGTAGTGCCCCAGGGCGTAGAAGAGGCCGGCGGTCGTTCGCGACGCGCCGAGCACGGGAAGTCGATCCGCCACGCGGCAGGGGTGTCCCACCACCGCGCCGTCCAGCGCAAGATCCGCCGTTCCGGGCATGAGGCGCCGCAGCGCGCGTTCGAGCGCCGCGGTCGTCTCGGCGCGGGGCGCGTCATCGAGGCTTTCGCGACGCTCCAGCGGCTCCCGCACGCCCCCCACCCAGAGTCGTCCGTCGTTCTGCGGCACCGCCCATACGGACGGGGACGAGACCGCGCGCTGTAGGAGCGGCCTACCCTGCGGGTCTTGTCCGCCGCACAGGATGATCTGCCCGCGCGCCGGCACGATCGAGCCGCGCGGGAGCTCGGGCTCCGCCAGCGGCCCGGACCACGCCCCCGCGGCCAGCACCACGGCGTCCGCGGCGAGCCGGCGCGACCCCGTTCGCACGCCCACGACCCGCGCGCCCGCGCGCTCCAGCGCCAGCACCCGCTCGCGCTCGAAGGTCCGTCCTCCCGCGCGGCGAAACGCCTCGGTCAGCGCGATGCCCAGCGCGAACGGGTTCACCCACGCATCGCCTTTGAGGTAGAGCGCGCCCCGGACGTCCGGCCCCAGCGACCATTCCTTCCGCCGGGCGGCCGCGGCCGACAGGCGCTCGACGGGCAGCCCATGCTCTCGGTAGCGCTGCTCGCGTGCGTCGAGCACCGCGTCGTCGGACTCGTCGAGCGACGCGGCCAGGACGCCGCGGGTCCCCAAGCCGAGCGGAATTCCGGAGGCGTCATTCAATTCCCGCGCGAAGTCGCGCCAGCCCGCGAGGGCGGGCAGGGTCAACGCGAGCATGGCGGGTGCGTCGCGCGTCAGGTCGGGGGCGGCCTGGAGGAAGCCGGCCGACGCGGGGGAGGTCGCTCCACCGCAGCGTCCCCGCTCCACCACCGCCACCCAGGCCCCCGCCTGGCTCAATCGCCAGGCCAGGGCGAGCCCGATGACGCCTCCGCCAACGATCAGTACTTTCGGTTGCACGGTGGTATGATGCCACACTCCCGATGACGCGCGACCGCCCGACACCACCCAGCCAGGACGTCCGCATGGACGACCTCTACCCGTGGCACCCCCCCGAACGGGAGGACGCGCTGGGACACTACCCCGCGCGCGACAAGGTCCTTCCCCTGGCGGAGGCCATCCGTCGCTTCGTCCCGCCCGGCGCCCGCGTCGTGCTGGGGTCGTGCCTGGAACAGCTGATCCCCTTCGCCGCCACGCACGAGATCATGCGCCAGGGCATCGGCGATCTCGATCTGGTCGGCCCCGTCTCCGATATCTGCTTCGACGAGCTGATCGGCGCCGGCCTGGCGCGTCGGGTCACCGCGGCGTGGGTGGGTAACGTCATGATGGGTTCGGCATACGCCTTCCGCCGCGCCGCGGAGCTGGGCGTTCCACGGCCGCTGGAGGTCGTGGAGTTCTCGAATTTCACACTGGCGCAATCGCTGCATGCCGCCGCGATCGGAGCGCCGTTCCTTCCGACGCGAAGCGCGCTCGGCACGGACATCGTGAGCCGGAACCCCTATCTGGAAGTGATCGAGAACCCGCTTGGCGGCGGTCCGATCCTGGCGGTGAGGCCGTTGGCGCCGGACGTGACGATCGTCCACGTGCAGCGCGCCGACACCCACGGAAACGCGGTGATGTGGGGAAGCCTCGGCATCACCGCCGACGCCGCACGCGCGGCAAAGGCCGTGATCGTGACCGCGGAGGAGATCGTGGCGCCCGAGCGAATCCGTCGCGACCCGAACCGCGTGGTGATCCCGGGCCTGCTCGTGGCCGCCGTCTGCGAGGCGCGCTGGGGCGCGCACCCCTCCCCCTCCCAAGGCTACTATCGGCGGGACCACGAAGCCTACGCCGCCTATCACCGCGCGACGAAGACCGTCGAGGGGTTCGAGGCGTGGAAGCGGGAGTGGGTGGATGGCGTGCCGACGCTCGCCGCCTACGTCGCGAAGCTCGGCAACGATCGCATCCACGCGCTTCTTCCCGTGGAACAACGCCCGTCCGACCCGGTGGACTATGGCTACTAGCGAGACGTTGACGCCCGGGGCGACGCATGAAGCGGGCGATCGCGCCGCCCCGCCGGGGGAGCGATCCACGGTCATCGTCCGACCCGTGGTCCGCGCGCTTCCCGCGGCATGGACCGTCGACCGCGTCGCCGCGATCCTCGACCGGCTTCCCCAGGTAGTTTTCTTGGAGAGCGCGGGGCCGGACCGCGCCTCCGGCGCCTGGACCCTGCTTGCGTTCGCGCCGCTCTGGCAGGCGGAGGTTCGGGACGGCAGGCTGCGGCGCGGCCGCGACGACCTGGGATCGGCCCTCGCGGCGCTCCGCCGTGTCTGGCCGGCGCGCGCGGCCTATGATCCGCCGCCGCCGATTCCGTTCGTCTCGGGGCTGGCCGGGTCGCTGGCGTACGATCTCAAGGATCTGTTCGAGCGCTACCCGGCCCAGGCGCGCCGCGAATGGTCGCACCCCGACCTCGTCCTCGGCCTGTACGACGTCGTGTTCGGATGGAACCGCCGCACGGGCGAGGCATGGGCGGTCGCCACGGGCTTCGACGGCCGTGGCGCGGAGCCGGAGCGCGCCGCGGCGCGACTCGAGACCGCGTGGGCGCGGCTGGAGGCCGCGCTCGAGGAGACGCCGGCGGCGATGCCGTCCGCCGTCGAGCCCGTGAAGGCTCCGATCGCGTCGTCCAACTTCACGCGCGACGGGTATCTCCGGGCCGTGGAGCGTGCCCTGGATCACATCGCGGCCGGGGACATCTACCAGGTCAACCTCTCCCAGCGGTTCTGGGTGGCGCCCGCGCCTTCACCCGCCGCGCTCTACCGCCGCCTGCGCGCGGTGGCGCCCGCGCCGTTCCTCGCCTACGCGGCGCTCCCGGACGGCGGCGGCATCGCTTCGTCCTCGCCGGAGCGCTTCTTCTCGATTCGAGGAAGCCGGATCGAATCATGGCCCATCAAGGGGACGCGCCCCCGCGGGCGGTCGCCCGAGGAGGATGCGGCGCTCACCGCGGCGCTACACGCCAGCGACAAGGATCGCGCCGAGAATCTGATGATCGTCGATCTGGAGCGAAACGATCTGGGGCGCGTCTGCTCGATCGGTTCGGTCCGCGTCCCGGCCCTCTGGGAGGTCGCCACCCACTCCAATGTCCACCACCTCGTGTCGCGGGTCGTCGGGGAATTGCGCGAGGACGTGGGACCGGTGGAGATTCTCGCGGCGCTCTTTCCCGGCGGCTCCATCACGGGGGCGCCGAAGATCCGCGCCGTGGAGATCATCGACGCGCTGGAGCCCGTGCGTCGGGGCTTCTACACGGGCGCCCTCGGCTACTGGGATGCGTGCGGTGACGCCGATTGGAACATCGCCATCCGTACGATCACGGTCGGCCGCGGCGCTGCCTCCTTCCACGCAGGCGGGGGCATCGTTGCCGATTCCACTCCCGACGGCGAGTACGAGGAAACGCTGATCAAGGCGAGCGGCATGATGCAGGCGCTGGGCGTAGACCGCGCGGACCTGGGATCGCCCCGTCGCTCAGCGCCGCGATAGCACCAGGGGCGCCTGAAAGGCCCGGCGGGCCTCCAGGTAGAACCGCCGGACTTCGTCGTATTCGGTCGCGGGCAGAACCGTCCACCGCTGCTCCATCGCACGCTCGATCCTCAGCGCACCCGACTCCTCCCGAACCTCGAACCGGATCGTGCCGAACGGGGACTCGATCGCGATGGGTTTGGGCGCGTCATCGAGCGCGTACCCGGGGGGGAGCCGGAGGACGAACGTCTCCTCGTAGTGGTCCGCTGGAATTTCGATCGGGTGGACGCGCGGAGTATCCGCGAGCGCGGGGAGCCCGATGGCGCCCAGCCGTCCCGTGTCCATCACCAGCAGGTTTCCCGCCATGGGCGCGCCCCAGCGGGGCATTCGGAAGCGCGCCATCAAGAGAATTCGCCCATCCTCCGCTTCCCGAATCCCGAACGAATCCACGGTCGCGGCGGATGACCCCGGGCCCATCCACCATGACCGCTGCCGCTCGATCTCGGCGGCTCCGTGGCTGCGGAGGGTTCCGCGCCATCGCGATGCGCCGGCGCCGGTCGTCTCGAATCGAAGACGGGCGGTGAGCAGCCCGTCGGCGCCGATGGTGCCCTCGAGGATCCGGGACCGCGCGTTGTCGCGCGGCGCCGAGGCCGGGACGTGCACGAGCTCGCCTCCATGCGGCGCGACGAGCAGCCCCCACGCCTCCTGCTGACCGAGCGGCAGGGAGCCCCATGGGGTGGTCGGGTCGGTCGGGTCGAACAGCACGAGGCGGCCCATTGCATTCGAATGCACCGTCATCGCGGTCGGCGTATCGCTCTGAACGGCCACGATGCAATGATCGAATTGGGCGAGCGCCGGAAATTCGCGGAGCGTGAACTCGCCCCCCCGCGATCGGATCCCCACGAGATACGCTTGAATCCCGATCGACTCGAGAAGGGAACGCATGAGGTTCGCCTTGTCCTTACAGTCCCCGTACGAGCGCTGGAGCACGTCGCCGGGAGGTCGCGGCACGTAGCCGCCCCCACGCCCAAGGCCCATGCTGATCGAAACGTAGTTGATGGACTGGGTGAACCGGGCGATCGCGCGAATCGAGTCCTCGCGATTCGCGGCGCCGGCCGCGAGGGCGGCCGCTTTCGCCCGCACACGGTCCCCGGGTGGCCCCAAGGCGGCCACCCGCTCCGCCTGCCACGCGCTGGCGTCCTCCCAACGCCGTATCACGCGGCGGGATCCGGTCGACGCACCCTCCGGAGGGAGAAGATTCACCGCCAGGCGTATCGCAAAGGCACGAACCGGCGGCAGTAGCGGCTCGTCCTCGAGCCCCGGGACGTCCCGCAGCTCCCAGGTCCAGGCTCCGTCCTCCTCGTTCACGGGGATGGAATCGCGACCCACCGTCGCCGTCGCGACCGACCAGCCATCGAACGCCTGGAGCCGGAACCGCGACCGGCACGTCGGAATGTCTTCTTGGAAATTCCACTCGAACTGCGCGAAGGGGCTTCGGTAGTCCACCACGCTCTCGTAGGCGAAGAGCGCCCCGGGGCGGACGTCATCCACCGCGGAGTAGAGCCGCTCCCGCGCCTCGTTATAGATCGCCTCGTCGAGCACCGCGCGATCGACGGCCTCCTTCTTGGCCAATTTCCGAACCGTGCCGTCGGGCGATACGAGCCAGGCGTCCAGGGACAGGATCTTGTCGCCGTCGGTTCGGTAGTACGCCCTCGCCACGGCCTCTCGAGCGCCGGCCGACTTCACGATCCGCACCAGCCGGCGGGTTGTCTCGCGAAAGCGGTCGCCCCGCTCCATCACGACCGACGACTCGTGAAGCAGCACTACGGCGTCCGCCGACGCGAACGAGGAAGGAGGCGACAGGCCGCGTAGCCCCTCGGCCCACGGTGGTAGCCTGTCCTTCGCCCACGCCGGCGGCGCGGCCGCCGCGGCCGCGAGCAGGACGAGACCAAGGGCAAGGGGGCGCCGCACCTACGGCTCCTCCGAAGCGCCGCCGCCGCCGGACTGCCCGGAATCCGTCTGGGCGTGCTTCAGCGACAAGGTGGCGCGGACGCGCTCGCCCACGCCGTCGAAGAACCGCTTGAGCGTCGGGTACTCGGATGTCGGGAAGTAGATCGCATCGCCATCGCCGAACCGGAACGACTGGAGAAGGCGAACGGAACGACCGTCCATCGAGACGAGCGCGTTGGCGCGATAGGAACCCACGCCCCGGGCCTCGAGCGGCTGAACCACCGGCGCGGCCTCGACATCGAATCCATCGGGAAGGTCGATCCACACGGAATCCGTTTCGCACCACCCCCGGTGAAAGTAGACGGGATTCGTTCGGTCGTCCGACGGGAAGACCGCGCCCCGGCCCTGATTGAAGAATGCCACAGGCACGATCAGCCGGCTGCCGACGGTCGCGCCGTAGTTCGGGATCCGCACGGAACAGCGCACGACCAACGGATGGGACGTGTCCTCGAGGGCATCGATCTCCGGGTGCGACATCACGAGGCCCGGCAGCGAGGGAAGATGCGTGGTTCGTATTCGTTCCAAGCGCTCGTCCGGGGTGAGGTCGTCGAGCCACTCCCGTTCGGTCGCGCCCGCCAGGGAGCAGAACGCGATCCGTACGTCGCCTTCGAACGTTCCATCGTCGCGCAGGACGCCACGACAGCTGCGGATCGTATGGGTGGAGTCCGGAGGCGCCATGGGAACCTGGATGAACGCGCCTTGGTCCTTTCCGAGCACGAATGCCTCCTGCCCGTCTTCCCACCACGCGAGGCCATCGCCGTGAATCCAGCGGACTCCCGGATCGTAGAAGCGCCGGCGCTCCCCCAGGCGAACGACCGCGATCGGATTGGTGAGCGGCCACTGCATCCTCAGTTTCGAATTGAAGAAGATGTAGCTTCGATTCGCGGTGAGCGCGATGCTCGCGTCGAGTCCCAGCGACCGGCAGAGCGCGATGAACAGATAGACGAGATCGTTGGCTCGCCCGCCCTTTCGCTTCAGCGTCTGGGAGGGCGTCCGGTTCTTCGGCATCTTCTCCAAATCCCGCGCGGGAGCGCCGACGATGTCGTCGTCCCACCGCTCGATCGACGCCCGGCACCAGGCGGCGATCCGATCCAGCCGCTCCTCGTCCGTGGAGGCTCCCACGACAATTTCCTCGGCCGCCCGGCGAACCGTGTTGTCCACCTTGATGCGCTCGGACATTCGGTGCCAGCGCTCGCTGGCGAACTCCTCCCACAATTTCTTGGGTTCCGGATCCTCGTCGCGGCCGTAATAGAGAACAGCCCACGGAACCGATTGAAGCTCCGGCGGCATGTACGGTTCGGTCCGGGTGCCGCGGATCGGCGGGAGCAGCGCGCGCTGGAACCCATCCTTTTCGGGGGAAAAGGTGGGAGGCTGCATTCCGAAATAGCGCACCTTGAAATTCAAGTAGGGCAGATCGATCTGGAGCGGCTTGATGCGTAGTTCCCGAACGCAGACGGGAAGGTCCCGCTGCAGGATCAACTGGACGCCGTCGATGTCTTCGTCGTACCGGCGCTCGGTCCAGTGATACTCGAGCACGACGCCCGGCGCGAGGGCGGGGAATGCGAACGAAAGCGCCTTCCGCTTGATGCCGTCGGCCTTGACGATGGTTCGCTCGAATCGATCGGCCTTCGTGACCTCGACCATCGAGCCGTCCGGTCGAACCGTGCGCGCGGCGAAGTCGACGATCGATGTCCCCTTGTCGTAGACGATGTCGGGATTCCCGACCGCCTCCACGCCGCGCTGATCGAACACTTTCACTCGCAGGAAGTGCGTGACGTCGGACAGGACGTTCGGCCCGGTGATGGCGTCCTCCACGGTAATGCGCCAGAGGAGCACCTCGGCGCCCGCGTCGGGATCCACCGACGGCCGCGTCAGGGCCAGCTCATGGGCGTCGACGGGCCTCCACTTGGAGCCGGCGTGCGCCACGGTCGAAGATACGAGGCAAACGGTCAGTGCCATCAAGGCGGTCGCCCGCGGGGCGTTGCACCCCATCTGATCCTCCAATCGGGGAGGGAGCGCTTGATGACGGTGGGGAGTTCCGTCGCTAGACTACCGATCCTTCCACTTCGCTTCGCGCTTTTCCACGTAGGCCAGGATGCCCTCCCGTGCGTCCTCGGATTTCATCAAATCGTCGCGGTAGAGCGCTTCGATTTGCCGTAGCGCATCGCCCGTCCGCTGTTCCTCGCCGAGGCGCAGCGCGCGCTTGGCCACCCGCAATGCCGCCACGCTCTTCTCCGCGAACAGCGAAACGTATCCGGCAAGCGCGGCCTCGAGCGTGCCTCGCGCCGTGAGAAGGTTGACCAGGCCGAGCTGCTTCGCTTCCGCCGCCGTGATCGGTTCTCCGCTCAGGACCAGCTCGTAGGCCTTCTGGGGGGTGATGATGTGTGGGAGCATCGCGGCCGCGACCGGTGGGAAACAGCCGAGCCAGATTTCCGGGAACCCGAACGAGGAGCCTTCCTCCGCGACGATCATGTCGCACGCCAACGCCAGCTCGAACCCGCCGCCCAGCGCCACGCCATGAACGCCGGCGATGGTGGGGCAGGGCAGGGCTCCTACCGCGCGGATCACCCGGTGGAACCGCTCCAGCATCGCGGGCGCCTCTTCCGGCGTGTGGATCTTCACGTCCACGCCCGCGGAGAACGCCTTGTCTCCGGTCGAAGTAAGAATCGCGGCGGCGACGCGGGGCTCGTGGGCCACGGTCGCGATCGCTTGCTCCAACGCGTCCATCATGGCGAAATCGATGATGTGGAGCGGGGGGCGGTCGAGGGTGATGCGCGCCACGCGCGCATCCACGGTCAGTCGGAGCGCGGGGCGATCCGGGGCGGCGGCGCCCTGTGGGACTGCAGCCATGCATCAACGGTACCACAGCCGGTGGGCAGGAGCGGAAGGGGTACAAAAGTACGGGGCGCGGATCTCCTGACCCGCACCCCGTGGGGGACTTGTCCCGGCGGCATCCGCCGTCGGGTCGCGGCCTGACCCGCGGGCGCCTCACACCCGCCGGCCGCAACGCACGCCTTCCGTGGCGCGCGCCTCAGACCGTTATTTCGCGAAGTCGAGCACCAACGCCAGCACGCCGTTCGAGACGCTGAAGTCGTACGTCGTCGTGTTCCCGATGGCGTAGAGCTGGAACTGGCCGTCGCCCTTGATCTCCTGGATCAAGAGCTGCTTGCCGCTCTTCGTGAAGAGACTCGCCGATTCGTTCCAATCCACCGTCTTGGTGGCGCCCGCGAGCACGACGAACGGCCCCCAGACCTTCGTGGCGTGGTTGCTGATGTCCGTGCTGTTGGTGTAGTTCGTCGTGGTCGGCGTCATCCAGACCTCGACGCCGATGGCGCCGCCCGAATGGTTCGTGAACTTTCCGAGGACCGCCAGGTCGACCAAATCCTGCAAATCGTCCTTGTGGTCCTTGTAGTCGCTCTCGGTGTTCAGGTCGATGTCTTCGGCCACGATCGAGCTGTTCGTCTGCGCTTGGAAATTCGGGAGATCGAAGTCGATGAGAAACTGTCCGGAAACCAGAATGCAGCCCGCCGCCGCCAGCATGAGGACGAGCGCGGGGACGATCCACTTGTTGGCTTTCATCGCGCGTCCTCCTCTCAGGGCATCAGGCTATAGGTGAGACCGCCGGTCACGTTCGCGAATTTGCGCGACGAATCGCCGGTCTTGACCAAGTTCAACTCGCCGCGGAGCTGCAGCGTCATCTTCGGCGTGGCGCCGACCCCGAGGCCGAGGCCGATATTGTATCCCACCTCGTCGATGTCCTCGCTCCCGGTTCGCTCCAGCTTGTACTTGCCGATCCCGGCGACGGGGTAGAAGTGGACCCCCATCCCGATCGGGCTGCCGAGCATCGCGTTCAGGCCGTAGCCCTTGCCGTCGAACCCCTCGCGCGTGTAGGTGAGGCCGCCCAGGGTCTGATCCTTGTCGCCGAGCGCGGACGACATGTAGAACGGCTCGACCGTGATGAGCGGCGTGAGCGATACGGGGACGCGCAGGCCGAGAAGCGTGCCCGAATCCACGTCGTCCTGCACGATCGGGTACGCCAGTCCGCCGTAGACGCCCACGCCCACGCCCGTGGCGTGCGCGCTTCCGGTGGCCATCGCCAGGGCCAATCCGGCGATGATGAGAGATTTCCTCATGCTGTTGCCTCCTCGAGTCATGGGGAAACGGCCCTCGTGGCCTTGACCCCGGTCCAGAAGCCGTCGGGATCGATGCGGCGCAGCGCCGCCGTCTCTTCCTCCGTGAACGGTCGCGTCATTCCCAACGGCTGTGCAATCCGCGGTTCCCACGCCATGCCGATCAGCACGTGGTCCACGGTCACACCGGGGAACACCTCGTAAAGGTACCCCTCTTCCAGCACGTGGTCGAACCGAAAAACCGCGTGCGTCGTGATGATGGCCGACGGTCCGCCCGGAGGCAAGCCCGTACGTTTCCGCCACCCCGGACCGTCGCCGCGGCCGGGAGAGGTCCGATAGCGGACCCGTTCCACCAGGCGCCGCCGTTCGTGCGGCACGAGAATCACCGTACGTCGCGCCAGCGACGCGATATCCGCCGCCCCGCCGCTGCCCGGCAGGCGTGTCGGCCGCCCCGCCTCGTCGACGCCTTCGGTGGAATTCAGGTTACCGTATCGATCCACCTCCGCCGCCCCCAAAAATCCCAGGTCCACGCGGCCGGCGGCCAACAGCCCCATCACGTCGAGCGTGCCCCCCGCCATCGTCGCGTCGAGGATGTTCGGGGGATCGCCCATCGTGAAGAGAAGCTCGCGGGCGGCTTCTTCGCGGATGAGTCCGTTTTCGTAGAAGGCGACGGCGGTGGGGGCATGCGTGGCCTTGGCCACCAGATACGCGAGGAGGGGGAGCCGCGTTCCCACGAACACGGTCTCCCCCTCGCGCACTTCACGGGCGGCGCGGAGCACCATCCGCTCGCGGGGGGCGAGGGCGGTCGTCACGCGCGCGTCCCGGCTACTTACCGGAGAACTTGGGCGCTCGCTTCTCGACGTACGCGGTGAGTCCCTCCTTCGCGTCGTCGCTCTGGAACAGTTGCTGCTGCAGTTCGCGCTCGATCGCGAGCGATTCGCTGAACGAGACCTCGAGCCCCGACTGGACGGAACGCTTGATCCGCCCCACCGCCTTCGACGCCTTGCCGGGCGGAACGAACTGACGCGCGTACTCCATCACCTTCGCGTCGAATCCCTCCGCGTCCCAGACGTGGTTGACCAGGCCCCACCGCTCCGCGTCCTCGAACGAGAACGTGGCGCCGGTCGTCATCATCTCGATGGAACGGGGCTTGCCGACCAACCGGGCCAGGCGCTGCGTGCCGCCCGTGCCGGGGAGCACGCCGAGCGTCACCTCGGGGAGGCCGATCTTGCCGGCGTTCTTCTTCGCGAGGCGGATGTCCGCCGCCATGGCGACCTCCAACCCGCCGCCGACGCAATGCCCGTTGAGCGCCGCGATGACCAGCTTCGGGGTCTGCTCCAGGCGGTTCAGCGTCTCGTTGGCGTGCAGGCAGAAGTAGTACTTGAAGTAGGGATTCACGGTTTGGAGCATCTTGATGTTGGCGCCCGCGCAGAAGAACTTGTCGCCCGCGCCGCGCAGCAGGATGACGTGGACGCTCTCGTCGAACCGCGCCTTCAGAATGGCTTCGTCCAACTCGCGCATCATTTCGTACGTGTAGGTGTTCGCGGGGGGATCGCACAGCTCGAGGATCGCGATGCCCTGTTCCACGCGATACCGGCAGAGCGTGCCGGTGGCGGGCGGATTCATGGTTTCGGGAGTCACCGGTGCTACCTCCTTATGGATCAGTGGTGCAGGAATCGGCGCTTCAGGGTTGGTCTTGGAAGTATAGCCCAGGGCGGGCGTCAGCGGCCCTCGAACTTCGGGGCCCGTTTCTCCAGGAAGGCGGCGATTCCCTCCTTCGCGTCGTGGGTGTTCCAGCAGCGTTCCTGGGAAGCGACCTCGCGGTCGAGACTCTGCTCCAGGGACATGTCGGCCACCGCCTGAACCGATCGCTTGATCTCCGCCAGGGCCGCCCGCGCTCCCTGCGCCAACCGGCCGGCGAACGCCGTGGCTTCCTCGAGGAGCGTCTCGGCGGGCAGGACGCGGCTCACGAGGCCGAGTCGCAGCGCCTCGTCCGCGGCGATCGGGTCCCCGGTCCACATCAATTCCAGCCCGCGCGAAGGTCCCGCGAGCCGCGTCAGCGCCCGGAGGCTGCCCCAGTCGGGGTGGAGCCCGAGGCGTGCGAACGACTGCGCGAACTTCGCCTTTTCGGATGCCCAGCGCACGTCGCACGCGAGGGCGAGACCCATGCCGCCGCCCGCGGCGGCGCCGTTCACCGCGGCGATCACCGGCTTGGGGCAATCTCGAATCGCCAGCGCTACGTTTCGGCCCCCGGTGACGACGGGGGCGAAATCCTCCCAGCGCGCCCCGGACGCCATCACCTCTTTCATGACGCCGATGTCGCCGCCCGAGCAGAAGGCGCGCCCCGCGCCCGTGATGACGACCGCGCCGACGGCCTCGTTGCTCGAGGCTTCCCGCACGGCCTCCGCCAGCGCCGCGCCCAGCGCGGCGTCGAGGGCGTTCAAGACATCCGGACGATTCAGCGTGAGAACGAGAACGCCGTCTCGCTTGTCGAGAAGGAGCGCCGACACGGGTTCCCCTAGCTCAGATCGACCCAGACGCTCTTCGTCTGGAGGTAGGCGTCCACGCCCGCCATGCCCGATTCGCGGCCGAACCCCGACGCCTTGTAGCCGCCGTAGGGGGACGCCGCGTCGTAGAGATTGTAGGCGTTGATCCACACCGTACCCGCCTGGAGGGCGCGCGCCGCGCGGTGCGCTTTCTTGATATCGCGTGTCCAGATGCCCGCGGCCAGGCCGTACGTCGTTTCGTTGGCGATGGCGATGGCATGATCGAAGTCGTCGACGTCGATCACCGAGAGAACCGGGCCGAAGATTTCCTCCCGCGCGATGGTCATGTCGTTCCGCACACCGTCGAAGATCGTCGGCTTCCAGAAATTGCCGCGACCGTCGCCCACGGTGGCGCGCTCGCCGCCCACCAGGAGGCGCGCCCCTTCCTTCTTGCCGAGGGCGACGTACCGCTCGACCTTCGCCACCTGATCCTGGGACGTCAGGGCGCCCAGTCGGGTCTTGGGGTCGAGCGTGTCGCCGGGGACCATCTTCGCCGCGCGCGCCAGGATCTTCTCGATCAGCGGCTCGCGAATCGACTTCTGGATCAGAAGGCGCGAGCCGGCGGTGCAGACCTCACCCTTGTTGTAGAAAATCGCGCTGAGCGCGCCCCGCGCCGCCAAATCGATGTCGGCGTCGTCGAGGACGATGTTGGGGGATTTCCCCCCCAGTTCCAGCGAGAGCTTCTTCGTCGTGCCGGCCGCGTTCGCCATGATCGTCCGGCCCGTGGACGTCTCCCCGGTGAAGGCGATCGCCGCCACGCCGGAATGCGCCACCAGCGCGGCCCCTGCGGTTGGGCCGAATCCGGGCACCACGTTCAGCACGCCGGGCGGCAACCCCGCCTCCAGCGCGATCTCTCCCAGGCGCAGCGCCGTCAGCGGCGTTTCCTCGGCGGGTTTCAGGACCACGGCGTTTCCCGCCGCGAGCGCCGGGGCTACCTTGCGCGCCGCCATCAACAGCGGGAAATTCCACGGGACGATCAGCCCGACGACGCCAAGCGGCTCGCGAATCGTATAGTTGAAATACGAGCCCGAGACCGGGATCGTGCTCCCCTCGATCTTGGTCGCCGCGCCCGCGTTGTAGTGGAATACGTCCGCCGCGAGGGGCACCTCGATGCGCGTGGTTTCGGTGATCGGCTTTCCACCATTCAGGGTCTCCAGGCGCGCCGCGTCCGCCGCGTGTTGCAGCAGCAGATCGCCGATTTTCCAGAGAATCTTTCCACGCTCCGCGGCCGACATCGCGCCCCACGGGCCGTCCAGGGCCGCGCGCGCGGCGCGCACGGCATCGTCGATATCCGGCGCATCCCCCTCGGCGATGTCGAGCAGCGTCTCGCCGGTCGCGGGATTCAATGTCGGGAACGTCTTTCCGGAGGCGGCGTCGCGCCACGCTCCGCCGATCAACAGTTTTCCGCCGGAGGCAAGGAGCGTCGCGGCCATCGTGGCGTCAGGCGTCATGGGGGTCTCCGTTTTCAGTGCTTCGCGTTTTCAAACAGTTCGACGACGTTGCCGCAGCCGTCCTCAGCCAGGATCTGCTTGCCGCCGGGGCCAGCGACGATCTCATTGCGGAACGTGACACCGGCGGCCCGGAGCCGATCCACCTCGGCGTCGATGTTCGCGACCTGAATCGCGAGGCGATTCCATCCGCCCGGTTCGGGGCTCCGCCCGTCGGGCATCGGCTCCCAGGCGGAGGTCTTCGGCCCGCTCAACCAAAGCGTCAAGCCGTCGCGGCGCACGGCGGCGAACTCCGATCCCCACCGCTCCGCTTGGGTGAAGCCCAGCATGCCCGTGTAGAACGCGACCGCCCGATCGAGATCAGAGACGAGGTATCGAACGGCGGCCATCGATGCCCCCTACTCCTGCGGATAGTCGTACACGCCGCGGCCGACTTTCCGGCCGAGGCGGCCGGCCTTGACGTACTGCACGTGGAGCGGGTTCGGCCGGAAGCGCTCGCCCAGCGCTTGGTGCAAGTATTCCAGGATGAAGAGCCGGGTGTCGAGACCCACGAGGTCGACCATTTCGAACGGCCCCATCGGGTGGTTCAGTCCCAGTTTGAGCGCCTTGTCGATGTCGCGAGCCGAGGCGACGCCCGTTTCGAGCATGGCGAACGCTTCGTTGCCGATCAGGACGTTCACGCGGGACGTGACGAACCCGGGTGACTCCCGCACCTGGACTGTCTCCTTCCCCATGACCCGCGAAACTTCCTCGACCAATCGCAAGGCGTCCTCGCCCGTCTCGAGGCCGCGCACCAACTCGATCAGCCGCATCCGGTGGACGGGATTGAAGAAGTGCATCCCCACGAATTGCTTCGGCCGGTCGGAGATCGCGGCCAGCTCGGTGATGCTCAGCGACGACGTGTTCGTCGCGATCACCGCGTCGGCGGCCAGATGCGGCGCCACGCCGGAATAGACCTCGGCCTTCAGCCCGACGTGCTCGGGAACCGCCTCGATCACCAGGCCGGCGCCTTTGGCGCCCTCGAGCGTCTCGGACCACCGTAGCCGGTCCCGGATGCCGCTCACCGTCGCGGCGTCCCATTCGCCCTTCTCGCCGGCTCGCTTCAGAATCTTCTCGATCTCGGCGCGGGCGGACTCCGCCGCCGCCGCGTTTGGTTCGATGACCTGCGTTTCGAATCCGGCCTTGGCGGCTACGAGCGCGATGCCCCGTCCCATGACCCCTGCGCCGATCACCGCGATCGCGCGCGGCGTTGCTTGGCTCATTCCTGCTCCTTGGATAGAGGGAAAGGAGGACTTTCGCACCCCTGGATTCGACGGTCAAGCGGGTCGGAGCGTGGTAGGATCGATTCATGTCGCTTCGACCGTTCTTGGCCCTCCTGATGGGCCTTCTCTTTCTCCAGGGCTCGCTGGCGCCGTCGTCGGCGGGGCGCGTCGCGCCGGGATCCGTCGGCGCCGACTCGGCCTGCTGTACGTCGGGACCCTGCTGCGTCGGGCAAACGGGTTGCGCCAACGGCGGCTGCGAGGCGGACCGGGCGGACACGGCGGACGGCGCACGGGGCGCGCCCGTCGAGCTTCACCTCGCGTTCGCGTGCGGGGCGCCCGAATCCACCGTCGCACCGCAACCACAGGATCCAATGAATCGAGTCCCGAGGGTCGCCGTTCCGCGCTCACGGGCTCGCCGCGCCCGCCATGCTTCACGCCGCTACGCGATCCGCGTGGCGCGACTCGAACCGAGCGATCCGCCTCCTCGAGCCTAGGCCGTCGCAGCACCGTCGCAGCACTGTCTGGGCCAATCCACCAAGCAGCGAGGAGGAAGCGCCATCATGTTGTCACGCATCATCGTCTTGGCCGCCGTATGGCTGGCCATCCCCGTCGGTTTCGCCGGCGCGAACTGCGGATCGGAGTCATCCTGTCCGCTCGAGGAACCGGATTCGCACCGTGACGCGCGGTTTCGGATCGACGTTTCGCACTTGTACGTCGATCAAGACCAGCCGATGGTGGGCACGGACGAGGCCGCGATCGGTGCGATCCCGCAGGATCACGACGAAGTTCGCACCGTGAATCGGATTACGAATATTCGCGCGACCGTTCGGAACCGCCGGGGCTGGAGCGTCGCCGCCACGCTCCCCTATCTGCGCCGGACCCACGAGCACATCCATCACGATGGGAGCGAGGATCACTACGAGCGATGGCATGACCGGGGATTGGGCGATCTCGACGTGAGCGCCACGCGCGTGTTCCGCGGCATGCGGGGCCCCCAATGGCGCCTGGGAATCGGGGTGAAGACGCCCACCGGAAAGCAGAAAGGTGCGCTGACCGAGGACGGAGATCCGATCGAGGCCTCCGCCCGGCTCGGTACGGGCTCGTGGGATCTGACGGCGAGCGCCGGCGCCGAGTGGAGCCTCCGAGCGCCGGGGAAGGACCCCGGGACGTCGATGCCGTTCCGGCTTTCGATCTCGGGCCGCGCAAACGGGCGGGGTGTCGAAAACTACAGACACGGCGCGGAGCTACAGGCCCACGCGAGCACGGAGTACGCCCTATCCGGGGGATTGGCGGCCCTGCTCCAGACGAACTACCGGGTGCGCGCCAAGGACGACGTCGGGGACGCGGAGGAGGAAGATGCCGCCAACACGGGCGGCGCGGCGCTCTACCTGACGCCGGGGCTGCGCGTCGATCCGATCTCGGATCTGTCCCTCTACGGCCTGGTTCAAATCCCGGTGTGGGAGCGGGTAAACGGGATTCAAATCGTGGCGAAGACCAATTTGATCATCGGCGTCAGTCGATCCGTTTTCTAGCCGGGCGGCGGGATTAGACCGCAACCCGATGCGCGCCACGGGCATCCAACCCAGGGCGTGTGATGGCCGTGGCCGGGGCGCCAGGGTCCAGAATTTCTCGGACACCCAGGGAGGTTTTCATCGTGATGATCCTAGTCACCGGCGCCGCCGGAAACACAGGCAGTGAGGTCACCCGCCTACTGGCTCTGAAGGGCGTTCGCGTCCGCGCCATGCTGCGCGATCCGGAGAAGGCAAGTCGCTTCGCGGGATCCAGCGTGGAGCCCGTCATCGCCGATCTGGAGAATCCGTCCTCCTTGGACCCGGCGCTCAAGGGCATCGACAAAGTATTCCTGGTTTCCTCGGTCGATCCGCGGGTATCGCTGCTGCACGGCAATCTCATCGAAGCGTCGAAGCGCGCCGGGGTGAAGCAGATCGTTCGGCTTTCCGCGCTGGGCGCCGCGACGAACAGTCCGGCGCAGATCCTCAAGTGGCACGGCGAAGTCGATGAGCGCCTGTCGCGGTCCGGGCTCTCGTTCTCGATCCTGCGACCCCACTCCTTCATGCAGAACATTCTGGCGCACCGGGGGACGATCCAGAGCGACGGCTCGATCTACCTGCCGGCGCGCGAGGGGAAGATCGTGGCGATCGACGCTCGGGACGTCGCGTCGGCGGCCGTGGCGGTGCTCACCAGCGAGGGGCACAGCGGCCGGATCTACGATTTGACCGGACCGGAACTCTTGAGCTTCGCCGACATGGCCGAGAAGATCGGCCGGGCCATCGGCCGCACCGTCACCTACACGGACGTTCCCGTGGAAGCGGCGCGGGAAGCGATGCTCGCAGCGGGGCGACCCGAGTATCTGGTCGACGGCTACATCGAGCTGCTGGGGCTGTACGCCGGCGGCGCGATGCAGGACATCACCCAGACCGTGCAGAAACTGACGGGGGCTCCGCCGCAGTCCTTCGACACGTTCGCGGCCGACTTCGCGAGCCTGTTCGCGGGGAAGGTCGGTACCGAGGCCTAGGCGCCGGGGCGCCGCGCGGCTACACGCGGGGAAGCGTGACGCCGACCTGGGACTGGTACTTCCCCTTCTTGTCCTTGTACGAGACGGAGCACTCCTCGTCGCTCTCGAAGAAGAGGATCTGCGCGATGCCCTCGTTCGCGTAGATGCGCGCGGGCAGGGGCGTGGTGTTCGACACCTCCAGCGTCACGTACCCCTCCCACTCCGGCTCCAGCGGCGTGACGTTGGTGATGATGCCGCAGCGCGCATACGTCGATTTCCCGACGCAGATGGTCAGCGTCTTGCGGGGAATGCGAAAGTATTCGACGCTTCGCCCCAGGGCGAACGAGTTCGGCGGGACGATGCAAACGTCGCCCTTGTAGTCCACGAACGACTTCGGATCGAAGTTCTTGGGATCGACGATCGTGGAGTTGATGTTGGTGAAGATCTTGAATTCGTCGGCGATGCGAAGGTCGTAGCCGTAGGACGAGATCCCGAACGACACCACGTCCCTTCGGACCTGCTTCTCCTCGAAGGGATCGATCATCCCGTGCTCCTCGCACATCCGTCGGATCCATTTGTCGCTCTTGATCATGGGGTCGTGCTCCTGTTCGTCGCCGTCGGGGTCGAGCACGGGATTGTGCCACGCGGCGGCCACTGGTGTAAACTCACCCTCCATGCAACGACGGATCTACCTGGAAACATACGGCTGCCAGATGAACGTGGCCGACTCCGAGCTGATGCTGGGCCAGTTGCACCGGGCCGGGTACGAGCGGACGGAGGAGGCGGCGGACGCCGACGTCATCCTTCTCAACACCTGCGCCATTCGCGAGCACGCCGAACAGCGCATCTACGGCCGGCTCGGGGAGCTGACCCGGCACAAGGTGCGCCGTCCGGGTGTGCTTCTGGGGGTCGCCGGCTGCATGGCCCAGCACCTGAAGACGCGCCTCCTCGAGAAGGTCCCCGCGGTCGATCTCGTCGTGGGCCCGGACGGCTATCGCGATCTGCCCGCGCTCCTGGACGGGGCGCGCGACGAACCGACGCTCGCCGTAAGGCTTTCGCGCGACGAAACGTATGGGGATTTGGCCCCGGCCCGCGCCGACGGCGTGCGGGCGTGGGTGAGCATCATGCGCGGATGCGACAAGTTCTGCGCCTTCTGCATCGTCCCCTTCGTTCGGGGCCGGGAGCGAAGCCTTCCCCTCGAGGAGGTGCTGCGCCAGGTGGAGCACGCCGGGGCCGAAGGCTTCAAGGAAATCGTGTTCCTCGGCCAGACGGTGAACGCCTACCGCGACGGGGAGGACGACTTCGCCTCGCTGCTTCGGCGCGCGGACGCGGTGGAGGGCATCGCGCGAATCCGATTCACCTCGCCCCATCCCAGCGATTTCACCGATCGGACGCTGGAGGCGCTGGCGGATTGCCGCAAGGTGATGCCGCACGTCCACCTGCCCCTTCAGTCCGGTTCGAACCGGGTGCTGGATCGGATGCGCCGCATCTACACGATCGAGGAGTACGAGGAGTTGGTCGCGCGCTTGCGCGCGGCCGTGCCGGGCCTCGCGCTCTCGACCGACATCATCGTCGGGTTCCCGGGGGAAACCGAAGACGACTTCGAGGCGACCCGCGACGCGATGCGGCGCGTCGGCTACGACAGCGCGTTCCTCTTCAAGTATTCGCCGCGTCCCGGAGCGCGCTCCGCGGAGTGGGACGACGACGTGCCGGACGCCGAGAAGACGCGCCGGATCACCATCCTGATCGAGGAGCAGAAGCAGGCGTCGCTGGACCGAAACGCCGCCGTCGTGGGACAGGATGTCGAGGTGCTGGTCGAGGGTCCGTCGAAGCGAAATCCAGAGCACTGGTTCGGCAAGTGCCGTCGGTTCAAGACCACGATCTTTCCGCGCCGCAACGAGGCTGTGGGTGACCTCGTAACGATCCGAATCGCCGCGGCGTCGCCGTATACACTGTTCGGCGAGGGAGTGCCGTCGTCGCTCCGGGCCATGGAGGACGCGACACCCTGAACCCCCGTTGGCGGTCCTCCCTCCGGCCGGCCACCGTCCTCTTCGCTCTCGCCCTGTCGCCGCTTTCCCTCGGGTTCGTTGTGCCGGCCCCGGCCCTGGCCTGGTCGCCGCCGGGTGTTCGCTACGCCATCGACGTCCGGCTCGACACGAACCGGCAGCTCCTGGACGGCTGGGTCACCATCGGCTACCGCAGCGGCGCCGACTCCGCGCTCTCCGCGCTCTGGCTGCACGCCTATCCAAACGCCTTCTCCAGCCACCGCTCCATCTATGGACGGGAGGCGGAGCGTTTCGGGGAGGACTACGCGCTTCGGTTCGCGCCGCCGGAGGATCGCGGGTGGATGACCCTCGACTCGGCAAGCGTGGACGGGATCGCGGCGGCGGTTCGCCTCGAGGAGACGCTGGCACGCGTCGATCTGCCCCAACCGCTCGCGCCGGGAGACTCCGTCGCGATGCGGCTTCATTTTCGCGTGCACATCCCACGCGTGCTCGACCGATTCGGCCGCTCGCGCGACGGCTACTCCATGGGACAGTGGTATCCGAAGATCGTGGTCCGGGATCGTGATGGCTGGGCCCTCGATCCGTTTCACTACTTTCCGGAGTTCTACGGGGAGTTCGCCGAGTACGACGTGGCGGTGACCCTCCCGGACGAATATTGGGTGGGCGCGACGGGGAGCCTGATTTCCACGAAGGGCGGAACGAATGAGATCCCGCTGCAGCACCCGCCGCCCGAGCGTGTCACGGTTCGGCTCCAGACCGTGGCGGCCGGGCTCGGTGCGACGGGAACGTCCTCCGAGGCGCTGTGGATCGAACCCGCGCGCGGCGATCCGATTCCGGTCGCCGCGTCGGGCGCCGCCGCGTGGCGCGTTCCCCGCGGCGCCCCGGTTCACTATCGGTACGCCTGGCGGGGCGAGGACGGGCGATCGCGTTGGGAGCGCGACGGGGAAGGGCGCGCGGGTCCGCTGCGGTTCCTGACGGCGTGGGGCGATACGAGCATCACCGACACGTTGGGGGCCGCGGTTCTGTCGCCCGCCCCCTCCGACTCGACGCTCGGATCGCTCAAGACGCTCCGATTCCATGCTTCGGGCGTGCATGACTTCGGCTGGGTGGCGTCCCCGCGCTACGTGCGAGCGGACACGGTCTGGGCCGGCGTGGCCGTTCGCGCCCTGGTCTTTCGCGAGGACAGCACCGCGTGGAGCGACGCGCTCTCCCTGACCGTGCGCGGTCTCGAACACCACGCGAGGCTGGCGGGGCCGTACACGTGGCCGACGTTCACCAGCGCCGAAGCCTCCGTCGCCGGCGGGGCCATGGAATACCCGATGCTCACCATGAACGACCCCGAGATCACGTCCGGCGAGACCGAGTGGCTCGACGCGACGCTGGCCCACGAGAGCGCGCATAGCTGGTTCTACGGAATGGCGGGGAACGACGAGCGCCGCGATGCATGGCTTGACGAGGGCTTCGCGCAGTTCTTGGAAAACGACTACGTCGACGAGTACTACCCGCGCGGAAACTGGCGATGGCGCGACCGCTTCCGCTGGGTGGCTCCCTCGAGCAACGCCATGCGCGCGGAGCGCGCGCTGTTGCAGCATCACTACGCCCGGGACGAACAGCCGCCCGCATGGCCCGCGGATGCCTCCCCCAGCTACGCCGCCTATTCGATCGCCGCCTACGACCGACCCGCGGTCATGCTCCGTTCGCTGCGGGCCGTGTGGGGGCGGGACACGTTCGAGGCATTCCTCAAGGATTTGTTTCGGTGCGGACGGGGAAGGCACCTCGTTCCCGACGACGTCTACGCGTCGGCGAACGCGATGGCCGGCGCCGGGGCCGAC
>QJVW01000054.1 GCA_003235575.1 Candidatus Eiseniibacteriota bacterium | reverse complement strand
GTCTCGGATGCGGACCCGGCGTCCTCGCCGCCGTCGCCGTGTTTCCGGATGCCCAAGAACTTCAAGATCGACATCGTGCATCCCTCCTAGGGTAGAACGACCGCCATCGCCATACCGTCCCAGCCCTTGGCGCCCACCGACTGGACCGCCGTGGCGGTGACGCGCGGCTCCGAGGCCATCATCTCCAGCACGCGGCGTGTTCCGCGCGTCGACTCCTCCTTGCTCTCCGCGTCGAGCACGGCGCCGTCCCGGACGACGTTGTCGACGATGATCATGGTGCCCGGCCGGGAGAGTTTCAGCGCCCAACCGAAGTAATCGGGATTGTGTTCCTTGTCGGCATCGATGAAGACGAGATCGAAGGGCCCGCCGCCCTCCGTGGCGATCGTCGGAAGCAGGTCGAGGGCGCGGCCCACGCGAATCTCAACCTTCTCCGCCAGCCCGGCCCGCGCGATGTTGGCGCGAGCGACTTCCGCGTGCTTGGGGTCGAATTCCAGAGAGAGCAACCGACCGTCCGGCGGCAGCGCCCGCGCCATCTGAATGGCGCTGTACCCGCCCAGCGTCCCGATTTCGAGGATCCGCCGGGCGTTTCTCATACGCGCCAGGAGATGAAGGAGTTTCCCCTGCGGCGCCGAGACCTGGATCTCGGGGAGCCCTGCGGCGGTGCTGGCCGAGAGCGCGCCATCGAGCGCCGGGTCGGACCCCACGAAGAGCGTGGAGAAATAGGTGTCTACGGAGCGTTGCAGCGCTTCGGTCATGGGGCCTCGATCCTTTCGTTCTTCATGTCGCGGTGGACGCCGCCTTGCTACGACGTCACCATCCCGCGCGGCAGGTGTCCGGTGTCGTTGTACGCGTCGACCTTGATGCGGCCGTCATGCAGGATGCGGACCACGGTGATGCCGCAGTGCGACGTCCCGAAGTTCCACCAGCCTTCGCCCCGCTGGCCCAGCGCGCGAAAGACCAGGTATCGAATCACGTTGCCGTGGCAGACGATCAGGTCGCACTTCGCGCCGCCGGTGGCGCGCTTGAAGAAGCGCCGGTAGGCGCCGTCCACTTGAGCGGACGCCGCGCGTCGCACCGAGGCTGGGATCGTGAGGCCGCGCTTCAGGAGCGAGGGCGGCGTGCTGGGGAGGCACTCGCGCAGGAGGCGCGCGCGCCGCGGCGCCAGCCCGCGGAGACGCTTGGCGGCGATCTCGGCGGTTTCGATGGCGCGCGTCATCGTGCTGCAGTGAATCGCGGTGATCGGAAGCCGGGCGATCCGTCGCGCGGCATGCTCCGCCTGGCGGCGCCCCAGAGGTGTCAGGCTCGACTCGTCGTATTGCCCGTGCCGCAACAGGACGAGCGTGCGTACATTCGCCACAATCCTACTCCCTGGAAAAGGGTGGGCCGACGCTACCCGGTGAACACGGTATCGCGGCTTACGAAGCAGAGCGGGTTTCCGAACGGATCATTCGCGTAGAAGGACCGTTCTCCCCACGGGCGCGTCGCGATCTCCCCGAAGGGGCCGACGCCGGGCACATCCGTGTCCGGGAAGTGCGCCCCCGCCGCCTTGGCGCCCTCGAATACGGCCTCGAGGTCGTCGACGGCGAAGTAGAGCGGCTCCGGAAGGGGCGTGGGGTGGTATTCGTCCCCGTCCGCGCTGGGGTCGTAGCAGGCGATGATCGTCCCCTTGCAATCGAAATAGTGCCGCCCCGGCGAAACGCGGCGGCCTTCGTTTCCGAACACCGCGGTATAGAACTGCGTCGCGATTTCGATGTCGGTGACGGGAACGATGACGCGGAACAGTCTTGGCATGGAATATCCTCCGACGGCGTGTCCCACAACGGTAGCACACGGCGGCGCCGGTCCGAAGGGCGCGGGGGGCGGGCGAAGGCGGCTACGGGAGGAAGTGCTTCGACTCCAAGAACGCCCGCAGCTTGTCGGAGTCCCTGCGGAACTCGTCGGGATCGTACTTGGCGGTGCTCGTGTAGAAACGCGCGAGGGAGGTGATGCCCAGCGCCTCGACCTTCGCCTTGAGCTCCGGGGATGCCATGTAGCGCGCCCACCCCTTGACCTCGCGCTGTTCGTAGATCGCGTCGAGCTCAACGTCGGTGGGGCGATGGTAGACCTCGTCGTGGAGAAATGCCCGGAGCGGGAGACGGTCGCGCTTGGGCGGGTCTTCGGCCGGATAGCCCACAACGATGGTGGTGACGGGTGCGCACGTATCGGGAAGGTCGAGCAGTTCCGCGATCTCGGGCATCGAGTGGAGCGTGGTGCCCATGTAGCAGATCCCCAGCCCCTTCGCCTCGAACCCCAGGCAGACCGACTGCGACAGGATCATCGCGTCGAAGGCCGCCACGTGGTACCCGAGCAGATTGTTGAAATTGTCGCGCGCCCCGCGCCGGCGCAGCCACTCGCGCGTCCGGTACCAGTCGGCGCAGAACGTGATGAGCAGCGGCGCCTCCAGAATCATCTCCTGCTCGGAATGAAGTTCGTAGAGGCGGCGCTTCCGCTCCGGATCGCGCGTCAGGACCATGGAGACGCTGTTGAGATTTCCGGAGGAGGAGGAGCCGGCGATCGCGTCGCCGCAGACCTGCTCGACCAACGCGGGATCGATCGGATCGGATCGGTAACGGCGGATCGAGCGGTGTCGGTTGAGCAACGGCGAGAGTGGCGTCATGGCAGGCAGGAGCATAGTGTGTTGTAACCGCTTTTGCCAGAGGGCGCAGGGTGAGCGTCCGGCTGAGAAGGCTGGAGAGATCGTCCCGGGACCGCGGCGTTTCGAAGGAAACCCCGGCGCCGCGTGTGGCGTACTGCTCGAGAAACCGCCGTCCCCCAACCGTGGAGTCGCCCATGACCCGCCGCTCGCAATGGTTCCGGTTTCCACTCCCCCGGGCGCTTTTTGTCGCGACGATCGTCGCGATACCGGCAAGCGCCCTTGCGAACGTTGATGCTCCGAGCAACGAAACGGCCCCGCCGCCGTTTCATCGCGCTTCGGTGGCGAACAACGTCCTCACGCTGCCGATGCTTCCGGATTTCCGCCTCCGCGTCTCCGACGACTTCACGTATCTCGGCTCGACCAGTTTCCGGCTGGAGGATCAGGCCAAGGCGGATGTATTTCTCTTCGCGGAGGAGGTGGGCGACTCCATCCGACGGCTGGTCAAGGTGCAGGTCGAATCGCTGACCGACCCCGGCGCGCGCGACTACAAATGGGAGGGGGAGGACACATTACGCGTCGCGGGCGCCGATTACATCCGGGGCTTCTGGTGCTTCGACGATCGCGTGGCGGCGGCGGAGCGGCCGGAAAGCGATACCGCGAAAACCAGGAGATGGCTGCTCGCCGCCGGCCACCACAACGATGGTGTCTTCATCGGCACGCGGCTGGCGCGCGTGTTCGCCGACGGGCGGTCCGAGTTGCTCCTCTTCTACGGTGAAACCACGACGATCACCGGCGTCGACTGCTCCGACGAGGAAGCCGCCATGAGGCACCTGCCGTCGATCGTGGCGCGGTCGGATGCGGCGATGACGCTGGGCCCCTAGCGCCGCCGCAAACGGAAGCCCCGCAGGGCACTGCGGCCAGGGGGCGACGCGCGGCCCCGCACCCCGCACGGGGTCCGAAAGTCGCCTCGCATCGGGCTTGCGATCGCCCGCATACTGGGTCTGGGCGCGTCCGCAGGCCCGTGTGAGACGACCCGCCACCGACACCGATGCAACGATACCTGCGAAGTCGAGGCCTCTGGATCGCCGTCGCGATCGTGCTTGCGATCGTGGCGCTCCGTCTCACCCTCTTTGCGCCCAAACCCCTTGACGTCGAGACCGCGACCGTCGAACGGGGAGCGGTCGAGGACGTAGTCACCAACAGCCAGGCCGGAACCGTCCGCTCGCGCCATCGGGCGCAGGTCGGCGCCGAGCGGGCCGGTCGGATCGCTTCCATCCCGAAGCGGGAAGGAACGACCGTTCGCGCCGGAGAGCCGATCGTCAACCTCGATATGTCCACCGCGCGTACGGAACTGGACGTCGCCGAGCGGAATCTGCAAACACAGCGCGCGATGCTCGAGGGCGCGGAGGCCGCGGCCCGCCTCGCCACCCAGGAACACCGACGCATCGCGTCGCTCCGCACCCAGGATCTCGTCTCGGAGGAAACGCTCGATGCCGCGCGCGCCCGGCTCGACGGCGCGGAGGCGGACTTGAAGGCGGCCGAAGCGCGCGTCTCCGCCGCCGTCGCCGCCGTCGCGCGCGCACGCGACGAGATCCGGCACCGCACGGTTCGCGCGCCCTTCGATGGCGTGGTCGCGGAACGGTTGGTGGAAGTCGGCGAATCGGTCGTGCCCGGCCAGCCGGTGGCGGAGGTGCTCGATCCCCGCCGCCTCTATGTCGTCGCGCCGCTCGACGAGATCGACATCGGCCGCGTGCGCGTCGGCCTGCCGGCGCGCGTGTCCCTCGATCCGTATCCGGACGTCCAATGGACCGGCTTGGTTTCGCGCGTCGCGCCCGCCGTGAACGACCGCCAGCAGCAGAACCGAACGCTGGACGTCGAAGTCGATCTCGCCGTCGACGAGTCGCACCCGATTCCCAAACCCGGCTCTTCGGCGGACGCCGAAATCATTCTCGACCTCCGGGAGGGCGTCTTGCGCGTCCCGACCTTCGCCGTCCTGGAGGGGACGCGCGTCCTGATCCTGGAGCGCGGTCGCGCCCGGTCGCGCCCGGTCACGATCGGGATCAAGAATTGGGTCTGGACCGAAATTCGATCCGGGCTGCGTGAAGGCGAACGCGTGATCACCAACCTCGACAAGCAGGGCATCCGCGACGGGGTGCGCGTCGTCGCGCGACCGGAGACGCCCGCCAAGGCGCCGGCCAGCCCAGCCCCCCGCTAGCGTCGTGCTGATCCACCTCGAACACGTCGTCCGCGACTATCGTGTCGGGGACTCGATCGTGCACGCGCTCCACGACGTCACCCTCTCGATCGACCGCGGCGCCTTCGTCGCGTTGATGGGCCCCTCCGGCTCGGGGAAGTCGACGCTGCTAAACGTCCTCGGTTGTCTCGACACGCCGACGTCGGGCGCCTACGTCCTGGATGGACAGCCCGTGCAGTCGCTGTCCGAGGACGCGCTGGCGGAGATCCGCCAGAAGCGGATCGGATTCATCTTCCAGGCCTACCATCTCGTGCCGCGCATGACGGCGGAGCGAAACGTGGAGCTGCCGCTGATCCTGTCCGGGGTAGAGCCTTCCGAGCGCCGGGAGCGGATCGGGCGCGCCCTCGATCTCGTGGGACTGGCGCGGCGACGCGAGCACCGGCCCGATCAGCTGTCCGGCGGCGAGCGCCAACGCGTGGCGATCGCCCGGGCGATGGTCACCGAACCGAGCCTGCTCCTGGCCGACGAGCCGACAGGAAATCTCGACTCCAAGGCTGGCGGCGAGATCGTGGCGCTTCTGGAGCGATTGCACGAGGCGGGGCTGACCATCGTCCTGGTGACCCACGACCCTTCCGTCGCGTCGCACGCCGAGCGGGTCATCTCCCTGCGCGACGGCAAGATCGCGCGTGACGCGCCCCCCGAAACGCCGAATCTTCCCCTTGGGGAGGCGACGCCGTGAGCCGGTTCCGCTCCTCCGACATCCTGGCGCTGGCGACCGAATCGATGCGCGTCCATCGCCTGCGGACCGGGCTCACGCTCGCCGCGATCGCGATCGGGGTGACGGCGGTGCTCCTCCTGACGGCGCTGGGGGAAGCGGCGAAGCGGTACGTGGTCCGCGAATTCGCGGACATCGGATCGAACCTGGTCATCGTGCTTCCGGGACATGTGGAAACCACCGGTGCGGCGCCCACGATCGGTGGCGCGGTCCGCGACCTCACCATCGACGACGCCGAGGCGGTGCAGCGGCAGGCGCCGGCCGTGCGGCTGGTCGCGCCGCTCTCGTTCGCGTCGGGCACGTTCTCCTATGGGGGACGCAATCGCACGGTCTACGTCGCGGGCACCACGCCGTCGTTCGAGACCGTGCGGAACGTCCATGTCGCCTCCGGCACGTTCCTCGATCAGCGCGACCCGCGCCGCGGCGAGGGGGTCGTGGTGATCGGCCGGCGCATCCAGCGAGAAGTCTTTCGCGGGGAGAATCCGCTCGGCAAGGCCGTGCGGCTCTCGCAGTGGCGGCTGCGCGTGGTGGGTGTGATGGAAGAGCGCGGTCATTCCCTGGGCATGGATTTCGACGACGTGGCGATCGTTCCGGTCGCGACGGGGCTTCGCGTCTTCAACCAGTCCAGCCTGTTTCGCATTCTGGTCCAAGCCCGCGACCCGGCGTCGGTGCCGCAGGCGGTGGAACAGGTCCGGGCGATCCTGAAGGAGCGCCACGACGGCGAAGAGGACTTCACGATCCTCACCCAGGACGCGATGCTCGCCACGTTCGGGTCGATCATCGAGGCGCTGACGGCTGCTCTGGCGGGGATCGCCGCCATCTCGCTCGCCGTGGCGGGGATCGGCATCATGAACGTGATGCTCGTGTCGGTGTCGGAGCGAACCACCGAGGTCGGTCTCCTGAAGGCGCTGGGAGGCCGCAGGCGCCAGATCGAATCGATCTTCCTGGCCGAGGCGGTGCTTCTGTCGGGGATGGGCGCCGCGATCGGCGTCGGCGCGGGACTTCTCTTGACCGGGGTGGCGGCGTGGTTCTGGCCCGCCCTTCCGCTTCAGGCGAGCATCGGCTGGATCGCCGCGGTGCTGGTACTGGCCCTCGCCTCGGGCGGCGTGTTCGGCCTCCTACCCGCGCGCCGCGCCGCGCGTCTCGCCGCGGCCGACGCGCTGCAGGGGCGGCGATGAGGGGGGGCGATCTCCTCGGACTGACCGCCGAGGCCCTGGGCGCCCACCGCATGCGTTACGGGCTCTCGGCCCTGGCGATCCTGGTCGGCGTCGCGGCGGTGGTGCTGCTCGCCTCGATCGGCGAGGGAACCCGACGATATATCCAGAATCAGGTTTCGCAATTCGGCACCACGCTCCTCTCCGTCTCGCCCGGAAAGACCGAAACGGGCGGCGTTCCGGGAATGCTGGGCGGAAGCGCCCGCAAGCTCACGATCGAGGATGCCCGCGCGGTGCGGCACATCGCCGGCGTGGTGTCGGTCGTGCCGGTCGCGGTGGGATCCGCCATCGTCGAGGGGGGCGGGCGCGGGCGAAGCGTCTACGTCTACGGCGTCACGGCCGAGGCGCCGCGCGTCTGGTCGTGGAACGTCGCCGTGGGGCAGAACATCCCCGAAATGGATTGGGACAAGAGCTCCGCGGTGCTGCTGCTTGGGTCGCGGCTGAAACGGGAGCTGTTCGAGGACCGCAATCCGCTCGGCGCGGTCGTTCGCGTCGGCCAATCGCGGTTCCGTGTCATCGGCGTGATGGAACCGAAGGGTCAGTTCCTCGGCTTCGACCTGGACGACGCCGCCTACATGCCGGTCGCGAACGCGATGCGGCTGTTCAACCTCAGCGAGTTGACCGAGGTGGACATCCTCGCCGCGAATCCGGCTGCGGTCGATACCGTCGCCCGGGCCGTCGAGGCGCTGATGCGCGATCGGCACGACGGACAGGAGGACGTCACCGTCG
>QJVW01000041.1 GCA_003235575.1 Candidatus Eiseniibacteriota bacterium | reverse complement strand
TTCGGCTCGTGGGACGACGCCACCGCCGCCGTGCTGGAAGCGCGGCGCCTCGGGGCTTCGGCCGTCGAAGCGATGGACCACACGTTCCTGGCGTTCGTTCGGTCCGATCGCCCCGATCTGCGCGACCTCGTGCCGGAGCGCTTCGAAGCGGGACTCTTGGTCGAGTTCGAAGGGGAGAGCGAAGAGGAAGCGCGCGCGGGATTGGCGGGCGTGGAGGAGTGGATCGCCGCGCGCCGCGGGCAAGTGCTCGACTTTCGCGCCGCGCGCACGCCTATGGAGAAACAAGCGCTGTGGGCGGTGCGTCGCGCCGCCTTGCCGCTGGTCTACCGCGCCTCGCCGGTCGAGAAGCCGATGAACTTCATCGACGACACGGCCGTGCCGGCCGCGTCGCTGGGCTCCTACATCGGGGGCCTGCGCGCGATCTTCGACCGGCACGGCTGCCGCTACGTCATCTTCGGGCACGCGGGAAACGGGAACGTCCACGTGACGCCGCTGATGGATCCGCACGAGGCGACGTTTGCCGCGCGCATGGCCGCGATGACCGAGGAGGCGTACGAACTCACCTGGCGCCTGGGCGGGACGATCACCGGGGAGCATGGCGACGGCGTTCTCCGCGCGCCGTACCTGCGACGGCAGTACCCGCGCGCCTACGAGATCATGGCCGCGGTGAAGGGCCGGATGGACCCGAACGGCATTCTCAATCCGGGCAATGTGATCTCGGACGCGCGCGTGTTTCCGGAATCGCACCTTCGCTTCACCAACACGTTCGTCACGACCGGGACGGTCTTCGACGAGCCGGACCACCGCGCGATGGTCGAGATGTGCCACGGCTGCGGCACCTGCCGGGACTACTGCCCGGTGGGGAGCACGACGCTCCTGGAGCAGCACACCGCGCGGGCCAAATCGGTGGTGCTCCTGGAAATCCTGCGCGGGGAGATCCCGACCGAGGCGCTGACGTCGAAGCCGATCAAGGACGTCATGGACTCCTGCTTCAACTGCAAGCTGTGTCTCTCCGCGTGCCCCAGCCAGGTGGACATTCCCGCGCTGGCCGTGGCGGCGCGCCGGGCGTTCGTGGAGCGCCACGGCATGCCGGCGCGCAACTGGATCCTGGGACGAAACGAGATCGTGTCGAAGGTGGCGACCGCCGCGCCGGGGCTGGCGAACCTGGCGATCGGCAACCCGGTCGAGCGCGCGGCGCGCGAGACCGTCGGACGCATCGCGGGACGGCTGGACCTGCCGCGGTTCCGACGGGCGTTCCGGACGGGGGACGCCGCGTCGAAGCGCGCGCTGTCGTTGCCGCTCGCGCCGGCGGAAGCGCCGAAGACCGGGGGAGCCGGCCACCTCAACGCGCGCCTGGGCCCGATTCCGCCGCGACAGGTGCCGGTGACGAAAAAGGTCGCCTACTTCGCCGGCTGCTTCGCGCGGTTTCACGACCCCGCGGGGGAGGCGGAGGCCACCGTGAAGGTGCTGGAGGCGAACGGCGTCGAGGTGGTGGTTCCCGAGCAGCGATGCTGCGGCATCGCGCTCGTGACGATGGGAGCCGAGCACGCGGTGCGCGAGGACGCGCGGCGGAACGTGGCGGCCCTCCTGCCGCTCGTGGAACGCGGATTCACGGTGGTTGCCAGCGCGCCATCCTGTGGGTTGGCCCTCATCGAGGACTATCCGCGGATCCTCGGCACCGACGAGGCGCGCCGCGTGTCCGATCACACCGTCGACATCCACCGATACCTTTGGACCCTGTACGAATCCGGCAGACTTCGCACAGAGTTCCACCCCGTCCCGATGCGCGTCGTGTATCACAACGCCTGTCACTCGGTGGCGCAAGGGATCGAGGAGGAGCCGATTCGCCTGCTTCGCCTGATCCCGGAGCTGGAGGTGGCCGAAATCCAGGACTCCTGCTGCGGGATCGCCGGGACGTACGGCATGCGGGCGGAGAACTACGACCGCGCGCAGGACATCGGCGCGCCCCTGTTCGGCGCGATTCGCGGAGCGAAGCCGGAGGCGGTATTGACTGGCTGCGGAACCTGTAACATCCAGATCGCGAACGGCCTGAAGCGCCCCGTCATTCATCCGATGGAACTGATGCGGCGCGCGTACGGCCTGTAGCACACGAAACGCAGGAGGAGCCGATGTTCGGATTGGAGCTGCATCCCGCCGTGGTCCACTTTCCGATCGCGCTCGGCGTGGTCGGCGCGTTCTTCGCGGTGGTCTACCTGTTCCTGCGGAAGGAGTGGCTCCGATGGTTCGCGCCGGTGCTCCTGAGCATCGCGCTGCTGGGCGCGGTGGGCGCGTACTTCAGCGGCCAGAACGCCGAGGATCGCGCGGAGGCGCTCCGCGTTCCGGAGAACGCCATCCACCAGCACGAGGAGAGCAGCCTCTACGGGCTGGGATTGATCGGGCTGGCGACGCTCCTCTCCTGGGCGACGCACGCGCGGCGACGGGGCGAATGGCTGGCCGCGATCGTCGCTGTCGTCGCGGCCGGCGCCATCCTCTATACGGCGCACCTGGGCGGGAAACTCGTCTTCATTCACGGCGCGGGGCGGGTGACGCCGAACGCCGCCGGGCAGGCGGCGCCGACGGCCCACGACGAGCATCACGACGAGGACGGGGACTAGCCGCCTCCGATGCCCTCGCGCCACGTCGTCGTCGTCGGAAGCGGCGTCATCGGTCTATCCTGCGCGCACTTTCTCCTGGAGCGCGGCCATCGCGTCACGGTCGTGGAGCGCGGCGGGCCGGATCGCGACAGCTGTTCGCTGGGCAACGCCGGGTACATCTCGCCCAGCCACGTGATCCCGCTGGCCGCGCCGGGCATGGTGTCGAAGGCCCTTCGGTGGATGCTCGATCCGGAAAGTCCGTTCTACGTGCGGCCGCGACTCGATCCCGCGCTGCTCTCGTGGGGTTGGCGCTTCTGGCGGGCCGGCACGGCGTCACGTGCGCAGGCAGCCGGCCCCTCACTGCGCGACCTGACGGTTCAGAGCCGCGAGATCTATCTGAACTGGGCAACGGAGTCGGGGAACGACTTCGAGTTGACGACCGCGGGGTTGCTGAACCTGATCCGGACGCCGGCCGGGATGCGCGAGGAGGAGCATGCGGCCTCACGCGCGCGCGCGTTGGGGATTCCCGCGGAGATGCTCGACGCGGCGGGCGTCGCGGCTCTGGAGCCCGACGTCCGATTCGACGTGATCGGCGGCGCGTACTACCCGAGCGACGCGCACCTGACCCCCGCGAGAATGATGGGGATGCTGGAGCGGCGGGTCCGCGAGCGGGGCGCTTCGCTGGCATGGAACGCGGAAATCCGCGGATGGCGGACAGAAGGGCGCGCCGTGCGCGCCGCGCGAACGGCACAGGGAGAGATCGCGGCCGATGAGTTCGTGCTGGCGGCCGGGTCGTGGACGCCACGCGTCGCCGCTCCACTGGGCGTCTCGCTGCCGATGCAGCCCGGCAAGGGGTACAGCGTGACGCTGCCTCCGCCGCATCCGCGACTCCGGCGCTCGGTGATCCTGCACGAGGCGCGCGTGGCGCTCACGCCGATGGGAGACGCGCTCCGCGTGGGCGGGACGATGGAACTGGCCGGCTACGACCTTTCGATCAGTCCGCCGCGGCTGCGCGGAATCGCGACATCGCTCCGCCGCTATCTTCCCGAGGTGGAGGAACGCGTGTTTGACGGCCGAACGCCCTGGTGCGGACTTCGCCCCTGCACGCCGGACGGCCTACCCTACATCGGGCGGGTGGAGCGCTACGAGAATCTCTCCGTCGCTTCGGGCCACGCGATGATGGGAATCAGCATGGCTCCCGCCACGGGGCGTTTGCTGGCACAGCTTCTCGATGGGGAGGCGCCGTGCACCGACCCCGCGCCGCTCAGACCGGGGCGGTACGGCGGCTAGAGACGCCGAGACGGAGCGTTCGAGCGTCGAATGATTTCGGCACGCTTGGTCGTCGCCGGCTCGGCGCCGATCCCCGGGGCGTGCTGCTCCCCCTGATCACGCGGCTGTCGTAGACACGCGAGCGCGAGACGCGGTGTCACCGCGCTCCCGCTCTGTGACGATCCTCACACTCCACGTGTCGACCATCGTCCCATTGATCCCGCCATCTCCCGCTCCGCATCCTCAGGATCCCCGCCTCACGAGGGAAGGAGGAGCGTCATGAACCGACTCGCCACGATCATTCCCTTCATCGCCCTGGGTCTCATCGCCGCCTTCGCGCCGGGACCTTCGATCATTGAAGCCCAGGAACTGTGCGACGACTGGACGCAGGTCGAGCCGCCGATCGGCGCGACCTCCGTCGTTCTCGACGTTACTGCGTTGAGCCGGGACGAAGCATGGGCGGTCGCCGGAACATTGGGAACCATCCGGTGGGATGGCATGGCGTGGAGCCAAGTTCCGCTGCCCGATCTGAGCAGCCTGGGCACCTCCTCGGGACTGGACGCCATCACGACGATCGCACCCGGGTACTTCTTCGCCGCCGGCCACGTCGTGACGAGCGTGTGGACCAGCGAGCAACTCCTCTTGGAGTGGAGCGGGGGCGACTGGCAGCGAATCGAGACGGTGGAACTGGTGCCCAATATCGCCGGCGCTCCGCGTGGCGGGGCCGCCCGGGACATCGCCGGCGCCGCTCCCAACGATGTCTGGATCGTCGGAACAGCGAGCGGTTTCGGAACCGGCGTCGGCGGCCCGCCCGTGCTGACGATCCACTGGGACGGCTCCCAGCTCACCGAAGTCATCACCCCCGGGCCGGGTGAACGCCAGAACCACCTGTACGGCGCGGCGGCCGTCGCCACGGACGACGTTTGGGCCGTCGGCTACTACAACAACGTTCTGCCGAACGGTGTGTTTCACTCGATGACCTTGCACTGGGACGGCGACGTCTGGAATCACGTGCCCAATCCCGGCGAATCGCTGGACCAGACCTTCCTCTACGACGTGGTCGCGCTTGCATCGGACGACGTGTGGGCAGCCGGCAAGGATTTGAACGGTCCGCTGTTCATGCACTGGGATGGAATCGAGTGGACCATCGTTCCGGGCCCGGAGGGTGTCCAGGGCACGATTCAGGCGCTGGCGGCGATCGCAACCGATGACGTATGGGCCGTGGACTCCCCGTGGGCCGTGCCCTTGATCAGCAAGTACTATCACTGGGACGGGACTTCCTGGAGTGTGGTGATTCCGCCGGCGATTCCCGGGGCCGTGAACGTGAACCGAGCCGGGGGACTGGCCGCGGTCGGCCCGTGCGATGTCTGGGCCGTGGGCAGCACTTCGGATGGGCAAACCGGATTCCCGTTCATCGAGCGGCTCCAGCCGGTGGCGCCGATCGCGACCGCCGTCGAGATCCCGAACACGGGTCCGAGTGTCGCCCGACTCGAGGTGGCTCCGAATCCGATGCGACGCGCGCTCCAGATCCATCTGCAGATTCCGGTCGGAGCTGCTTTGGAACGGGCGCAGGTCTTCGACTCGGGTGGCCGGCTGATCACCGTCCTCAGCGGGCGCGTCGACGGTTCGCAGAGTGTACGAATCGCCTGGGACGGTCACGATGCCGGAGGGCGAGTCGTCTCCGGCGGCGTCTATTTCGTGCGCGCCGTGTTCCAAGACGGGCGGGCGCTGACGCGCAAGGTGGCGCTCCTCCCCTAATCGCGACGGATCGAATCCACGGCGACTGGAGGAGGAAGAGGGCCTCGTCCGCGAGGGCTTCGCGGAGGACTCCGTCCCGTGGGTCCCGCGCGCTCGGCCGATGCTCCCCCCTCATTGCCAGCGTCTCCCGGGCTGGGCTATACTCGCCGGCCATCAGAGAAGGCTCTAACCGGGGAGACGTATCGTGATCGCCGCAACGCAAATCAAGGTGGGAATGGTCATCCTGCACAACGGCAACCCGTGCCGGGTGACGAGCGTGGTCCATGTGACGCCGGGGAACTGGCGCGGCATGGTGCAGACGAAGATGGTGAACCTCGTGACCGGCTCCCAGGCCGAACACCGCTTCCGCTCGGAAGACAAGGTGGAACGCGCCGAGTTGGAGCACCACCCGCTCCAGTACCTCTACAAGAGCGGGCAGGAATTCACGTTCATGAACACCGAGAACTACGAAATGGTGAACCTGACCGCGGAGGAGATCGGCGACGCGGTGCAGTACATGGTCGAGAACATGACGGTCGAAATGTCGTACTACGAGGGCCGCCCGGTGGCCGTCGACCTTCCCATGTTCGTGGAACTCGAGATCGTCGAGACCGACCCCGTGATGAAGGGGGCCACGGTCTCCTCATCGCCGAAGCCCGCCACGCTCAATACCGGCCTCACCACGAAGGTGCCCCAGCACATGTCGGTCGGGGATCGTGTTAAGATCGACACGCGCGACGGATCGTTCGTCGAGCGCGTGTAGCGCCGTCTGAGACAGAAACGCCGGCCCTGGGCGGCGCGTGGGAGCAGCCATGCGTACCGCCCGTTTTTCCTGGGTCCTCCTCCCCCTCGCCGCCTTTGTCGTCTTGCCCCCATCGCCGGTGATCGCATCGCCCGCATCCCTCGACCAAGCCCCACCCCGGCCGGCGGTTGCCACGCTCTGTCTGGCGGCGGATACCCTCGCCGTTACCTACGTCGGGTCATGGGGTCTGGGCGTTGTGCGCTATGAGCTTCCAGACCGCACTCTGGGCTACCTTTCCACGCACAAGATCGCGCGGGTCGTGGACGCCGAGGGCAGGGATCGCACCCGGCACGTTCTGATCGAGCGACGTTCGCTGGGCGGGCTCTCCGACGGGCTGGCGCCGCGATTCGACCGCTGGATCGTCTCGCCGTTCGAACATAGCCCGACGCGCCGCGCACCGGGGTACGCCGTCACCGAAGTCTCCGCGCTCGGCGTGCTCGGCGAGGGCGGAGTCACGGGGTCCGGTGCGTCGTACTCGATCGGGTTTGGCGCCGCCAAGAACCTCTCCGCCACGTGGTCCCTGGGCGGCGTGGTACACCTCAACGCCGGCGATAACGAGTATCGAGGCGCCGACGTCGGCGTCCGCCTTCGCCGCTATTTCTCCGATCACCTCAGCGTCGAAACGAGCCAGGGAATCCTGCACGGCAGCACCAGGCGGGGCGGAAACTGGGAGACGCATGGCCTGGCCTACTGGGGGGAAGCGGCGCTCACGGTCTCCGACGCGGTGTCGCTCGTCGTTCGGGCGGAATCGGCGGAGTGGCGGTCACGCCCCTCTGCCGTCTACCGACCGCTCGACGGTGCCTGGCAGTACGGCCCCGGGTCGCAACGCACCACCGAACGGCCCTGGCGCATCGGTGTGCGCGTCGGTCCCTACCCTAGCTGGCTGAGCGTCCCCGCGCTGGTCGCCGCTTCGCTCCTGTTCTTGGTTCCGCGCCCCACGGTCACCTACTGAGTTCATGCGGCCTCTTCGCCCTCTCCCGTCCGGCTCGCGGGCCCGAGCGACGCGCAGGCTCGTTCTCACCGCGCTGGCCGTGCTGGCCGCAATCGTCCCTATGGCCGCCGCGCGAGCCGGTGCGCCCGAAGAGGCGGAGCCACGCCCCCGTTTCTCCCTGCGCGGCAAGCCGCTTCCCGAATGCTCGTCCTTCCTGATCACTGAGTTCGGCCTCTACTACCTCGTGAATCGGAACGGCAGTCTGAGCGAGCGGCGAGACACCTTCGCGACGTTCGACCTGGGGTACATGAGGAACATTGATCGCGCGAATGCAGCCGGTGTCGTGCTACACCTCGGGGGAGACAACCGGCGGACGGGGCTGGGAGCGGGCGTCCGGTACCGACGATGGCTCGGCCGCCGCACGTCGCTCAACGTCACCCTCGGGGGTGACATCGTCGGAGTCTCCGACGAATCCGGCACAGGAGACCTGGCCGGATTCTCGGCGTGGGGGGAGGTCGGACTGACGGTCGACGACATGGCGAGCCTCGTGCTTCGTGCGCAAGACTGGAATGCGCGCCGGATGGACTACCGCGTATTCCCCGCACAAGACGAGGGGAGCGACATGACCTCGCATCTGGGCTTGAAGGTAGGCGGGCCGGGAGGCATATTCGCGACGGCCGTCCTGATCGTCGCGGGCGTCGCCGCCGTTTCGTCCTTCTGAGGAGGGCTTCCTTTGGGCACCACCGTCGCAACCTTTCTCGCCATCGCCGGAGCCTCCGTCTGGATGGAGGCCACTGGCGAGGGGCCCGCGATCGTCTTCATCCACGCGGGCATCGCCGACTCCCGGATGTGGGACGCCGAGGCAGAGTCCCTTCAGGCGACGCACCGGGTCGTGCGGCTCGACTTGCGCGGGTTCGGGCGTTCGGCCCACGTGCCGGGCAAGTTCTCCTACCACGGGGACGTGCTCGCGGTGCTCGACAGCCTGAGGCTCGAGCGTGCCACGGTTGTCGGCTGCTCGTTCGGCTCCCGCGTGGCGCTGGATCTGGCGGTGGCGCATCCGGAACGGGTGGACCGCCTGATCCTCGTCTCGCCGAGCGTGGGCGACGGCGATCAGTCCGAGGTCATTCGCGCCTATCACGAGGCGGAAGAAGCCGCGCTCGACCGCGGCGATCTGGACGAGGCGGTGGAGGTGAATCTCCGCATGTGGGTCGATGGCCCGCACCGCGGCCCGGGCGACGTCGATCCCGAGTTGCGCCGGTTCGTCGGCGAGATGCAGCGCCTCGCGCTCGAAGCCCCGTTGCCCGAGGGAATCTCGCTCGACCGCCTCGATCCGCCGGCCCGCGACCGGCTTGCCGACGTGAAGCCGCGAACGCTGGTGGTGGCGGGCACGCTGGACGTGGACCACACGCAATCGGTCGCGCGGCGCGTGGCGAAGGAGATTCCGAACGCTCGGCTCGAAATGATCGAGGGCGCGGCGCATTTGCCGTCGCTGGAGAAGCCGGGGGAGTGGATCGGACTCCTGAAGGGATTTCTCGCCGAGAACTAGCCGCCGGTCCCTCGCCGGCGCGAACGCAAGCTACCCTCGCACGCGACCCAGCCTGCGTCCGATCTCCCACGCGACCGCCGCACCCTGGCCGACCGCATTCGCGATCGAGGGGCAGCGCGGCGAACAGACGTCGCCCGCGGCGAAGACCCACGGCGCGCTGGTCGCTCCGGTCGCCGTGACGCGCACGTAGCCCGCCGCGTCGCATCGCACCTGCCGGCGCACCAGCTCGCTTCGCGGCTCCCATCCGATCCGAATGAAGACACCCGCGGCGTCCGCACGCCGCACGGTCCTCGATCCCCGGACGCGGTACGCGACGCCCGTGACAGCGTCCTCGCCGAGAATGCGGGTGACGGCGGCGCGCTCCACGATCTCGATGCGGGGATTGGCGCGCGCCTGCTCCAGAAAATCCCGGCGCGCGCGAAAGGCCGAGGAGCGGTGCAGGAGCGTGACGCTCGATCCGGCGTCCGCGCAGAGGATGGCGTCCTCGATCGCCGCCGTCCCGCCGCCCACGACGACGACGGGCTTGCCCTCGAAGCGGACGCGATCGCGATTGGCCGAGTGGGAGACCCCGCGGCCCAGGAATTCGGCTTCGCCCGGGACGCGCAGCACGCGGCGGCGAAGGCCCGTGGCCACGACGAGCGACCGGGCGTGCACGCGCGTGACGCCGCCGGCCTCGTCCGCGTTCCGCTCGACCCAGAGGCCGCGCGCGGACAGGCGGCGGACGCCGGCACCGACGAGAAGGGGGAGCCCCGCCGCGCGGGCGTCCGACATGACCGCGCCCGCCAGCCGCGCGCCGTCCCATCCGTAGGCGACGAGATAGTTGGGAACCGCCGCGTGGATCTCGTGCAGTTGGCCGCCGGGCCGGGCTTCCTCCTCGACCAGCACGGCGTCGAGCCCGAAGTCGCGCAGCCAGAGCGCCGCGGACAGGCCCGCGACGCCCGCGCCGACGATGACGGCGTCCAGCCGCTCCGCCGTTCGCGCGGCGGGGGCGCGCCTGCGGCTCGCGGGGCTCATGCGGAGCCGGCCACCTCCCAGAACGTCTTCGGCTCGATCGGGCCTAGGCCGTATCGCTCCGCGAGGAGCGCCAGCGTCTTCCGGCGCGCCTCCAGGCTTTCGCCGTCCAGCGCGGAGAGCCCGCCCCCGTGGATTCGAATCGTGGCCGTCGCGCCGGGGACGCGCCGCACCACGCCGCCCGCGCGTACGACGCGGATCAGCCACTCCCAATCCTCGGTGAGCGTGAACTCGGGGTCGAAGGCGCCGAACCGCTCGAAGGACCCGCGGCGCGCCGCCATGCTGCTGGGCGGAATGAACCCGTTTCGAACGAAGCGCGTGGCATCGAACTCGCGTGCCAGCGTGCGCGTCCCATCGGTCGCTACGTTCAGGATGACGGAGTCCGCGTAGACGACGTCCGCCTCGGGATGCGCCGCGAGCGCTCCGGCCAGCGCCGCCGTGTGCCCCGGCTCCCAGAGGTCATCGTCGTCGAGAAACGCGACGACGTCGCCCCGCGCCCGCGCGATCGCCCGGTTCCTCGAATGGGCGGCTCCGCCGGAGACATCGTCGTGCTCGAGAAGGATGACGGGGAAGTCGAGGCGCGCCAGCAGCGCGCGCACCTCGTCGGGAAACGGCGGTCCGCCGTCCCGCACGAGCACCAGCTCGAGTTCGGGATGCGTCTGTCGGCGGACGCAGTCCAGCGCCTCGAGCAGGAACGCGGGACGGTCCCGCGTGGGGATGATCGCGGAAACGGAGGGCACGGATCTAGCGGCGGCGGCCCGGCGACGGGCCTTCGGATGCGCGGGGGGCCTCGCCGCGCCTGGCCTCGGTCACGAGTCGCGCACGCCCCTCCGCGCCTCGAAGTTCCATGCAGAGATGTCGCGCCGCCATGTGGACGTACACGCCCCGCGGGGCCAGCGACCGCTCCACCAAGTCGGCGATCTCCTGCGTGAGGTCCTCCTGCAGTCGTGGCACGTTCGCCAGCGCGCGCACCGCGCGGACCAGGGCGCCGGCGCCGCAGATCCGGTGGCGCGGGATGAAGCGAACCGTCGCCTCGCCGAAGTAGGGCACCAGGTGGTGGGGGCAAAGTCCGTAGACGTGAATTCCTTCGATCGCCACCGTTTCGCCGGGGTGTCCGCGATAGGGCATCGGTCGAAGCGTCGGCGGGTCCTCGCGCAGCCCCGCCGTTCGCTCCATAAGGAGGTCGGCCAGGAGCGGCGCGGTCAGCGAGTACTCCTCGTCGTGCTCCGGGTCGACGCCCAGCGAGCGAAGGAAACGGTCCAGCGCCGGGATGTCCGGGCCGTCGTGGTGGCGCCGCGCGGCGGCGCGCCGCGCCGGCTGCTTGGCGGTCGACGCCGCGCGCTTCGAGGTCTTGCGACGCGCGGGACTCACAGGCCCAGCCGCTCCGCCGCGCCCTGCAGGGCGTTCAGCACAAAGGTCACGTGTTCCTCCAGGGGCGCGCCGATCTCGGCCGCGCCTTGTTCGATTTCCTCGCGGTTCACGGACCTGGCGAATCCTTTGGTCCGCATCTTCTTCAGCACCGATTCCGTGGTCACGTCGGCCAGTTTCCGGCTCGGCATGACCAGCGCGGTGGCCGTGATCAGCCCGCACAGCTCGTCCACGGCGAACAGCGTCTTCGCCATGGCCGATGTCCGGGGTATCCCTAGGTAGGACGCATGGCCGAGGATGGCGTCGATCAGCGCGGCGGGGTATCCTCGCTCCTCGAGAATCCGGCAGCCGACCCGGGGGTGCTCCTCCCTCGACGGGTGCTTCTCGTAGTCCATGTCATGGAGGAGCCCGGTGGCGCCCCACAGCGCCTCGTCCTCGCCACGGCTCCGGGCGTAGGCGCGCATCGCCGCTTCGACGGCGTACGCGTGCTTGCGGAGCCCGGGACCCTCGGTGTGTTCGTGGAGCAGCGCCACGACGCGGTCCCGTTCGAGCAACGCGCTCTCGGTTCCCGCGGTCGGTGACTGTTCGGCCTCATTCATGATCCCCGATCCTAGGGGAGTCGCGGTGGAACCGCAACGCGGGAGGTGTCGTGCGTCGTTCGTGGCAGGCGGGTGCATGGTGTTTGGCGCTGACGGGGATGATCGTGCTGGGTGCGTGCTCGCGGGAGCCGGCATCGATCAAGGAGTTGGCGGCGGAACGCGCGCTGGCGGATTCGCTGGTCGCGGGGATGACGCCCGCGCAGCCGGAGTCGCTTCGCGGCCGCGTCGAAGGCGCCCGGGAGCGAACCGCAGCCTTCCTCGACGAACACCCCAAAGACGTTCCGGCGGCGCTGGTCTTCGTGAAACTGCGACTCGCCGAGGCCGCGCTGGCGGCCCCGAGCGACTCGGCGCTCGCCGGGCTCGACTACGCGCAGCGGTCCATCGTGCTGAAGGAGCGCATGGAAGACTGCCTCCCCGTTCTCGACCGCGCGATCGAGCATGCGCCGAAGGACGGCGAGTCGTACTACTGGAAGGCGCTGGTGCTGGGGCTTTGGGAGCCGATCTTCGCGGGGCAGGAGCTCGATCCCGAGCATTCCCGACTCCCGGACGCCATCGCCGCGGCATCCAAGGCGCTGGAGTTGGCGCCCGATTCGACATCGTACCGCTCCGCGCTCGCCAGCTACCAGATGCTCTCGGGCGACGACCAGGCGGCGCTGGCGACGCTTCGCGCGGGGAAGGACCAAAACGATCCGACGCTCCGCTTGCTGGAGGATTGGGAGCAGTTCCCGGTTCCGCCGAGCGGCGTCCTGTCGCGCAAGGAATCGGCCGGGATCGCGGAATGGCTCGCCATGACCGGGCTCGACGACGCGCATGCGCGGGTTCGCGCGTACTGGGTGCCGGGATCGGCCGACTCCCTCCGCGCGTTCTACGAGCGCGGCTGGAAGGGGATCTTCTGGATGAGGCAGCCGCCCCAGACCGAGAAGGGGGAAACCTGGTCCTACTCTTCGGCCGCTCTCTTCTTCGATCAGGCCGGGTACCGACCGCTGCGCCAGGAGGACCTGAAATCGCCCCAGATGGCGCAGGCCGAGGGCGTATCGATTCAGATCCGGGAAGTGCGCTCCCCCAGCGAAGCGACCCGCGCCGTGGTGCCGTTCGATTCGAAGAACGTCGTCTGCGAGCTGCTCCTCACGAACCACCGGCGGGTTCGCTAGGCGCCCGCCCGGTGCGTGGTTCCGCGGCGTCGGGGGCAGTCCTTCCCGGCGCCGCGGGACGCCCCGGCGCCCCGTTTGACCCCTATCGGGGGGTGTGCTACCTTTTTTCATTCGCTTGAAACCGCGGCAGTTAGGGCCGCCCAGCGCCTTCGCGCGCCGCGCCCTCCCGCACCCCTCACCGAGGCGACATGGCCCAGACGGAACTACCCAAGAACTACGAACCCACCGAGGTGGAGCGCCGCTGGTACGCCCACTGGGAGGAGCAGGGATATTTCCGTCCCGCGGACGGGAAGGACGCGCCGTTCGTGATTCTGATCCCGCCCCCCAACGTGACGGGAAGCCTCCACTTCGGACACACGTTCGACCACACGATCCAGGACCTCCTGACCCGGTGGAAGCGGATGACCGGCGTCCCGACGCTGTGGCTGCCCGGCACCGACCACGCAGGCATCGCGACCCAGAACGTCGTCGAAAAGCGCCTGGCCGAGGAGGGAACGTCGCGCCACGACCTGGGGCGCGAAGCGTTCGTGGAAGAAGTGTGGAAGTGGAAGGGGCAGTACCACCAGCGCATCACGGAGCAGATGCGGCGGCTGGGCGACTCCGTGGACTGGTCTCGGGAGCGGTTCACGATGGACGACGGCCTTTCGCGCGCGGTGCGCGAAGTCTTCGTGCGCCTCCACAAGAAGGGGCTGATCTACCGCGGCAACCGGATCATCAACTGGTGCCCGCGCTGCCGCACCGCGCTGTCGGACGAGGAAGTGAATCACGTCGACACCAATGGCCAGCTCTACTACATCCCGTACCCCGTCAAGGACACGAAGAAGTCCGTGACGGTGGCGACGACGCGCCCCGAGACGATGCTCGGCGACGTGGCGGTGGCCGTGCACCCGGCGGACAAGCGCTTCGCGCCGTTCCACGGCAAGACGCTGGTCCTGCCGTTCCTGGGCCGCGAGATCCCGATCATCCTGGACGATACGGTCGATCCCAAGTTCGGCACCGGCGCCGTGAAGGTGACGCCGTCGCACGATCCGAACGACTTCGAGATGGCCAAGCGCCACGACCTTCCGTTCGTGACCGTGATGGACGAGGGCGGCGTGATGAACGAGAACGCCGGCGGCTTCCAGAAGCTCTCCCGCGAAGAGGCGCGGACGCGCATCGTGGACGCGCTGAAGGACCGCGGCCTTCTGCCGCGCACCGACCCGCACCGCCATGCGGTGGGCCACTGCGACCGGTGCAACACCGTCGTGGAGCCGTATCTCTCGCTTCAGTGGTTCGTGAAGATGAAGCCGCTGGCGGAGCCCGCGTACGCCGCCATCGAGAAGGGCGAACTGACCATCGTTCCGCGGCGCTGGGAGAAGGTCTACCTGCGCTGGTTGGAGGGGATCCGCGACTGGTGCATCTCACGCCAATTGTGGTGGGGACACCGGATCCCGGTCTGGACCTGCGCCGGCTGCCAGACGGAGATCGTCGAGGTGGAAACGCCGACCGTTTGCCCCTCGTGCGGCGGCGCCGAGCTCACGCAGGACCCCGACGTGCTCGACACCTGGTTCTCGTCGTGGCTCTGGCCCTTCTCGACGCTGGGATGGCCCGAGGAGACGGCGGACCTGAAGCGGTTCTACCCCTCGAGCGTCTTGGTCACCGGCCCGGACATCATCTTCTTCTGGGTGGCGCGCATGGTGATGGCCGGCTACGAGTTCATGGGCCGTTCCCCGTTCGGCGTGGTCTACCTCCACGGGATCGTCCGGGACGCGCAGGGGAGAAAGCTGTCCAAGTCGCTGGGCAATTCGAGCGATCCGATCGAGCTGATGGACCGATTCGGCGCGGATTCGCTTCGCTACACGCTGATCCTCCTGTCGCCGCAGGGCGCCGACATCCACGGGTTCTCCGACGAGAAGGTGGACCTGGGGCGGCACTTCGCCAACAAGCTCTGGAACGCCTTCCGCCTCGTGCAACCGCACCTGAACGGGGCCACGCTCGACGAGGCGGCGGCCAAGCCGCACCTGACGGACGTGGATCTCTGGATACTCAGCGCCATGACCTCGACCGTTCGCTCGGTGTCGCGCAACATGCGCACGTATCGGTTCGGCGACGCGGCGAAGGACATCTACGACTTCGTGTGGCGCGAACTGTGCGACTGGTACCTGGAGATGGCGAAGCCGCGCCTCTACGCCGCGGCCGACACCGGTGACGCCATGGCCGTCCGCTACACCATCCAAACCGTCTTCCAGAATGTGCTGCGTCTGCTCCATCCATTCATGCCGTATCTCACCGAGGAGCTGTGGCACGCCCTTCCCGGCACGGAAGGGGACGTCTGCGTCGCCCGGTGGCCCTCGGCCGCGCGCAGCGGCTCGCATCCCGACGCGGAGGCGCGCATCGCCCTGCTGAAGGACGTGGTCGGCGCCGTCCGCAACCTGCGCTCCGAAATGAACGTGGGGCCCGCGCGCAAGGCGCCGATTCTGATCCGGGCCGCCGATCCCGATTCGGAGACGCTGCGGCGCCAGCGGGACCTGATCCTTCTCTTGGCGAAGGGGGAGTCGCTGGAGATCGGCCCCGAGGTCGCAAAGCCGAAGATCACGGCCTCCGCGGTGGTGCGGCAGCACGAGATCTTCGTTCCGCTGGAAGGGTTGATCGACGTGGCGGTCGAACGCCAGCGGCTGAAAAAGGAATACGAGCGCGTGGCGCGCGAGTTCGAGTCGTCGCACCGCAAATTGAACAACGAGGACTTCCTCGCGAAGGCGAAGCAGGAGGTCGTGCAGCGCGAGCGGGATAAGTTCGAGGCGCTGGCCACGACGAAGGAAAAACTCCAACGGAATCTGGAGCTGCTGGGATGAACACGACCTTGCGACACCTCATGCACGCGGCGGTCGTCGCGGCGCTGCTGGCCGTGGCGCCGCCGACGGATGCCCAGCCGCGGGAGAAGGCGACGCGCGGCGCCGGGACGAAGACGTCGGACGGGCGCGACGTCGCCGTGACCGTCTACAACGACAACCTCGGCGTCGTGAAGGACCGCCGCACCTTCCCGGTCGGGAAGGGCGTGGGGGATCTGTCCTTCACCGACGTCGCCGCCACGATCGACCCCACGTCGGTCCACCTCCGTTCGCTGAGCGGCGACCCGCTCGAGATCCTGTGGCAGGACTACCGGTACGATCTGGTCAGCACGGACAAGTTGCTGGAACGATTTCTGGACCAGCCGATCGACGTGGCGACGAAGGACGATCAGGTGCATCGGGGAACGCTGCTCTCCTACGATCCCGCGGCGCTGGTGCTGCGGGACGCCGGCGGCGCCCTGTCGCTCCTGAGCCGAGGCGAAGTGCGCCAGGTGGGGCTCAAGGAACTGCCCAAGGGTCTGATCACGCGACCGACGCTCGTCTGGAGACTTCGATCGGCGTCCGGCGGCGATCACCCCCTCGAGGTGTCGTACATGGCCGGCGGCCTTTCGTGGCACGCCGAGTACGTGGCGGTGCTGGACGCGTCCGAGACGAGCCTCGATCTCCAGGGGTGGGCGTCGGTGGAGAACCGATCCGGCGCGACGTACGACGACGCGAAGATCAAGCTGGTGGCGGGCAGCATCCACCGCGCGCCGCAGCCGCGCCCGATCTTCAAGGGCGACATGGCGCTTCGCGCCTCCATCGCCTCGGAAGCGATGGCGGAGCGTGCCTTCTTCGAGTACCACCTCTACGAGGTCCCGTTGCGCGCGACGCTGTCCAACAACGAAGTGAAACAGGTCGGCATGCTGCACGCCGCCGGCGTGAAGGCGGCGAAGCGGTTCACCTACGACGCCGCCCGGGACAACGACAATGTCCTGGTGACGATCGAGTTCGAGAACGCCTCCGCCGCGGGCCTCGGGATGCCGCTCCCCGAAGGCGTCGTGCGCGTCTTCCACCGCGATACCGACGGCTCCCTGGAACTGGCGGGCGAGGATCGGATCAAGCACACGCCGAAGAACGAAACGGTGCGCGTGAGCGTCGGCAACGCGTTCGACGTCGGCGTGGAGCGGAAGCAGACCGACTACAAGAAGATCACGCCGCGTCTGACCGAGGCCTCCTTCGAGATCACGCTCCGCAATCACAAGAAGGAGCCGATCGACGTGCTCGTCGTCGAGCACGCGGGCGGAGATTGGGAGATCGTGACGTCGAGCCTACCCGCGAAGAAGAAGGACGCCACGACGATCGAGTTCTCCGCGCGGTGCGCGCCGGAGAAGCCGGTCGTGGTGACGTATACGATCCGGACCAAGACGTGAGCCCATCCGATCGGCGGCCGCCGGAGCCGGGCGCCGAGCCGCCGCCCGAGCCCCCGCGCCCCCGGGCGCTGCTCGTCCGGGACGATCCGGACACGCCGGCGTCGTTTCGGCTCCACGCGCCCTACGAACCCCAGGGGGATCAGCCGCAGGCGATTCGCGAGCTGGTCGAAGGGTTGAGGCGCGGCGACCGGTTCCAGACGCTGCTCGGCGTCACGGGGTCGGGAAAGACGTTCAGCATGGCGAACGTCGTGGCGGCCCTGGGTCGGCCGACGCTGGTGATCTCCCACAACAAGACGCTGGCGGCCCAGCTCTACGGGGAATTCAAGCAGTTCTTCCCGGACAACGCCGTCGGCTATTTCGTCTCCTACTACGACTACTACCAGCCCGAGGCCTACGTTCCGCAGACGAACACCTACATCGAGAAGGACGCCTCGATCAACGACGACATCGATCGGCTCCGTCTGGCGGCCACCAGCGCGCTGCTGGAGCGCCGGGACGTCGTCATCGTGGCCTCCGTCTCGTGCATCTACGGCCTCGGCGCGCCGGAGGATTTTCGGCGCGAGATGATCCTGGTGCAGACCGGAGAGACGCACACGCGCGAATCGATTCTCGGACAGCTGGTGCACAGCCAGTACACGCGAAACGATCTGGAGTTGAAGCGGGGGACGTTTCGCGCGCGCGGGGACGTGATCGAGGTGCAGCCCGCCTATGAGGAGACGGCGCTCCGCATCGAGCTCTTCGGCGATCAGGTGGACCGCATCTCGATCATCGACCCGCTGACGGGGAAGAAGCAGCAGTCCGTGCGCATCGCCGCCATCTACCCGGCGAAGCACTTCATGACCCACCCGACGCGCCTGAAGGAGGGCGTGCGGGCGATCCGCGAGGAGTTGAAGGAGCGGCTCGCCCTCTTCGAGCGGGAAGGGAAGCTGCTCGAAGCGCAGCGTCTGAAGATGCGGACCGAGTACGACCTGGAGATGCTCCGGGAGATCGGCTACTGCCCGGGGATCGAGAACTACTCGCGCCCGCTCTCGGGTCGCGCGCAGGGCGAGCGTCCCCATTGCCTCCTCGACTACTTCCCGAAGGACTTTCTCCTCATCGTGGACGAGTCGCACGTCACGCTTCCCCAAATCGGCGGCATGTACGAGGGGGACCGCTCCCGAAAACAGACGCTCGTGGACCACGGGTTCCGGCTTCCCTCGGCCCTCGACAACCGGCCGCTTCGGTTCGACGAGTTCGAGTCGTTGATCGGCCAGACGATCTTCGTGTCCGCGACGCCCGGCACGCTCGAGTTGCAGCGATCCCAGGGCGTCGTGGTGGAGCAGATCATCCGGCCGACGGGGTTGATCGACCCGATCCTGTCGGTGCGCCCGACGAAGGGTCAGATCGACGATTTGCTGGAGGAGATCCGGAAGCGCGTCGAGGCGGGCGAACGCGCCCTGGTGACCACGCTGACGAAGCGGATGGCGGAGGACCTGACCGACTACCTGTTCCAGGCGGGCGTGAACGTGCGGTACATCCACTCCGACATCGACACCATCGAGCGCATGGAGATCCTGCGGGCGCTGCGCCTCCAGAAGGTGGACGTCCTGGTGGGGATCAACCTGCTCCGGGAGGGTCTCGATCTGCCCGAGGTCTCGCTCGTCGCGATCCTGGACGCCGACAAGGAGGGCTTCCTCCGCTCGGAGACGTCGCTGATCCAGACGGCGGGCCGGGCGGCGCGTCACGTGCGGGGGGAAGTGGTCCTCTACGCCGATCGCATGACCGGCGCGATGACGCGCGCCATCGAGGAGATGAACCGACGGCGCGAGGTCCAGTTGCGCTACAACCAGGAGCACGGAATCACCCCGGCGACGATCATCAAGTCGATCGAGGAAGTGATGCTCTCCACGGCGGTGGCCGACGCCGCCGCGCCGCTCGGCGGCGACGAGGTGATTCCCGCCTCCGCGGCCAACCTGGCCCCCGAGGCGCTGATGGAGTACCTGGAGCGCGAGATGCTCGCGGCCGCCACGCGGGAAGAGTTCGAGCTGGCCGCCGTCTTCCGCGACCGGTTGGACGAAATGCGCCTCATGGCAGGAAAGGAGAAACCCGGTGCGCCTCGACATGATCGTGCTGCCGCTCGTCCGGCTCGCCCTGACCGAGGATCTCGGGGGCGGGGACGCGACGACCGACGCCGTCGTTGATCCCGACACGCCCGCGCAAGCGCACATCGAAGCGCGCGCCGAAGGGGTCCTGGCCGGCGGCGTGGCCGCGGCGCTTGCCTTTCACGAACTCGATCAAGGCGCCACGATCGAGTGGCACGTCGAGGACGGCGGCGCCCTGAAGCCGGGCACGCGCGTCTGCGACATCCGGGCCAAGGCGCGCGCCGTGCTCAGCGCGGAGCGGGTCGCGCTGAACTTCCTCCAGCGCCTCTCAGGAATTGCGACGTCTACGCGCGCCTTCGTCCGCGCGGTGGAGGGCACCGGCGTGACGATCCTCGATACGCGAAAGACGACGCCGGGACTCCGCATGTTGGAGAAGCTGGCGGTTCGGGCGGGCGGGGCGACGAATCATCGCTACGGTCTCTTCGACGAGGTTCTGATCAAGGAAAACCACGTGACGGCGACCGGAAGCATCTCCGCGGCCGTGGCGTGCGTCCGCCGGGCCAAGACGGAGCTGCCGATCGTCGTCGAGGTGCGCACCGAGGCGGAGGCGGAGGAAGCCGCCGGGCTGGATGTGGATCGCATCCTGCTCGACAACTTCACCCCGAAGGGCGTCGCCGAGGTCGTGGCGCGGCTGCGGCGCGTGGGCGGCGCCTTGAAACAGCAACCCGCGATCGAGGTGTCCGGCGGCATTCGCCTCGAAAACGTGCGGAAGTTCGCCCTACCCGGCGTGTCCTTCATTTCCGTCGGCGCCCTGACCCACTCCGCGCCCGCGCTCGACCTGTCGCTTCTCGTCGATTCCATCGGGAAGGGGACCGCGTCGCGTGCCTGACGTCGTTTCGAATCCGCCGATCCGGTTCCGGGGCGTTCCCGCCGAGCGCCACGCGTCGCTGCCCTCGTCGAACGACGAGGCATTCCGCCGCGCGGCGGAGGGCGCCCCCGAGGGCCTCGTGATCACGACCGGCCATCAGACCGCGGGACGCGGCCGGATGGGGCGGACGTGGTGGGACGAGCCCGGCGCCTCGTCGCTCGCCTCGGTCCTCCTCCGTCCGGCGATTCCCCTCGCCCGCTACCCGCTTCTCGGCATGGCGATGGCGTGCGCGGTGGCGGAGGCGGGCGAAGGTCTCGTGCCGGGGGCGTCGTTCGAGGTCAAGTGGCCGAACGACGTGCGACACGATGGACGCAAACTCTGCGGCGTGCTCGCCGAGACGCGCGGCCCGGGCGCGACCGCCGCGCCGCCGCTGGTGGTCGGATTCGGGATCAACGTGAACCAGGATGCCGGGGCCTGGCCCGAGGCGATCCGGGCGATCGCCACCTCGCTTCGCATGGCCGCGGGCGGGAAGTCGTTCGAGCCGGATCTCGTGCTGCGCGAGGTCCTTTCGCGGTACGATGCCTATGTTTCGCTGGCCGCCGCCGGGGACGCGGACGGTCTGTGGGCGCGCGTTGCGGGCCGGCTCGCCGCCGCGGGCACGCCCCTCACCGTCGCGATGGGCGACCGTCGCGTCACCGGGACCGTGGACGGGTACGAACCAAGCGGTGCGGTGCGGATTCGCGATGCCGCCGGAGCGGTGCACACGCTGGCCGCCGGCGACGTCGCGCTCGAGCCAAAGGAGTCGCATCGGTGAAATGTCCGTCGTGCAATCACCTCGAGGACAAGGTGATCGATTCGCGCTCGGCGAAGGAAGGGCAGGTGATTCGCCGGCGCCGGGAATGCCTTCAGTGCCATCGCCGCTTCACCACCTACGAGACGGTGGAGACGACGCCGCTTCTCGTCGTGAAGAAGGACGGCCGCCGGGAGCAATTCAGCCGCGAGAAGATCCTGAACGGACTGCTCCGCGCCTGCGAGAAGAGGCCCATTCCGGCCGAGAAGATCCATGCGATCGTGGACCAATTGGAGGCCGACCTCGTGCGATTGGGCAACGAGGAGGTCGCCTCGAGCGAGATCGGGGAACGGGTCATGGCCGCCCTCCATCAATTGGATGAGGTGGCGTACGTTCGGTTCGCATCCGTGTACCGGCACTTCAAGGATCTGAACCAGTTCCTGGAAGAATTGCGAGCGCTCCTGAAGTGACGCCCGAAGACGCCGCCCCGGAACACGCCCCCACGGCCAAGGAACGCGCGATGTCGTTCCTGGAGCATCTCGACGAGCTGCGCCGTGCCATCGGCCGCGCCGGGATCGTCGCGATCATCCTCATCGCCGTGGCGTGGTTCTTCTCCGACCGCCTTTTGGACGCGCTGATCGGGCACCTGCTTCATGGGGAGCGGGCCCTGGCCCTCACGCCGGGAGAGGCGTTCTCGACGAGGATGCAGGTCGCGCTCTGGTCGGGGGGGCTGGTGGCGGTGCCCTACGTGCTGCTGGAGGCGTGGTGGTTCGTCGCGCCGGGGCTCAAGAAAACGGAGCGCCATTTCGCGATTCCCTGGATGATGGCCTCCGCGCTCCTCCTCTACAGCGGCGTCATCTTCGCGCTGGAACTGCTGCTGCCGGCCATGGTCGGCATGCTCCGCTCCTTCGCCACCGCCCAGATGGAGGCGCGCGTCTCGGTCTCGTCGCTGCTCGATTTCTCGGTGAAGTTGGCCGCGGGCTGCGGGCTTCTCTTCCAGATGCCCCTCGTCCTTTGTCTTGCCGCGTGGTTCGGGTTGGTGTCGCCGCGCATTCTCGCCCGCCGATGGCGGCACGCGATCTTCTTCATTGCGCTCGGGGCCGCCGTGATCACGCCGGGGGACGGGCCGTCGATGCTGATTCTGGCGGCCCCGTTGATCGTGCTCTACTTCTTGAGCGTGTTCCTGTCGTGGATCCTGTGGCGGGTGCGCGGCCGGCGCGCCGACGAGCCCACCATCTGGGGTTAGCCCGGGAGGTCCGATGCTTCTGGCCATCGATATCGGCAACACCGACGTCACGCTGGGTCTCTTCTCCGGAAAGCGGCTGGCGCGCACGTTTCGCGTGAGCACCGAGGCGCGCCGCACGGTGGACGAGGTGGCGCTGCTTCTGAGCCAGGTCTTTCCGGAGATGAAGCGGGGACGCGCGTGCGACGTCGTGCTTGCGTCGGTCGTTCCCGCGCAGACGCGCCGCTTCGCGGACGCGGCGCGCCGCCTGACGCGCGCCGAGCCGCTCGAGGTGACGTCGCGCGTCGCGCACGGCCTCGCCATCGAATACCTCGATCCCGAGGCCGTCGGCGCGGATCGGATCGCGAACGCCGTCGCGGTGCTGGAGCGCTACAAGGCGCCCGCGATCATCGTCGACTTCGGCACCGCCACGACGTTCGACGTGGTTCTCACGGGCCGGCGGTACCGCGGGGGCGTCATCGTCCCCGGCGTCGTCACCGGCGCCGAGAACCTGATCCGCCGCGCCGCGCGTCTCGGCTCCTTCGAGCTGCGCCCGCCCGCCCGCGTCGTCGGCAGGACGACCGAAGAGAGCCTTCAATCGGGGGTCTTCTACGGCGCGGTCGGTCAGGTCGATTCCATCGTGCGCCGGATCGCCAAGGAGGAGCGGATCCGCCCCACGGTGATCGCGACCGGAGGCCTGGCCGAGGCGATCGCCGCCTACTCGGAGACGATCGACAAGGTGGACGTCGATCTCACGCTGCATGGCCTGCGGGCGCTTCACGCGCGGCGCAAGTCCGGTCGCAAACGCTCGTAAGATACATAGTTACAGTGTATTAGCGGTCACCTCGCGCCGCCCCATCCCGGCGGTTCAGCCGGAGATGACCCTTGCGCCCGCCCGCCGGATTCGGATAGTCTAGCCGGGCTAGCACTCTCGCCCTTTAAGTGCCAACGCGCGCCCGAAGCGGCCGCGCGCCTTCCACCGCAAGGAGGTATCCGTAACGATGGCGAAGCAGCTTCTATTCGACGCCGCCGCGCGCGAAGCGCTACAGCGCGGCGTGGACAAGCTTGCGAACACGGTGAAGGTCACGCTCGGCCCGAAGGGCCGGAACGTCGTCCTCGACAAGAAATTCGGCGCCCCGACCGTCACCAACGACGGCGTGACGATCGCCAAGGAAATCGAGCTCGAGAACACCTACGAGAACATGGGCGCGCAGATGGTGAAGGAAGTCGCCACCAAGACGCAGGACGTCTCGGGCGACGGCACCACCACCGCCACCGTCCTGACGCAGTCGATCGTTCGGGAAGGTTTGCGCCACGTCGCCTCCGGCGCGAACCCCATGCTCCTGAAGCGCGGCATCGACAAGGCCGTCGGCGCGGTCGTGGCCGACCTCAAGAAGCAGTCGAAGGCCATCAAGACCCCGAACGAAATCGCGCAGGTCGCGACGATCTCGGCGAACAACGACGCGGAGATCGGCACGCTGATCGCCGACGCCATGGACAAGGTCGGCAAGGACGGCGTCATCACGGTCGAGGAAGCCCGCAGCCTCGACACCTCGCTGGAAGTCGTCGAGGGGATGGAGTTCGACCGCGGCTACCTCTCGCCCTACTTCATCACCGATCCGGAGCGCATGGAGGCGGTGCTGGAGGACGCGGCGATCCTGATTCACGACAAGAAGATCGCCGCGATCAAGGACGTCCTGCCGGTGCTGGAGAAAGTGGCGCAGACGGGCCGTCCGCTCCTGATCATCGCGGAGGACATGGAGGGTGAGGCGCTGGCCACGCTGGTCGTGAACAAACTGCGCGGGATTCTCAACGTCTCGGCCGTGAAGGCCCCCGGCTTCGGCGACCGCCGCCGCGCCATCCTGGAAGACATCGCCGTCCTCACCGGCGGCCGCCTCATCACCGAAGAAGCCGGTTTCAAGCTGGAGAACGCGGTGCTGAGCGATCTCGGCAGGGCCAAGCGCATCGTGATCGAGAAGGAAAGCACGACGATCATCGAGGGCGCCGGCAAGAAGGCCGACATCAAGGCCCGCGTCGACCAGATCAAGCGTGAGATCGAGGATTCGACCTCCGACTACGACAAGGAAAAGCTCCAGGAGCGCCTGGCGAAGCTTTCGGGCGGCGTGGCCGTGGTCCATGTCGGCGCCGCGACCGAAGTCGAGATGAAGGAGAAGAAGGCTCGCGTCGAGGACGCCCTGGCCGCCACCAAGTCGGCGGTGGAGGAGGGAATCGTCCCCGGCGGCGGCGTGGCGCTCCTGCGCGCGCAGGGCGTCCTGTCGAAGTACGAGGCGACGGGAGACGAGGGCACGGGCCGGGATATCGTGTCGCGGGCGCTGGAAGCCCCCGCGCGGACCATCGCGGCGAACGCCGGCGCCGAAGGCTCGATCGTCGTCGAGAAGATCAAGCGCCAGAAGGGCTCCGCCGGCTACAACGCGGCGTCCGGGGAGTACGTGGATCTGGTCGAGGCGGGCATCGTCGATCCGACCAAGGTCGTGCGCTCCGCGCTGCAGCACGCGGCCAGCATCGCGTCGCTGCTTCTCACGACCGAAGCCATCGTGACCGACGTGCCGGAAGAGGACGATACCCCGCCGATGCCGCCGGGTGGCGGCATGGGCGGTATGATGGGATAAGGGTCGCGGGCCGCCGGCGGCCCGGGATCGAGTTCGACAGATCAGGAAAACTGGCGTCGCCAAATTCGGCTGGAGGTACCTGAGCGTCCTCCCCCGAAACCGGCGCCACGCGAGGCCCCCGATGCAAATCGGGGGCTTTGTCGTTGGGGGTGGAACGCCCGGCGCGCGTCGGCGCCTACGTCACCACCGGCTTCACGAGCCCCGCGCACTCTTTCGCGCGCGCCCGGCACTCCTCGATG
>QJVW01000064.1 GCA_003235575.1 Candidatus Eiseniibacteriota bacterium | reverse complement strand
AAGCGGGGCTGGTTCCGGGCGTGAGCCTCGGCACCGCGGTCGATCGACTCGGCGCCCGGGCGCACGCCGAGCTTCCGCCCACCGCCCGCATCAGTTGGGACGGGGCCTCGCGCGAGTTTCTGCGAACCGGAAGCAGCCTCTACTTTATCTTCGCGCTGGCCCTCATCATCGTGTTTCTGGTGCTGGCGGCGCAGTTCGAGAGTTTCATCCATCCCCTGACGATCATGAGCACGGTGCCGCTGGCCCTCACGGGCGCCATCCTGGGCCTCCTCGTGTACGGCTCCAGCATCAACGTGTTCAGTCAGATCGGATGCATTCTCCTAATCGGGTTGGCCGCGAAGAACGGCGTGCTGATCGTGGAGTTCGCGAACCAGTTGCGGGACCGGGGGGAGGAGTTCAACGACGCCCTCGTGAACGCCGCCGTGATTCGCCTTCGCCCGATTCTCATGACCAGCGCCTGCACCACGTTCGGCGCGTTGCCGCTCCTGCTCTCCTCAGGGGCGGGATCCGAGTCGCTGCGGCCCATCGGAATCGTCGTGGTCTTCGGAGTCACCATCTCCGCGGGGCTAACGCTGTTCGTGGTCCCCGCGCTCCACGCCGTCCTCGCGCGGAACACGCGCTCGCCGCACCACGTCTCACGTGTGATCGCAGCCCTGCGCAGGAAGGTAGAGGCCGACTAAGCCGCTGGAACGAATCGTTCGGGCGGCGGGGAGCCGGAGGAATGGCGTTGCTCGAACGGCGCGCCTAGCGCCTTCGCGAGGTGCTTGGCCCGGACGTCCCGCCCCCGCGCGTGCGGACCGGCGACGTCGTGCGGTGCCCGGACGTGCTTCGAGGTCCCACCGTGCCCCGGTAGCGTGTGGGCGACGCGCCATCGGACCGCACGCGGTACCCCGAATAGGAACGCGACCGCGTGTGCGTGCGGTACCGGTGCGTGGAGGGGCCGCGATGCCCCCGATAGATCACGCGACCGTAGCGGGACCGGTAGCGCGGATAGTAGTAATAGTCGTCATAGTAGTAGCGGGGGAACGGTCCGTAGTATCCCAGGCCGAACCCGACGTAGAGGCGGCGCGGGTAGTAGTACGGGTGGGCGTAGTACCCGTCGTCGTAACGGTAGCGATAGCCATAGTCGTAGTCGTCGTCCTCGTCGCCTTCCTCCGCCTCGGTCCGCAGCATCGCCGAGATCACCGTGTCCGAGACCCCGGCCGCCATCAATTCCTCGATCTCGTCGGCGCCAAGGTGGAACGTCGTTCCGCTGTACTCGATCTTCTGTAGGATCAGCGAGTCCGCGACCCCCGCGCGCTGCATCTTGACGACGTCCTTCCAGCCGAACGCCGATGCGTCGGGGGTGAACACGAGGAACGCGAGAAGCAGCGTCGTGGAGCAGAGCAGGAAGCGTTTCATGGCGAGCCATCCTTTCGCCGGGCGGAGTTTCGCCCCATCCGGCGGGCGCCTGCGGAACACCGGGGCGCCTTCAGGTCCTACGCGTCGTGATGCTTGAGGAGATCGTCGATCTCCTCGATCGAGAACTTGTTCAGGCCGACGACCCGCGCCCCATCCCGATAGAGAGGGGGAACCGTTCCCCTGGCCTCCTCCTTCGTATCGCACTCCACGATGATCCAGGCGCGATGATCCCCGTCCCTGCAGCCGAAATCCGCGTGCGTCAGGTAATGAGATCCCGTCTGGAGGAGCACCTTGATGGCGCGCGCGCACGCGATGGTCTCCGATTCGTGGGGTACTTCGATGAGAAAGCGCGGCATGGGTCTCCTCCTCGGTAGAACGTCGTTACCTATAACGGTAGCACGCTCGATTTCGGGCGGCAACCAGGGGCGCCCGGAGGCTCCCTTGCGCTCGACACAAGGGTGTTGGAGACTGGGACGTTGCCCCCGTGGGAACTCGGATCCACAGGGGACGACGATTGGAGGATGAAACCATGGCAGGCAGCGCTCGTGCGACGGATGCTCGGAAGGAATCGACGCGGGGTGGGCCGGGGGAAGCATCCGACCTCCTACGGAACATAGACGCCTACTGGCGAGCCGCGAACTACCTCTCGGTGGGCCAGATCTTTCTCTACGACAACCCTCTCCTCAGACGTCCACTCTCGCTCGCGGACGTGAAGCCCATGTTGCTCGGTCACTGGGGGACCACGCCGGGACAGAACTTCATCTACGCGCACCTGAACCGCGCGATCAAGAGCCACGATCTCGACATGATCTTCGTATCCGGCCCCGGGCACGGCGGTCCGGCCGTCGTCGGGAACACCTACCTGGAGGGGACCTACAGCGAGATCTATCCGGACGTCACCCAGGACGAGGCGGGCGTTCGGAAGCTCTTCCGCCAGTTCTCCTTTCCGGGCGGGATTCCCAGCCACGCCTCGCCGGAGTGCCCGGGCTCGATTCACGAGGGCGGGGAACTGGGCTACTCGCTCAGCCACTCGTTCGGCGCCGTGTTCGACAACCCCGATCTCGTCGTCGCCTGCGTCGTAGGGGACGGGGAGGCGGAAACCGGCCCCCTCGCCACGGCCTGGCACTCGAACAAGTTCCTCGACCCATCCACCGACGGCGCCGTCTTGCCGATCCTCCATCTGAACGGCTACAAGATCGCGAACCCGACCGTCCTGGCGCGCATGGAGCGCCAGGAACTGGAGCAATTCATGCTGGGGTGCGGTTGGACGCCGTACTTCGTCGAGGGCGTCGATCCGATGACGATGCACGGCCTGATGGCCGATGCCCTCGATCGGGTCGTGGCGGATATCCGGCGCATTCAAAGCGAGGCGCGAGCCAATTCCAAGACGCCCCGGCCACGATGGCCCATGATCGTCCTTCGGTCTCCCAAGGGATGGACCGGACCGAAGGTGGTGGACGGCCTGCCCGTCGAGGACACCTTCCGGTCGCATCAGGTGCCGCTACACCCGGCCAGACATCCCCATCACCTTGGACTTCTGGAGGAGTGGCTGCGGAGCTACAAGCCCCAGGAGCTCTTCGATGACACGGGGCGCCTGAAGGCCGAACTGGCCGATCTCGCGCCGAAGGGGATACGCCGCATGGGCGCGAATCCTCATGCGAACGGCGGCATGCTGCTTCGCGATCTGAGGATGCCGGACTTTCGGGAGTACGCTGTCGATGTCCCCGCGCCGGGCACGCCGGGGATCGGCGACACGCGCGTCCTGGGGCCCTTCCTGCGCGACGTCGCGAAGCGGAACCAGGACCAGCGCAACTTCCGCGTATTCGGACCGGACGAGACCATGTCGAACGGTCTGGGGGCGCTCTTCGAGGCGACCCAGCGCCAATGGAACGCCGCGACCCTCCCGAACGATGAGTTTCTCGCCCCGACCGGCCGGGTGCTCGATTCGATGCTGAGCGAGCATCAATGCGAAGGCTGGCTCGAGGGGTACCTACTGACCGGCCGGCACGGACTCTTCAACTGCTACGAGGCGTTCATTCACATCGTCGATTCGATGTTCAACCAGCACGCCAAATGGCTGAAGGTCACGTCGGAGTTGCCGTGGCGGCGGGACATCGCCTCGTTGAACTACCTCCTTGCCTCGCACGTGTGGCGCCAGGACCACAACGGGTTCACGCACCAGGATCCGGGCTTCATCGACCACGTCGTGAACAAGAAGGCGGAAATCGTCCGCGTCTACCTTCCGCCAGACGCGAACTGTCTCCTCTCCATCGTGGACCACTGCCTCCGCAGCCGCCACTACGTCAACGTTGTGGTCGCGGGGAAGCACCCGGCGCCGCAATGGCTGCCGATGGAGGCCGCCGTCAAGCACTGCACCAAGGGAATCGGCATCTGGCCGTGGGCGAGCAACGACCGGGGCGCGGCGCCCGACGTCGTCATGGCCTGTTGCGGCGACGTGCCCACGCTGGAGACCCTCGCCGCCGTCTCAATTCTTCGCGAGCACCTGCCCGAATTGAAGATTCGCGTCGTGAACGTCGTCGACCTGATGCGCCTCCAGCCCCAGTCCGAGCATCCCCATGGGCTGAGCGACAAGGACTTCGACGACCTGTTCACCAGGGACAAACCGATCATCTTCGCCTTCCACGGCTACCCCTGGCTGATCCACCGGCTGACCTATCGCCGCACGAACCACGACAACCTCCACGTTCGCGGCTACAAGGAGGAGGGGACGATCACCACCCCCTTCGACATGACGGTCTTGAACGACCTGGATCGATTCCACCTCGCGATGGACGCCATCGATCGCCTGCCGAAGACCGGGGACGAGGGGATCTACGTGAAGCAGAAGCTCCGGGACAAGCTGATCGAGCACGCAGAGTACATCCGGAAGCACGGGGAGGACATGCCGGAGGTCCGGGACTGGACGTGGAAGAGCCCGGCGCCGACGTCTTGACCCTGGCATTGATGCGACCCGGGGCCGGGTCGCCCCCGGAGTCCCGGACGGACGGCTAGAATTCTCGGACGCGCTGCAGCATGCCGAAGCGGCGCGTGACGCATCATACAGGACACCTCACGCATGGTGCGTGAGGCAATCGTTCAGGAGACCCGTTCATGAATCCTCGCACCGAGGCGCTCGCAGCCACACTCGAGAAGGGAGCCGGCGCGCTTGCCGACTTCGCCAGTAGGCTTTCCGACGCCGATTGGCAGACCCGGCTGCCCAAGGACGGCCGCAAGGTCGGCGTCGTCGTTCATCACGTCGCCAGCATCTACCCGCTCGAAATCGAACTCGCCCAGAAGCTCGCGGCCGGTGGCGCCATCACAGACGTGACCTGGGACGACGTGCACGCCCTGAACGCCACGCACGCCCGCGACAACGACAAGGTCACGAAGGAGGAGACGCTCGCGCTGCTTCGCGCCAACGCCGCGGCCGCGGCTGGCGCGATCCGCGCCATGAACGACGACGCGCTCGATCTCGTCGCGCCCAACTCGCTCTACAGCGGCGCCCCACTCACCTGCCAGTTCATGCTCGAGGACCACGCGGTCCGCCATGCCTTTCACCACCTCGCCGGTATCCGCGCGGCGGTCGGTAACAGCGGAGGAACCGCGAATAAGGGGTAAGGCGGACCGGCTATCGCCGCGCACGAGTTTCCGGTAGACTCGCCCCGTGTCGCTCACAACCGGTTCCCGCATAGGCTCCTACGTCGTCGTCGGCCCCCTCGGTGCCGGGGGCATGGGCGAGGTGTATCGCGCCCGTGACACCCGTCTGGGACGGGACGTGGCGATCAAGTCGTTACCCGCCTCGCTAGCGGCGGATGCGGACCGACTGGCGCGCCTGATGCGCGAGGCGCAGACACTGGCGGCGCTCAACCATCCCAATATCGCATCCATCTACGGGCTCGAAGAGACCGGGGACGCTCCCCACCTCGTGCTCGAGTTGGTCGAGGGCGAGACGCTCGCCGCCCGCCTGGGCCGGGAGCCGCTGCCGTTTCGGGAGCTGCTAGCCACGATGATCCAGATCGCCGGCGCGATCGAGGCCGCGCACGAGCGCGGCATCGTGCACCGCGATCTCAAGCCCGCGAACATCATGATCACCGTTTCCGGGGTGGCCAAGGTTCTGGACTTCGGCCTGGCCAGGGACGAGACGGCGCCGGAGCAGTCCGGTGATCTGGCCCAGTCGCCCACGCTCTCGATGCCGGCGGGTGCGACCACCGCGGGAACGATCGTTGGGACCCTCGCCTACATGAGCCCCGAGCAGGCCCGGGGAAAGACCGTGGACCGGCGTAGCGATGTCTGGTCGTTCGGCTGCATCCTCTACGAGTGCCTGGCGGGGGCTCCGCCATTCGCCGGCGAGACCGCGTCGGACCTCATCGCCGACATCCTGCGGCGCGATCCAGACTGGACCCTCCTTCCAGCCGACGCGCCGCCGCGCCTCCTCGACACCGTGCGCCGATGCATGAGAAAGGATGCCGGCGAGCGCCCGCGTGACATTCGCGACGTACGGCTCCAACTGGAGGAGATCGCGGCGGGCGGAGGGCGGGAGGCTGCGGCGCCGGGACAGGTCTCGCTCGTGGTCTTGCCCTTCGAGAACCGCGGCGCCGATGCCGACGACGAGTACTTCTCCGATGGGCTGACCGAGGAAGTGATCACCGACCTGGCCAACCTCGAGGGGATCCGGGTGATCTCGCGCACGTCGGCCATGAAACTCAAGGGCACGCACAAGGACGTGCGCACGCTGGGTCGCGAACTCGACGTCCAGTACGTCCTCTCCGGGAGCGTGCGGCGGGCGGGAACCAGCCTTCGGGTGAACGCCGCGCTGGTAGAGGCGGAGACGGATGATCAGGTATGGGCCCAGCGATTCACCGGATCCATGGATGACATCTTCGAGATCCAGGAGAAAGTGGCGCTGGCGACGGCCGAAGCGGTGAAGGTGAAGCTGTCGGTGCAGGAGGGCGCCGAGTTGAAGGCGCACGGGATCCGGGACGCTCGCGCGTACGACCTCTTCCTGCGCGCACGCCACGCCACCGAGTTCTGGACGAAAGAGGGGCTGGAACGCGCGCGTGGCTATCTCGGTGCAGCGCTCGAAATCGAGCCGGAGAACCCGGAGATTCTGGCCGCGCTCGGCTACAACGCGTACAACTTCGTCAACACGGGTCTAAGCCAGGACGACATGCTTGCGGATGCCCTTCGTTACGCGGACCAGGCCCTCCGGCGCGATCCCGGCTCGCTCGATGCGCACCGACTGAAGGGCGTTATCGCCGGGTCGCTCCAGGGGGACGTCAGGGCGGCGATCGAGGAATTGCAGTTCGTGCTGAACCGGAGCCCCGAGGACACGGAGGCGGCATGGTGGTGCTCGCTTCTGTATAGTTTCGTGTGCCGGACCTCCGAAGCCTCCGAACTGTCGCTCCGAATCCTGAAACTGGATCCGCTAAACTCGAACGGCAAAATCAGTCATGCATGGTCGTTGTTCATGGAAGGGCAATTCGACGAAGCGGTGGCGACGATCCGCGGCGAATTCGATCACGATCCCAACATGTTCTCCACGTTCTCCTACGCCCAGGCACTGATCCATGCCGGCCGATGGGAGGAGATGGACAAGTTCGTCGGGAAGCTCAGGGCCGACCTGGTCTCTGCCCCCCTCTATAGGCTGATTCTTGCCCAGTACCATGCGCACAAGGGAGATCGAGCCGAAGTAGAGACCCTCATCGACGACGACCTGATGAAGACGGTGAACCGCGATTTCCAGTACCCCTGGCAGCTAGCGATTGCCTGGCTCCTGCTCGGAGATCGCGAGAAGGCGTTGCAGCTTCTCGAGGGCGCCGTCACGCGGGGGTTCTGGAATTACCGGTTCCTGGGCGAGCGAGACCCCTATTTGGCGGTGCTCCGCGGGGATCCCCGATTCGACAAGCTGATGGAACAGGCACGGGCGGAATCCGCACGGCTGTGAGGCGGCCGTGCCCGACGCCGCGCCATGGTACCTTGGGGGGGCTTGACTCTAGCCCCCCGAAAGCGCGGAATTGAAGGCGTCCTAAGTGGCAGTATGGAGCGCGACGCCACGCCTCGAGGGACCTCCGGCGAACCGCGGCGCCTGGCATCGTGTTCCCTGGGCCATGGGCATTCTCCCCAAGGTCGAGTCGAGCCGCAGTCGTTCTGCAGACGTCCCACCTCATGCCCTTGCTGGACCTGAA
>QJVW01000039.1 GCA_003235575.1 Candidatus Eiseniibacteriota bacterium | reverse complement strand
ATGCTCCGTTCGCTGCGGGCCGTGTGGGGGCGGGACACGTTCGAGGCATTCCTCAAGGATTTGTTTCGGTGCGGACGGGGAAGGCACCTCGTTCCCGACGACGTCTACGCGTCGGCGAACGCGATGGCCGGCGCCGGGGCCGACGCCATGATCCGCCCCTGGATCGAAACGACCGACCTGCCCGACGTCGCGCTCGGCGCCGTGCGGCGGGAACGCACGGCGGGGGGCTGGCGAACGACCGTCCACGTCCGCCGCAAGGGCGGGATCGCCATGCCCGTTCCCGTCGAAGCAGTCTATGACGACGGAAGCCGGGAAACGAAGTGGACGCCCACGGACCGGCGCGAGGGCACGGTCGTCTTCGACAGCCCCCGCCGGATGAGTCACGCCGAGATCGATCCCCATAGCGAAGTCTTCGACGCCTACCGGCTCGACAATCGCCGTGGTGCGATCCCCCCCATGCGGTGGAGCCCGATTTTCGATGTCGCCACCCCCCGGGCGATGACGGTCCTCTATGGTCCGACCCTGTGGCACGGAACGCGCGAGGGAATGCGCCTCGGGGGATGGGTGGATGGGCGCTACCTTCCGAGCCAGGATTTCCCGCGCGGAATTCGGTCGTTCGAGGCTGGGCTCAGCGTCGGAACGGAGGACGGATCCCTGGCGTGGCGCGCCGGGTACGGTCGCCGCGTGCCCCAGCTGGGCGCCCGCGGCGCGGTGCGGCTCCTTGCCGCCGGCGACGCGGGCTTGCGGCGGCAGGAAGTGACGCTATCGAATTGGATCACCGAGAGCGGCCGGCGGCGCCCATGGCGCCTGTGGAGCCTCACGCTGCAGCATCTGGATCGGGACGATGGTGCGCGCGTCGTCGTTCCCGACTCGGCGTTCGCGGCGGCGAGCGTGTCGCGTACGGTGAGCGCCGAATTGGCGCTGGGGCTTCGCACGCGCGGCCCGCGACGCAGCGAAGCGGTCGAGATGTCGTGGCGACACGGCGAAGCGGTGGGCCGCCGGAGCGGGGGCGTGGCCCGCAGCTACGATCGCGGCGTTGTCGCGTTCCGGCAGTCCATCGCACTCGGCCCTCGCGCATCGCGCCACGTATCCTGGCGGATCGTTGGCGCGCGCGCGTGGCGGGCCGCACCGGCGGACCGCCTGTTCGACGCCGCGCAGTCGATGCCCCTGGAGACGCTCGATCGCTTCTATTGGAACGCCGGCGGCCCGCTTCGGGAGAGCGAGCACTTCTGGGCCGAAGGGGGCGGCGGGCTGCGCGGCTATGTCGGTCGTGGGATCGTGGGCGACCGTCTGCTCGCCGGCTCGATCGAGGTTCGCGACGACCGGTGGCCGCTGTCGGTCTTCCTCGACGTCGGCACGGTCGGCGCGGACAGCTCTGCGGCGGCGTCACGGGACCGGCCCACGCTCGCCGACGCCGGCATCGGATGGACGGCGGGTCCCGTCCGGATCTACGCGCCGCTTTGGGTCGGTACGCCGCCGCCGGGCGAGTCCCCGCTCAGTGCGCGTTGGGTCGTGGCGTTCGACCTTACCGACCCGCGCTGGCGATAGCGCTCCGGGGAGGGCGGCGAAGCAACCATTCCGGCCGCGGGGCGATCTCAACCGGGCAGGTGGGGTCGGCTTGACACCCCCCGCTTCGGGACCGACAATCGAACGGTTGTCACGGCACGTTGGCCCCGGAGGAAACCATGGAAATCGATATCCGCTATTGCACCGAGTGAGGCTATAAGCCACGGGCCTCCAGTTTGGCGGCCGAATTGAAGCAGCATTTGGGAGTCGTCGCGACGCTCACGCCTGGATCGGGCGGAGTCTTCGATGTGACCGTTGATGGATCGTTGGTCTTCTCCAAGAAATCCGTCGGCAGATTTCCGGAAGAAGGGGAAGTCGTCGGCATCGTGCAGAGCAAATAGCCAAGGCGGGCGCGATGCCCGCCATCGTCGCAAGGGCCGGCTTCGCGATGCGGGGCCGGCCCTCCGTTCCGCCGGTTGTCGCCTCATGCCGCCCGAGGAGGAATGATGCCATCCACTTTCCGCCGCGCGCTGCGAGCGCTGTTCGTGGTCGCGGCCTGCGCTGTCGCCTCCGCGGGTGCGCCCGCGCATGCCGCCGCCCCCATCCATCAGGAAGTGCTCCCGAACGGGCTCCGTCTCGTTCTCCAGGAGGACCACGCCAAGCCGCTCGTCGGCGTGTGCATCTTCGTGGATGGGGGCAGCCGCACGGAGACTCCGACGCTCTCCGGTCTCAGCCATTACTACGAGCATCTGATCTTCCGTGGCGGCTCGGCCAAACAGAAGGAGCTGGAGTTCCGCCAGGAGATGCAGCGCATCGGGGAGGAGAGCGGCGGCTATACGACGAACGACTGGACCTGCTACGGGTTCACCGCGCCGACCTCCAGTTTCGACGAAGCGCTCACGCGAGCCGTGGATGCCTGGATGGAGCTTCGTCTGACCCAGGCCAAAGTGGACAAAGAGCGCCAGGTGGTCATGGAGGAATTCAACCAGGGGGAGGACCGGCCCGACTACAAGGTCTACTACCAGATCGAACGGCTCATGTTCCTCGACCACCCGTACAAGCGGGACACGATCGGGCTCAAGGACGCGATCCTGAATTCGTCCCTCGCCACCTTCCGCACCTTCTACGAGGAGCGGTACGTCCCCAACCAGATCGTCCTCGCGGCGGTGGGCGACTTCGACACCGCGACGCTTCGCGACAAGTTGGAGAAAGCGTTCGCGCCGTACAAGCGTGGCCGTGACGATTTCGAACTGGGGGACGTGGAGCAGCCGCAGACCGAATTCCGCATGGGCGTCGAGTCGATGAAGACGGCCAGCACCTGGACGATTCACGGATTCCACGTGCCGCCGTACGCCAGTCCGGACGCGCCGGCGCTGACCATTCTCGCCTCGATCCTGGGGCGCGGCTCCTCCTCGCGGCTCTATCAGGCGCTCAAACAACGGGAGAACCTGGTCACCGAAACCAGCGCCGATTTCGAGATCCGGAAGGATCCGGGCATGTTTCACATCTACACGACGATGCCCCCGGAGAACGAAACGCGCGTGTTCGGCATCGTGCGCGACGAAATCAAGCGCCTGGCCACGGAGCCAGTCCCCGCCGACGAACTGGCGCGAAACAAGACGGCGCTGGTGAACGGGTACCTCTTCGACGCCCAGACACCGTTCCGCCGGGCCGAGCGACTGTGCCGCTTCGAGCTCCTGTCGGACGCATCGGTGGAGCCGCTGTGGCCGAAGCTGCTGGAGGGCGTCACGGCGAAGGACATCCAACGGGTCGTGGCGACGTACTTCGCCGCCGATCTCGCGTCCTACTCGGTCGTGCGGCCCGAGGGAACGACGGGACCGTCGGAGTCCGACGTACGCGGCATGCTGGACGCGTGGCGGGATGGGTGGCCGGCATCGGGCTCCGTCGGTTCCGCGACCGCCTCCGCGCCGCGCCGCGAAGTCCTGCCCAACGGGGTGACGCTCCTCCTCCGCGAGGATCACGCGCTTCCGATCGTCGCGGTGCAAACGATCGCCCGCGGCGGGCTCTGGATCGAACCCGAGGGACGGGGCGGCGTCTCGAACATGGCGACGCTGCTCCTGCGCCGGGGTGCGGGGAAGCGCACGGCCCGGCAGATCTCGGAGCGCGCGGGCGAACTCGGCATGCGGCTGACGTCCGGGGGCGATGAGGACTTCGTCACGGTCACCTGGGAGGGGCCATCCGCGAACTTGGCTCCGGCGTGGGATCTCTACAGCGACGTGCTGATGAAGCCGACGTTCCCGGAGAAGGAGGTCCGAGCGGTGCGCCAGGACTTGATCCAACTGGCGAAAAGCCTCGGGGATCGGCCCTTCGAGTACACGAACGCCGCCTTCTTTCGGATGCTCTATGCGAAGGCGCCCTACGCGCGCACCACGCTCGGCGACACCGCCTCGCTGGCCGCGATCACGACGGCCGACCTTCGCCGGGCCTACGAAACGATGTTCTGCGGCTCGAATCTCGTCGTGGCCGTGGCGGGGGACTTCGATGGGGACGCGCTGCTAGCCATGGCGCGCGCCTCGCTCGGACGGCTTCCGAAGGGTTCGCCGGTCGAGGTGGGAGGGATTCGCGACGAGCCGGCCACGACGTCTCGTCCCGTATTCGAGGAAAAGGACCAGGAGCAGATCACGTACAACACCGGATGGCTGGGGTGCTCCGTACGCGATCCCGACTACCCCGCGCTTCGCATCGCGACCGCCATTCTGGGTGACCGGATCTTCTTCAAGTACGTCTACGAAAAGGGCGTCGCCTATCGCTCATGGTTCTACATGCTCGACCGCATGGGGCAATCGTCGGTGCAGAACGAGATGGGGGTCGCCCCCAAGAATTGGGACATGGCGTCGAAGGGCATCCTGGAGGACGTGGCGGGCTACCAGAAGGCGCCGCTCTCCAAGGCCGAGGTAACGCGGGCCGTGGAGAAGTCGATCACGCGCCACTACCTGCAGAACCAGGAGAGCCGCCAAGTCGCGCAGCGCCTGGCGTACTGGGAAGCGACGGGGCTGGGGTGGCAGTTCGGCGAAACGCTGCCCGACGCGTGGCGCGCGCTGACGACCGAGCAGGTGAGCGACGCGATGAAGAAGTACTTCCGGCTCGACGCGTATACGCGCGCGGCGGTGGGTCCGAGCGGCTCGTAGCGTCTAGCGCGCGACCTTGGCCGCGGCGATCCCGCATCCCGCGCCGACGACGGCGCTGGACGGCACCGCGATCACCCAAGGCTGCGCGGGGTTCCCGGCGACCATGGCGACCACGGCGAGAACGGCGCCGACCATGGCGCCGGTCAGCCCTCCGCGCCATAGGGGCGTCATCGGCCGCGTCATGTAGGCGACCAGGATGCCGTTGATCACGCCCTGGGACCCCCTCCCGAGGGCGCCGAGGAACATGCCGAACGCGTCCGCGTCCGGCGCCTCCGTCACCACGCCCTGGACGGCGCCGAGAACCAGCCCTGTCACCACCCCCGCCGTCAATTTCTTCATGGTCCCTCCCAACGCCGCTGCGAACGTGGCTTCCGCGCGCAGCATAACGGCGGCCCACTTCCGCGTCTAGGTGCGCCTGGCCCTTGCCGATACATCGCGGGAGGACCACGTTCCGAGACCGAGGGCCCGATGTCGAACCCACTCCACCCAACGAAGATCGCCCCGCGCCAGCCCGCGACCGGCGAAGCGCTCGTTCAGCACTTCGAGCGGTCTCCCGTCGGGCTCATCCTGTTCGGCCCGGACCGTTCCATCGTGGCGGCAAACCCCGCCACCCTGGAACTGACCGGGCTCAGCAGCGCCATCCTTCACGGGGCGAAGCTCCATCGGTTCCTGGCCGCCGAGGCGCCCGAGCGGTTGGAGGCTCGGATCTTCGATGAAGTCGACGAGACGGGCCGGTGGATGGAGCAAATGGACGTGCGTACGTCGATCGCGGACGCCAGCCCGGTCATGATGTCGATCACCCTCGTGGGCCGCGCGGAGCACCCGGCCGCCGTGCGATACGTCGGGACGATCATCGAATTGGGCCAGCAGCGCTGGATCGAGAACGAATCGAGCCGTCGGGCGGCCGAATTGGCCGCGCTCTCCGCCCTGACCGTCGCGACCGGAAGCAGCCACGATCCCGCGGCGATGCTCCGCGCCGCGGCGCAGGTCATCGTGGAGGGATTGGAAGTCGATGCGTGCTGGATCCATCGGTACGAGGAGTCGGGGAGGAAGGAACTGGCGCTGGCGGGGGCGTCGTCCTACCTCCATCCGACGTTGCACCTTTCTCCGCGCATGAAGCCGGACGCGGTCAACCCGGGCGTCCTCAGGGCCATCGAGACCCGCGAGCAGGTGATCACGTCGGAGCTTCTCGATCGAAGCATCGCGACCCTCGTCCACGCTCCGCTCCTCGCCGCGGGCGATGTCGTCGGCGTCGTCTCGATCCTGAGCGTGGAGGGCGAGAAACTCGCCACGCACAATTCGGAGCTGCTGCGCGCGGTCTCCTATCAGTTGGGGACCGCCATCCAGAACATTCGCCTCCTCGAAGCCATCACGGAGCATCAGGCGCAACTGGAGGCGAAAAACGAGGAGCTGGAGCATCTGGTCGAGGAACTGCGAGTCGCGGATCGACTCAAGAGCGAATTTCTCGCCACGACCTCGCACGAGCTGCGGACGCCGCTGAATTCGATCATTGGATTCATGAGCCTCGTGTTGGACGGCGTCTGTAAGAACGAAGCGGAACAGCAGGAGCTTCTGGAGCACGCGCTGCGAAGCGCCAAGCACCTGCTCGAGCTCATCAACAACGTGCTCGATCTCGCCCGCATCGAGGCCGGCCGGGTTCCGTTCGATATCCGGGACGTGCCGCTGCAGCGGTTGCTGCGTGAGGTCGGGGACACGCTGGAAGTCCAGGCGCGCGACAAGGATCTCGAGTTCTGGATCTCGCCCGGGCCGGCCGACATTCAGGTCCGCGTGGACGAGGTTCGGCTGCGACAGGTTCTGATGAACGTCGTTGGCAACGCCCTCAAGTTCACATCCCGCGGCCACGTCGCCATCGCCGTCGATACGCCCGTCGGCGCGCCGTTCGTGGAGATCACGGTCGAGGACACCGGCGTCGGGATCGATCCCGAGCGACGGGAGCGACTCTTCAAGAAGTTCTCCCAAGCGGACGCATCCACCACGCGTCGCTTCGGCGGGAGCGGCTTGGGGCTCGTCATCGTGCGCGAACTGTTGGAGGGGATGGGAGGAGCGATCCGGATCGAGAGCGAGGGCGAGGGGAAGGGTATGACCGCGACGATCACGGTTCCGCGGTCAGGGATGACCGACGAGGATTCGCCGTCCGCTACGGCCGGCTGACGACGACGATCAGGATCTCACCCGTCGCGACGCGAATGCGCGCGGGTCGCGCGGTCGTCACGTTCGAGACGGAATCCTGCACGCCCAGCTCCATCCGATGATCCCGAAGCGCGTACTGGAGTCCCTCCGTCGTCACCCCCTCCGCGGCGGCGCCGGCGGCGAAGAACGACACGATGGTCCCGATTGGAACATCCAGCTCCACGTCGCCGCGCGCCAACCACGACCGCACGTGATCGTCTTCCAACACCACCGTGACGCGATCGGCGTAACGACGGAGCAGGGACAGATGTCCGAGGACGTGGTCCAGGCGGCCGGCGGTGGCGCTGAGGACCACGATGCGCTCCCACGTTTGGCGTCGCCGCAGCCACTCGATCGCTTTCTCGGTGTCGGTCCGCTCCGGGTCGGCGTCGCGGATCTGGGGGACATGCGCAAAGTGTTTCAGCGTCTCCGGATCCACGCTATCGAGGTCCCCGATGATCGCATCCGGCGTGAGACCGGCGAGGCGCGCGGTATTCGCCCCGCCGTCGGCGCAGACGAAACTGGCCGCCCCCTGAAGCACCCGGGCGATGGTCTCCGGCCGGGCCGGGGTCCCGTTGGCAAGGATCACCGCGAAGGACATGATGGTGACGATCGGCTCCGGGTCGAGTAGAGTCTGCGGCGGACGCTGGCGCCACGGAGCCTATCACCGGCCGAGGAGACATGGCAAACCGCAGGGATGCGCAAACCGTACTCGTCGTGGCCGTGCTCGCCCTGGTGGTGGGCGGGGTGGGGTTGTGGCTGGGCTTTCGTCCGGTCCCGCCGCGATCCGCGGGTCCTCCGGTGCCGAAGGAGCCCGATCACGGCCCGATTCTCTT
>QJVW01000131.1 GCA_003235575.1 Candidatus Eiseniibacteriota bacterium | reverse complement strand
AGAAAGTAGAGGAGCACCGGCACGAAGAGCAGCAGCACCACGCCGGGATGGATGTGCGTGAAGGCTTCGAGCACGTCGGACTTGAAGAGCCGGATCGGCTCCTCCTCGTGGTTGATCTTGAGCTCGGAAATGTTCGAGAACGCCATGGACTCCGGATCCCTCCCCAAGTAGCGTCGGTCCCGATGTCGGCTGAGGGCGCCGAGGTGACCGCGAGCCGAGAGGATACGGGCCGGACCGAGTCCGGTCAACCTGCCCCCCGGAGGATCAGGCTCACGCCTGACGGCGGGGCCCGGAACCGGTATGATCCGGCGATGCCCGCGCTTCCGGATTTTCGCGTCAACGAAATCTTTCTCTCCGTCCAGGGGGAGGGGGTCCACGTCGGGGAGCGAACCGTCTTCGTTCGCTTCTACGGGTGCCCGCTCCGCTGCGTGTGGTGTGATCAGCCGGAAGCTCTTGCCCACACGGGAGTTGGGCGGTTCGAAACCATGACCGCCGAGGCGGTGCGGGACCGGGTGGCATCGTTCCCGGCCGTACGCCGGATCTGTCTCACCGGCGGGGAGCCGGTCATTGCGCCCAAGGCGTCGCTGGCGTGGCTGCTGGAGGATCGGCGCCGGGCGGGGTGGTGGTCCTCGGTGGAGACAAGCGGGTCGCGCGTGGTCGAGGAACTGTTCGGCGCGATCGACTTCTGGACCGTGGCGCCGAAGGGGCGCTCGGCGTCCACGTTCGACGGGGATCCCGTCGCGGCGCAGCTGCCGACCCTTCGACGATATGCCGCGCTGCCGCCGTCGCGGCGGCAATTCAAGTTCGTCCTTCAGGGCACGGAGGATGTGGAGGACGCGGTTCGCGTGCTGGACGCCCTCTCCTATCAGGGCGACGTCGTGATTCAGCCCGAGCACGGCGCCGGCGACGGACGGCGAATCTTCGAGGCGTGGCCGTGGGACCGGTATCCCGACGCCCGTCTGATTCCACAAACCCACAAGCAGTCGGGGCTCCGGTGACGCCGCCGCGGCCGGCCCCGTTCGCGAGGAATCCATGAAGGTCCAATTGACCCGCGCGTTCACGTTCGAAGCGGCGCACCACCTGCCGCACGCCCCCGAAGGGCACAAATGCCGGCGGATGCACGGCCATTCGTTTCGCGTCGAGGTGACCGTCGCGGGGGAGGTCGATCCCCATACCGGCTGGTTCCTCGACTACGGCGTCATCCGGGACCACGTCGAGCCGATCCGCGCGCAGCTCGACCACTATTGCCTGAACGAAATCCCCGGACTCGAGAATCCCACGTCGGAGCACCTGGCGCGTTGGGTTTGGGAACGGCTCCGGCCCGCCCTTCCGTCGCTGGAGCGCATCGTGGTGGCCGAGACCTGCGAGAGCCGCTGCACGTACGAAGGTCGGTAGATTCGACGACCGCGCGCCGAGCCCGCCGTATACTACTTTGGTATACCTTTCCGTGACCCCACCGCTGGGTAGAGGATCGGGGGATATTGTCGCAGTATCCCTACCCGGCCACGATTCCGCCCGCCCGCGGGTGCCCGCGGGCCGTTCCTGGAACATGGAGAACGCCTGATGCAACAATGGTTTCCAATCGGAGCATCGTCCTTCGCGGGCGAAGTCGACAATCTGATCATCATGATCACGTTGGTCACCGGGGTATGGCTCCTCCTGGCGGAGGGGGTCCTGCTCTACCTGATCGTCCGCTTTCGCAGGAAACCGGGCGTGCCCGCCGGGTACGTGAACGGGGAGAAGCGCAACCAGCTGGCTTGGATTCTCATCCCCTGCTTCCTCATCTTCCTCTGCGACATCGTCATCGATCAAGCCAGCGCCCACGTCTGGGACCGCATCAAGATCGAGCAGCCGCCCCAGGACATGAAGATCCGCGTCGAGGGGCGGCAGTGGAGCTGGACGCTGACCCATCCGGGGCCGGACAACGTCCTCGGCACGGATGACGATTTCGTCCTCGTGAATGAAATCCACGTCCCCGTAAACGCGACCGTCCACTTCGAACTCGGCGCGGCGGACGTTCTCCATTCGTTCTTCCTTCCCGAGATGCGTCTCAAGCAGGATGCCGTCCCCGGGCGCTGGATCCCGGGGTGGTTCCGCCCGACGCGGCCCGGAACGTACGGCATCCTCTGCGCCGAGCTGTGCGGCGTCGCGCACGGCGTCATGAAGGGCACGCTCACCGTGGATACGCCCGAGGCCTACCAGGCGTGGCTATCCTCCCAGGCCGGATCCGCCGATCCCGCCGCCGCCACCGCCGTCGCGACCGAAGGGAGCGCCACGCCATGAGCCACGACGCGCACGCGGAGCCGAAGGGGTTCTGGCGCCGCTACATCTTCTCGATGGACCACAAGGTCATCGCGAAGCAGTACATGTTCACCGGCATGTTCATGGCGCTGGTGGGCGGGCTCCTGGCGCAGGCGATGCGCCTGCACCTGACCTATCCCACGCAGGACGTGCCCGGCCTCGGGGCGGTTTCCTCCGGCACCTACAACTCGCTGATCACGATGCACGGCACCATCATGATCTTCTGGGTGGCGATGCCGCTCCTCCTGGGCGCCTTCGGCAACTTCGTGATCCCGCTCATGGTGGGCGCCCGCGACATGGCGTTCCCGAAGCTGAACATGATGTCGTACTGGACCTTCTTCCTGAGCACCGTGATCCTGATCGCGTCGTTCTTCGTTCCGGGCGGCGCCTCGCCGGTGGGGTGGACGGCCTACCCGCCGCTCTCGGCGACCCTCGCCTACTCGGGCGCGCCGGTCGGCGTGCCGCTCTGGATCCTGGCGGTCGCGCTGGAGCTCGTGGCGTTCCTCATGGGCGGGATCAACTTCATCACCACCGCCATCAACCTCCGCACGGCGGGGCTGAAGATGTTCGACCTGCCGATCATCGTCTGGATGCAGATGGCGGCGAGCATCATCTTCCTCTTCTCGGTCGGGCCCCTGGTGGCGGGAGCGGTGATGCTCCTCCTCGACCGGACGGCCGGGACCGGCTTCTACAATCCCGCCGCCGGCGGCGACCCGCTCCTCTTCCAGCACCTGTTCTGGTTCTTCGGACACCCCGAGGTCTACGTCATCCTGTTGCCGGGGCTCGGGATCATCGCGGAAATCCTGCCGGTCTTCTCCCGGAAGCCGATCTTCGGATACCGGACGATCGTCTGGGCGACGATCGCGACGGGGCTCCTGTCGTTCGTGGTCTGGGCGCATCACCAGTTCATCAGCGGCATGGATCCGCGGCTGGCGGCGCCGTTCAGCCTCACGACCCTGCTGATCTCGGTTCCCGTCGCCATCACGCTCTTCTCGTTCGTGGCGACGCTCTGGAGGGGGAGTTTGGAGTTCCGCACGCCGATGCTCTTCGCGCTCGGCATGATCGCCGTCTTCCTCATCGGCGGCGTCACCGGCATCGTCAACGGCTCGCACGCGGCCGACATCTACGTCCACGACACCTACTACGTCGTGGCGCACTTCCACTACGCGCTGATCCCGCCGGTCTTCTTCTCGCTGTTCGCGGGGCTCTACTTCTGGTACCCGAAGATGTTCGGCCGGATGATGCACGAGGGGATGGGCCGCGTGCACTTCTGGCTCACGTTCCTGTTCGTGAACGTGACGTTTCTTCCGATGTTCCTGCTCGGCTTCAAGGGCTACCCGCGGCGCGTTTCCGATCCGAGCGTCTTCGCCTCGCTGGGCGACATGCACTCGGTCCAGATCCTTTCCACCATCGGAACCATCGGCCTCCTCGCCGCGCAGATTCCCTTCCTGATCAACTTCTTCGCGAGCATGAAGGTGGGAAAGAAGGCCGAGGCGAACCCCTGGCGTTCCACCACGCTGGAGTGGAGCGCGCCCTCGCCGCCGCCGCACGGCAACTGGGGACCGCTCCTGCCGGCGGTGTACCGGGGTCCCTACGAATACAGCGCGCCCGGCGCGACGGTGGATTGGCTGCCACAGGATCTAGCGCCCGGCGCCACCGGGCCGAAGGCGTGAGGAGGGGACCCCGATGAGCGCGACCGTTACGTCCGTCGCCGGCCCGTCGAACGAGCGGGCGGCCACCACCGTCCCCACCGGCCGGCTCGGCATCTGGTGGTTCCTGGCATCGGAGATCGTGATCTTCGGGGGCCTGGTCACCTGCTACCTGCTCTTTCGCCTGCGCCACCCCGAATGGAATGAAGCGGCGAAGCACACGCTGACGCCGGCCGGGGCGATCAACACCTTCGTGCTCCTGACCAGCAGCCTCACGGTGGTGCTCGCCCACGCGGCGGTCAGCCAGGGGCTCCTCAAGCGCGCCGCGCATCACCTCTACACCACGATCCTCCTGGGGACGATCTTCGTCGTGATCAAGGCGTTCGAGTACGGGCACGAAATCGCCGAGGGCTTCACCCCCGTGGCGAGTCTCTTTTGGTCGTTCTACTATGCGATGACCGGACTCCACGCGCTCCACGTCATCGGCGGGATGGTCGCCATGGCGGTCGTCCGAGGCATGGCGCTGCAGGGAAAGGCGCCGCATCGGATCGAGTACGTGGGGATCTACTGGCACTTCGTCGACATCGTGTGGATCTTCCTTTTCCCGCTCCTCTACCTGGCGCACTGACGGAGGCATGATGGCCGGCACCGCGCACACCGAGCACGCGCACCCCAACTACGTCGCGATCTGGGCGGTCCTTCTCGCGGCCCTGATCATCTCGCTCCTTCTGGCGTACCTGGAACACGCCGCGATCGCGGTCGGGCTCATCTTCGCGATCGCGATCGTGAAGGCGGCGCTGGTCGCGGGCTTCTACATGGGACTGAAGTTCGAGACCCGCTACGTGGTCCTGGCGATCACCGCGGGCATCGTCACGCTCGGCATCCTCTTCGCCGGCCTCTATCCGGACATCACCCGTGTCTACGGCGGGTAGCCTGGCCGCGCCGGGAACGGCGGCGCCCGTGGCGCCCCGGCCGATCGTGCCCCAGGCCATCCTGGGGATGCTGCTCTTCCTCTTCACCGAGGCGATGCTCTTCGCGGCGCTGCTCGCGGCGTTCTTCGTGCTTCGCGTGCAGCAGCCGATCTGGCCGCCGCCGGGTCAGCCGCGACTTCCGGTGGGCGTCACGACGATCAACACCCTGGTTCTCCTGGGGAGCGGATTCGCGATGATTCGCTCGCGGGGGGCGCTCCACTCCGGCGCGGCGGCGGCGGCGCGCTGGCTCGGCGTCACCGCGGCGCTGGGCCTGGTGTTCCTCATCGTCCAGGGCTTCGAATGGAGCCGGCTGCTGGGGTTCGGCTTCAGCACCCACGCCAACGTGTTCGGCGCCACGTTCTACGCCCTGGTGGGCGTCCACGCGGCTCACGTCGCGGCGGCGATGATCTACTTGCTCGTGACCTGGCGTCGTGCGGCCGCCGGCCGCTTCGCGGAGGGCAACGCGGAGGGGCTGGAGGCGTGCCGCATGTTCTGGCTGTTCGTCGTGGGCGTTTGGCCGGTTCTCTACCTGCTTCTCTACCAGCCGTGGACGGGGTGGGGCGGTTGAGCGCGGCGCCGGCGGTGCGCTGGGGGGCCGCGGCGGGCCTGGCGGTGCTGGTGCTTCTGGCGCCGGGGATCTCCGAGGGCTGTTCCTTCTGCGCCTACGGGCGCGGGGACGCGAACACCGCCTATCTGCTCACGGCGGCCGCGATGGGCACGCTTCCCATCGGATTCGGGGTTGGGCTCGCGCTCTGGCTCCGGAAGAAGACGCGCGCCGCGGCGCGTGGCGCCGCGGACGGCGACGCGTCCACGACGACGACGGAGTAGCGCCCCGCGCGCTCCACGCCGGCCGGTTAACTGGCCGCCAGCACCCTCTCGGCGACCCGCTCCGCGTCCTCGAGCAACGCCCCCACCGACACCCCTCGAAATCCGTTGCCCGTGAGGTGAATCCCCGGCGTCGCATCGAGCCGCTTCGCGATTCCTCCGATCAACGTCCGATGCCCGACTTGATACTGGGGAATGGAATCCTCCTGGCGGATGATCCACGTTCGCTCCGGGCCGCGGTTCAATCCCACCATTCGATCCAGCGCCTTCATGGATAGGGCCACCAGCTCATCGTCGCGCCGCGTCACCAAGTCGGGGCGTTCGGCGCCGCCGACCATGACCCGGACGAGGACGTGGCCGTCGGGCGCGCGCGCGGGGAAGAGGTTCGACTCGAAGAGCGCGCCGAGAATGTTCAGTTCGTGCTCCGGCGGGGCGCCCGGCGCGGCCAGGAAGCCGTAGCCGTCGGGCGTGCCGCGAAATGCTTCCCGCTGGAATCCCAGCGCCACGACGTTCAGTCCCGCCGACGGAATCGAATCGAGATCGCGGGCGACCTCCGGGGCCAGCGCGCGAAGGATCGACGCCGTGGTGCGCGGCGCGGAAGCCAGCACCACGGCGTCCGCCTCCACCGTCTCCCCGCTCGCCAACCGCACCGCGTAGCCCCCGCCGTCGCGACGGTCGATCCCGAGAACGTGAGCCCGGAGGCGAAGCGCCGGACCCAGCGGTTTCGCCAGCGCGTCGACCAGCGACTCCATGCCGCCGCGCAGCGTCCAGAGGGTTCGCCGCCCCGGCCCGGCGGCCGCCGCCGCGCCGGGCGACTTCTTCCCCCGCGCGCGCGCCTCCTTGCCGGCGGCCAGCATGGCGAAGACCAGCGACCGGTGCTTTCGCTCCATCTCGCGCATGACCGGGAAGGCGGCGTCCAGGGAAAGCCTTCGGGCGTCTCCGGCGAAGACGCCGCGGACCACGCTTCCGATCAGGGCCGTTGCGGCTTCGTCCCCGATGTGGCGCGCCGCGTAGTCGTGGACCGACTCGTCCTTGAGGACGCGTCGCGCGAAGAGCGGCTCCAGGAGCACGCGCAGCCGTCCCGCGGGGGAGAGCGCCCCGAATCGCAGAAAGGACAGGGGATCGAGCGGAAGGAGATGCAAACGCCCGCCCCGCGCGATGTAGCGCCGGGCCGCGTCCGGTCGCGCGGGGATGCGATCCTCCGCCAGGCCGACCTCCTCGGCCAGGCGCCACGCGGCGCCATCCGTGCCCTGGATCGCGTTCGCCGCCCATTCCACGGTCCAGCCGTCCTCGCGCGTCGTGCGGACGCGTCCGCCGGGCCGCGGCGCGGCGTCCAGCACGGTGAGTTCGAGGGCGAAATCCTGGTGCGCGGCGTTTCGCGCCAGGGCGTACGCGGTCGCCAAACCGCCGATGCCGGCGCCGACGACCACCACGCGGCGCATCAGCGGTCCGCGGGAACGGTTCCGGCTTCCGCCGCGGCGTGACCGGGGGCGGCCGCGCGGGGAGCGGGAAGGTGCGGCTCCACGATGGCGGCCATCGCGTCGAGGAAGGCGGGGTCGTCGTTCAGGGAGGCGGCGCGGACGAACGTGGTGATCCCGCGCTCCTTCGCCTGATCGCCGTAGAGCATGTCGATTTCGTACGTGGTCTCGATGTGATCGGAGACGAACGAGATGGGGATCGTCACGATCTCCTTCACGCCGTCCGCCGCGAGGCGGTCGATCATGTCCTCCGTGCTGGGGCCGATCCACGGCACCGGACCGACGCGGCTTTGGTAGGCGAGGACATGCGGCAGCTTCGGCAGGCGCGCCAGGATGCCGTCCATCGTCGCCTTGATGTGCTCGCAGTAGGGATCGCCGTCGTCGATGAAGTGCTGGGGAAGCCCGTGCGCGCTGACGAGGATCGTCGGCGTCTTCCCCGGCGGAACCAACGCCAGGGCCGCGCGCACCCGCGCCGCCATGGCGTCGAGGTAGGCCGGATGGTCGTACCATGCCTCGATCGTTTCCAGGGGGAGCGTCGAACGGCGCCGCTTCAGAACCCGCCGCAGCTCCGCGATGCTGGAGCCGGTCGTGGCGATCGAGTAGTGCGGATACATCGTCAGGGCCAGCAGCCGATCGCACCCCGCGCGCTCCAGTTCGTCCAGCGCCTGATCGGTCGTGGGGTTCCAATAGCGCATCGCGAGCGCGAAGTCGACGTCGTGCCCCTTGGCCCTCAGCCGCTCGACCAGGCCGCGGCCCTGGAGCGTGCTCCAGCAGACGATGGGGGAGCTTCCCCCGATGCGCGCGTAGTTCTCCTGGACCTCCTTCGTCCGGCTGTAGGCGATCATCCGGCCGATGAAGAACTGTCCGATGGGGCCGCCGGGCAGCTTGATGATCTCGCGGTCGCTGAAGAGCCGAATCAGGAACGGCCGGACGGCCTCCAGGCTGTCGGGGCCGCCGAGGTTCAGGAGCAGGATGCCGGTCTTCGGGGGTCGGCTCATGGGCTAGACCGTCCTCGAAAAGACGGTTTTGTCGGGTCCGTCCTGCTTCTGCAAATAGGCGTCGAACGCCATGCAGACGTTGCGCACGAAGAGGCGGCCGCGCTCCGTGACCTCGATCGACGTCGCCGAGCGCTCGACGAATCCGTGGGGCACGGGCCCCTCGTCGAGTTCCTTCAGGGACGAGGCGAAGTAGGAGGCGAAGTCGATGGCGTACGCCTTCTCGATCGCGCGGATGTCGAGAAAGAAATTGCACATCAGGCTCTGGATCACGTCACGGCGGATCTCGTCGTCCCGGTTCCGCTCGAACCCCCGCTCGATCGGGGGCAGTCCCTGAGCCAACGCGTCCCGGTAGCGGTTCAGTTTCTTGGTGTTCTGGGCGAACGCGCCGCCGATATCACCGATGGAGGACACGCCGACGCCGAGGTAGTCCTTGGCGGGGTGCGTCGTATAGCCCATGAAGTTCCGGTAGAGCGTGTGTTCCCGCGCCGCGACCGCCAGCGAGTCCTCCTTCACCGCGAAGTGGTCCATGCCGATCTGCTGGTAGCCGGCGGCGGTGAAGAGCTCGTACGCCACGCCGAACAGCTCCAGCTTCACGTCGCGCGGCGGGAGATCCTCCAGGCGAATCGCCTTCTGGTGCGCCTTGATCCACGGCACGAAGGCGTAGGAGTAGACCGCCACGCGGTCGGGGCGCAGCTCGAGCGCCAGTTCGATCGTCTTTCGGAACGTCTCGGGCGTCTGATGCGGTAGCCCGTAGATGAAATCGAAGTTGATGGATTCGAATCCGAGCGATCGCATGTAGAGGTGCAAGTCCTTCGTGATGGGGAAGGACTGGAACCGGTTGACCGCGTCCTGGACCCGTTCATCGAAGTCCTGCACGCCCATGGAAATCCGGTTGAACCCCAATTCCTTGAGGAGCTCGGCCTGGCGTCTCGTCGTGACGCGCGGGTCGACTTCGATCGCGATCTCGGCGCCGGGCGCGAACGTGAATTGCTTCGCGATGGCGGTCCAGACACGTTTCATTTCGTCGAGGGACAGATAGGTCGGCGTTCCGCCGCCCCAGTGGTACTGGACCAAGCTGCGGCGTTTGCCGAGGTGTTTGGCCACGATCTCGATCTCGCGCTCCAAGTCGTCCAGGTACGCGGCCGCGACGCCGGGCTTCTGCGTGACGATCACGTTGCACCCGCAGAACGTGCACCGCTCCCGGCAGAACGGAAGGTGGACGTAGAGCGACAGCGGCTCGTCGGGGGACTTCGACGCCTCGTCCAGCTTCTGGATGTAGCGCTCCGGCCCGAACGACTCGTGGAACTCCACGGCGGTCGGATACGACGTGTACCGCGGCCCGGGGCGGTCGTACTTCGCCATCATCTCGGCGGTCAGCGCGGCGACATGGCTCATGGTGTGGCTCCCGTGGGGGAGGCGCGGAAACGCTTCACGGTATCGACCAGCAGCGCCACGTTGTCGAGCGGCGTCGTCGGGAGGATGCCATGCCCCAAGTTGAAGATGTGCCCGGGCCGTCCGGCGTTTTCCCGGAGGACGGCCTCGGCTTGCGTGACGATTCCCTCCGCCGGTCCCAGAAGCACGGCGGGATCGAGGTTGCCCTGCACGCCGCGGCGATCGCCCAGCACGGCGCGCGCGTGCTGCAGCGGCACGCGATAGTCGACACCGAAGACGTTCGCGCGCACGCCCCGCAACGCCTCCAACTGCCCGGTGGAGGGCGCCAGCGCGAAGTAGATCGCGGGCGTCCCCGGGGGCAGCGCCGCGAGCACGCGATCGGACCACGCGGCGGCGATCTCGGCGAATTGCCGGGACGGCAGCCAGCCGGCCTGCGTGTCGAAAAGCATCACCGCGTCGGCGCCGGCCGCGATCTGCGCGCGCAGGTAGTCGGCGGTGGCATCGGCCAGGAACTCCATCAGCGACAGGAACGCCTCCGGATCGCGCGTCAGGAACGCGCGCGTCTTCACCAGGTCGCGCGAACCGCCCGCCTCGATCAGATAGGCGGCGACCGTGAACGGCGCGCCGGCGAAGCCGATCAGCGGCACGCGTCCCGCCAACCGCTCGCGGACGCCGCGGATCACCGGCGCGACGTGCGGGAGACCCGCGTCGACGCCCTCCCACCGGAGCGCGGCCACGTCCTCGCGCGATTCGATCAGGCGCCCCAGTTGCGGGCCCGGATTGAAATCGAGCGGGATGCCCATGGCGAGGAGCGGAATCAGGATGTCCGCGAAGAGGATCGCGGCGTCGAACCCGAACCGTTCGATGGGCTGGGCCGTGACCTCGGCGCATAGCTCGGGAACGCGGCAGCATTCCAGGAAGGAATGCTTTTCACGAAGCGCCCGGTACTCCGGCAGGTAGCGACCCGCCTGACGCATGATCCAGATCGGGGTCTGCTCGTTCGGTTCGCCGCGGCACGCGCGGACAAAGGGATAGGCAGGGGCCAACGACGAGCCCTTCGTCATGCCACACCTCCCAGCGACTCGTCGGCCGCCTCGAGTGTTCGGTCGATCTCCTCCTCGCGGTGCGCGTCCGAGAGGAAGGCGCTCTCGAAGGCGGACGGCGGCAGGAACACGCCCCGCTCCAACATCCCGCGGAAGAATTGCGCGAAGCGCTCGCGATCGGCGGACCGCACGTCGGCCATCGTCGCGACACGTTTGGGCCCAAAGAAGAGCGTCCACATCGATCCGACCTGGTTCACCGCTCCGGCGATCCCGCGGCGCTCCAGGATTTCGCGCAGGCCGGCGGCGAGGAGCCCGGTCCGCGCCTCCACGCGCTGGAAGAGCGCCGGATCGGACTCCAGCACTTCCAAGGTCGCGAGCCCGGCGGCCATGGCGACCGGGTTTCCGGAGTACGTGCCGGCCTGGTAGACGGGTCCTTCCGGTGCGACCCGCGCGAGCAGGTCGGCCCTGCCGCCGAACGCGGCGACGGGGAGCCCGCCGCCGATCACCTTGCCGAGCGTGACCAGATCGGGCCGGACCCCGTATCGCTCCGAGGCGCCGCCGCGCGCGACTCGGAACCCCGTCATCACCTCGTCGAAGATCAGCACCGCGCCGTGCCGGTCGCACAGGGCGCGCAGCCCGGTCAGGAACCCATCCGCCGGCGGAAGGCACCCGTAGTTTCCCACCACCGGTTCCACGATCACCGCGGCGATCGCCTCCGGCTCCTTCGCGAAGGCCGCCTCGACCGACGCGAGATCGTTGAACGAGGCGATCCGGGCATCACGCGCGACCGCGTCGGGGACGCCGGGCGAATCGGGCGTGCCGAGCGTCGCCAGGCCGGAGCCCGCCTTCATGAGGAAGGCGTCGGCGTGGCCGTGGTAGCAGCCGTCGAGCTTGACGTAGCCGGAGCGGCCGGTCGCCGCGCGCGCCACGCGCAGCGCGCTCATCGTGGCCTCGGTGCCGGTGGAGACGAAGCGGAGACGCTCGGCGGCCGGGTAGAAGCGCCGCACGCGTTCGGCCAATTCGACCTCCAACGCCGTGCTCGTGCCGAAGAGGAAGCCGTCACGCGCCTGGCGCTCCACGGCTTCGACCACCCGCGGGTGGGCGTGGCCCAGGAGCATCGGTCCCCATCCCAGGACGTAGTCGAGGAGCCGGTTGCCGTCGGCGTCGACCAGGTAGGCGCCGGATGCCGAGGCGATGAAGCGGGGAACGCCCCCGACGGCGCGAAACGCGCGCACGGGCGAATTGACGCCCCCGGGGAAGAGTCCCAGCGCCCGTGCGTAGAGCGCGTCGCTGGAGGTGGTGATCGGCAGGGCGCGGGTTTCGCTCATGCGCGGCTCCTCCCCAGCAGGGGGGCGATCTCCTTGGCGTGATACGTGATGATGACGTCCGCGCCCGCCCGGCGGATCGCGGTCAGGGCCTCCAGCGCCGCGCGCTCGCCGTCCAGCCAGCCCCGTTCGGCGGCGGCTTTCAGCATCGCGAACTCGCCCGACACGTTGTACGCCGCGACCGGCACGCCGAACTGGTCCTTCACGCTCCGGATGACGTCCAAGTAGGGGAGCGCGGGCTTCACCATCACCATGTCGGCGCCTTCCTCGAGATCGAGCGCGACCTCGCGAAGCGCCTCTTCGCCGTTCGCGGGATCCATTTGATAGGCGCGGCGATCGCCGAACTGCGGCGCCGAATCGGCCGCTTCCCGGAACGGACCGTAGAACGCGCTGGCGTACTTGGCGGCATAGGACACGATCGGCGTATCGGCCAGCGACGCCTCATCGAGCGCGCGGCGGATCGCCCCGACGCGGCCGTCCATCATGTCGCTCGGGGCCACGATGTCCGCGCCCGCCTGCGCGTACGCCACCGCGGCCCGCGCCAAGAGCGGCAGCGTCCGGTCGTTGTCGACCCGTTCGCCGTGCAGGACGCCGCAGTGTCCGTGATCGGTGTATTCGCAAAGGCAGACGTCGGCCCAGAGAATCAGATCCGGTACGGCCGCCTTCATGGCGCGCAGCGCCCAGGGGACGATGCCGTCCTTGGCGTAGGCCTCGCTCCCAAGCGCGTCCTTCTTCGAGGGGAGACCGAAGAGGATGACGCCCCCGACCCCGAGCTCGGCCAATTCCCGCGCTTCGCGCACCGCCTCGTCGACCGAGAGCTGCGCGTGGCCCGGCATCGACGCGATGGGACGGCGGGTCTTCTCGCCGTGACAAACGAAAAGGGGCGCCACGAGATCCCCCGGCTCCAGCGTCGTCTCGCGGACGAGCGCGCGCAGGGCGGGGGTGGCGCGGAATCGGCGTAGTCGTGTGATCGGAAAGGTCATCGTTTGGTCTCTTCGATCAAGTGTAACGCAAGAAAGGCGAGCGGGTGGCTCGGCCGCGGCACGACGGTACGGATGCCCGCGTCGACGCTTCGAAATCCGCGCGCGCGCAACGCGGACGCGGTGGTGGGTCCCTTGGCTGCGACGGGAACCGCATGAAGCGCCTTGGCCCGGTCGGGCGACAGAACCGCCTCCAGCGCCTCGGCGGCCGAGGGGCTGAAGAAGACCGCGCAGGCCAGCCGGCGCTCCTCCAGCGCCTGATCGAGTTCCCGGAGGGAAGGACGCAGGAACACCGTCTGGTACACCTCGAGTCGTTCGATCGGAATGTTCCGTGCCTCCAGCGCTTCGGGGAGGTCGGGAAGGGAGCGGTTTCCCGCTAGGAAGAGCACCCGCTCGATGCCGTCGACGGCCGCCCGCGTGGCGACGAATTCCGCCAACCCCCGGGCCGAGCCCGCCAGCGGTCCTTCCGGCTGGTGCACCGCGAGTCCGGCGCGCGCGACGGGGTCCGCGCTGGCGGGACCCATCGCGAAGAGCGGGACGTCATGCAGCGCTTCCTGGAGCGTTCCGCCGAGGGCGAAGGTCAGCGCCTCGGCCGCGCGGCGACTGGTCCAGACCACCGCGGTCCGCGGCGGGAGGGTCGCGATCGAGCCGGCGAGCCGCGACGCGTCCCGCCCCGGCTCGGTTCCCAGGAGTGGCATTCGCAGCACGGAAAAGCCGTTTCGTTCTAGCCCCCGGGCCAGCTGGTCGTCTTCTGGATCGTCGCGCGTCAGCAGATACACGTACGGACGGTCGCGGGGCGCGGTCCATCCGTACGCCTCCGCCGCCTGAAGCAGCAGTTCGTCCTCGCTTCGCGATTCGGCTGTCATCATGGGAAGACCTCGTCGCTCCGCACTTCGGCGAGGATCTCGCGAGCTCCGTGCGCCAGGACGGTCGCCGCCAGCGCGCGCCCGATTTCCGCGGCATCGGAGGCGGCGCCCACCGCGGCGTCGCGCACCACGGGCCGTCCGGTCGGATGACCGACGACGCCGTCGAGCCGCAGCCGATCGCCCATCACCCGGCCGCGAGCGCCAACCGGCACGAGACAGCCGCCTCCCAGACCGGCGAGGAACGCCCGCTCGGCCGTTGCCTCCGCGCTGGCGGCCTCGTCGTGGAGCCGTCGCACGGCGGCGATCGTCGCCTCGTCGTCGGCCCGCGTCTGAATGGCGAGAACGCCCTGGCCGGGCGCGGGCAGCATGATTTCCTCGTCAATCAGTTCGGTGATTCGGTCGGCGAGTCCAAGGCGACGAAGCCCCGCGGCGGCGATCACGACCGCGTCGTAGCGCCCTTCCTCGACGCGCTTGAGGCGCGTCGGAACGTTGCCGCGGAGGTCCTCCACCGTGAGATCGGGGCGGCGGGCCAGGAGCTGGGACCGTCTGCGAAGCGACGACGTGCCGACCCGCGACCCCGACGGCAGCGCCGCGAGGCCGAGTCCGCGCGCGGCGACGAGCGCGTCGCGCGGGTCCTCGCGCACCAGGAGCGCGGCGACGAGCAGCCCCGGCGGGTTCTCGGTGGGCAGGTCCTTGAGCGAGTGGACCGCCAGGTCGACACGGCCCGCCAGCAGCGCCTCCTCGAGTTCCTTCGTGAACACGCCCTTGCCGCCGATGCGCTGGAGCGAGACGTCGAGGAAACGGTCGCCGGTGGTCGTGATGACCTCCAGCGGAATGTCGGCGTCCGTCCCGCCCAGGAGCCCGCGTACGTGCCGGCTTTGGGTGAGCGCCAGGTCGCTACCGCGGGTCCCGATCCGCATGCGTTCCTTTCGTCTGCTCCGCGTCCGGAAGGTCTTGCCCGGCCGATGGGTCCTCGTCCCGTCCCGCCTCGATGCCGAAGAGGTCACGGACCGCCTCCAGTCGCGCGGCGGCCTCCAGGTCCCCGCCCGCGGCGTTTCGCATCTGCGTCGTCGGCCGGTGGAGAAGCTTCTGAATGATCCCGTGCGCCAGCGATTCCGCGGCGGATACGTCCTCCGGGTGGAACCGGCCGCGATGCCGCTCGAGTTCGTCCTTCGCCACCTGCTCGAAGTGCTGGCGGAACGCCGTCACGGTCGGCTTGACCGCCAACGAGCGATGCCACTTGAGAAAGCGCGCCAATTCCTCCTCGAGAATCGCTTCCACGCGCGGGATTTCGGCGCGCCGCTGCGCCAGGCTCTGCGCCACGATCTGTCCGAGCGCGTCGAGATCGTGAAGGAAGACGTTCGGAAGTTTCGTCGCGAGCGGATCGATGTCGCGCGGAACCGCAAGATCGAGGCAGAAGAGCGGGCGGTTCCGACGAATCTTCATCGCCGCGCGCACCATCGGCTCGGTGACGACGTGCTGCTCCGCCCGCGTCGCGCTCACGACGATATCGGCGCCCGGAAGGACCACCGGAAGCGCCTCGAGGGATACGGCGCGCGCGCAATAGGTCTGCGCGAAGGACTCGCCGCGCTCGCGCGTGCGGTTCGCGACCATGAACTGCGTGACGCCCGCGTCCTTCAGATGCGTCCACGCCAGCGCCGACATCTCGCCCGCTCCGACCAGGAGCACGCGCTTGTCGCCGAGCGTTCCGAGCACCTTGGCGGCGAGGCTCACGCCCGCGTAGGCGCTCGATACCGGTCCCCGCCCGATCGCCGTTTCGCTCCGCGCCCGTTTCGCGCAGCGAAGCACGGAATCCAGGAGCCGATCCGTGACGGGTCCGGCCCCGCCCACGCGCGCCGCCAGCTCCGAGGCGTCCTTCACCTGTCCCAGGATCTGCGGCTCGCCCAGCACCATCGACTCCAGCCCGCACGCCACGCGGAACAGATGGCGGACGGAATCCTCCTCGCGGAGCGTGTAGAGGTGTTTCGCCTCCTGCAGCTGGAGATCGACGCCCTTCAACTCCCGCAGCAGGGAGGCCACGAACGCGGCGGGGTCGGGAACGCGAGCCCCCCGCGCGTAGAACTCCGTCCGATTGCAGGTGGAGAGAATCATCGCCTCGGCGGCTCCGGTCCGCTCGCGCAGGGCGTCGATCGCCCGCGATACTTCCTCGTCGTTCAGCACGACGGCGTCGCGGACCTCGATCGGCGAGGTGTGGTACGAGAGTCCCACGCAGAAGACGTCGAGCGGGCCGGAACCGAATGCGGTCATCGAGATCACCGGAACGTGTGGAAGGACTGGACGAAGAGGTCGGTGATGACGCGCGACACGAGCAGCGTCGTGAACCCCGCGAGGAAGGCGTAGACGGCGCGCGGGCCTCGCCATCCCAGCCGGTGATAGGCGAGCACCGCGAACCCGAGCAGGAGCCACGCCCCGATCGTGAGCCAGGTCTTCGGATCGGCGAACAGGTCCATGCCCGCGAGCCGGCCCCAGCCGATTCCCATGAAGATGGCGAACGCCAGGAGGACCAGGCCGGCGCTCGCGGCGCTCATGTTCATCCGGCCCAGCGTCTCCAGCGGGGGCATTCGATTGAAGAAGAACGAAAGTCGGTTCGACTTGATCTCCCGGTAGAGGAGCAGGAAGAGCACGCCGTAGATCGCCGCGACGAAGAATGCGCCGTAGCCGAGGACGGCCGCGAGCGTGTGCAGTTCGAACCAGATCGGATTCAGCGTCGGCTTGATCGTCGGCGAGACGGTTCCGTACGCCGACGCCACCATCTGAATCAGGAACACGAGCGGCAGGACGAAGATGCCCGTCGTTCGTATGCCCTGACGCATCTCCACATAGAGGTAGACCGCGGCGAGCGAGAGCGCGGTGGCTGACATAAAGTCATAGACGGAGGCCAAGGGGAGGTGCTGCTCGGCGATGCCACGCGAGATCATATAAATGAGGTGGAGCATCACCGCCCCGCGCAGGACCCGCGGGCCCCAGCGGTGGCTGCTCGACACGGCAGACTCCGCCCCCACGGTGGTGTAGATTCGGGCGTAAGCGGCCACTCCAAGCGCATATAGCGCCGGGAGCAGCGTGGTCAACAGCGGGACGAGCGAGCGCATGGAAAACCGAGATCCCTCCAAGAGACGCAAACAGTCTGCCAGCGGACGCCCGCTGGACCAATGGTCCTTTCGACGCCGCGCCGGTGAGACCTCCGGCGCGCGGCGCCGACAGATGACGGTACCAGACCCGCATGTGGGCCGGGGGAAATCGTTTACCGCCCTCAGAGTCGTGGCCGAAGAGGTCGTCCGGTGCCGGCGCTGCCCCCGGCTTCGGAGGCACTGCCTGGAAGTCGCCGCGGTGAAGCGCGCAGCCTACCAAGAGGAAACGTACTGGGGCCTTCCGGTTCCCGGCTTCGGCGATCCGCGCGCCTGGCTGGTGCTCATCGGCTTGGCGCCCGGCGCGCACGGCTCGAACCGCACGGGTCGGATGTTCACAGGCGACCGTTCCGGAGATTGGCTCTACGCCGAGCTTCACCGCCAGGGGCTGGCCTCGCGCGCGGTGTCGGAGCGCGCGGGCGACGGCCTTCGCCTGAACGGTGTCTTCATCACCGCGGCGGGCCGATGCGCGCCTCCCGGCAACAAGCCGCTTCCCGCCGAACTCGATCGGTGTCGACCCTTTCTCGTGCGCGAGCTCGAAGCGCTTCGTGACGTTCGCGTGCGGCTCGCGCTCGGCAAGATCGGGCACGACGCATTTCTCGCCGCGCGCCGCGCCCGGGGAATGGCCGACGTGAAGCCGCGCCCCCGTTTTGGCCACGGCGCGGCGCACGAGCTTCCCGAGGGCGGGTGGCTTCTCGACTCCTATCACCCCAGCCAGCAGAACACGAGCACCGGGGTCTTGACCGCCGCGATGTGGCGATCCGTGTTCGATGCCGCCGTGCGCCTGGGTAATCCGGTATAGTCGCCGCATGATGCCGCGCGACGATCACCGGTTGATGCACGGGGCGTAGGGGCGCATGCGGGCCGTTCTACTCCGCCGTCCAGGCTCCGCCGATTCGCTGCGCGTCGAGACGGTGCCCGACCCGATCGCGCGCGATGGCGAACTCCTGATCGACGTGCGCGCGGCCGGAGTGAACTTCGCCGATGTCCTGGCGCGGCAGGGCCTCTACCCCGAGGCGCCGTCCATGCCCTACATCCCCGGCTTCGAGAGCGCCGGGACGGTCCTGGCGGTCGGTCCCGGCGTGGAGGATTTTCGCGTCGGGGAGCGCGTCCTGGCCTACCACGCGAGCGGCGGCTACGCGGAGCGCGTCGTGGCGCCGGCCGAGCGCGTCATTCGCATTCCCGACGACATGCCGTTTCAAACCGCGGTGGTGCTGCCGCTCAACTACGGCACGGCCTACGTGTCGCTCTATCGAACCGGGCCCGTCGAGCCGGGGATGCGGGTGTTCATCCACGCCGCCGCGGGCGGCGTCGGTCTCGCGGCCGTCGATCTCGCGCGCCGGGCGGGACTCGAGATGACCGGCGCCGCGGGAACCCACTTCAAGCGCGCGCGCCTCATCCACGCCGGCGTGAAGCACGTCGTCTCCTCGCGCTACCTCCACGTCGATCGCGTCGCGAAGCGACAGTACGGCGGCCCCGCATTCGACATCGTTCTCGACTCGGTGGGCGGGCGGTTCATTCGCGAAGGGCTTCGCGCGCTCCGACCGGGTGGTCGCGTGGTCTCGCTGGGGGTCGGGGGACTGTCCGGCCGCGGGCTTCTGGGCGCGATCCAGTACGTGCTCACGGCTCCGCGCATTCGATTCCTCGACCTGCTGCAGCAGAGCGTCGGGCTCCACGGCGTCAACCTCCGCCAGTTGATGGAGGATCCCGTGCTGGTGCGCGGTGTGTTGGAAACGCTCCTGAATTGGACGGTGGCGGGGGAGATTCGCCCCCAGGCGGGCCGCGTCATGCCGCTCGAGGAGATAGCGATCGCGCACAAGATGCTCGAGGGGCGGACCAACGTGGGGAAGATCGTACTCCGGGTCGGGGGCTAGGCGCGGCGGGGAGGCGGCTGCCTCATGCCGCGCCCACCGGCGCGACCAAGCGGCGAAGATCGGCCGCGATCTTGGGCCACGTCGTGACGTAGTGGTGTCGCGCGACGGCCGCGGCATCCGGCGCGATCTTGTCGAACCCGGAATGAAGGATCAGCAACGCCGTCCCCGTCGGGTCGGCCACCAGCGAGAACTCGACCTTGGTACGGCCGCCCCACTCTTCGCCCTCCCGTTCCCACGACATCACGATTTGCCGTTCCGGCACCACGGTGTCGATCGTGCCCTGCGCCACCCCCACGCGCTCCTGCATCCGCGACACGAACCGGAAGGCTCCCCCGGCCACGCCGTCGAACCGCTCGACGCCCGCCAACCACTTTCCCAGTCCTTGCGCGGTCGACAGCAGGGGCCATACATCCTCGGCCTTTCGCGCCAGCGGCACGCGAATCGCCATGGGCAGCGTCCCGCCCCACGCGTGCGCGTCGGTTCCCTCGTGCACGGCGGTGCGGAGCGCGGTCAGCGCCTCCCGCCAGATGCGACGCGCCTGGCGCCGCTCCGGTTCGCTGGGAAGGTCTTCATGACGGGCGAAGACGCGCGTCCCGGGGCCATCTCCCTGCAAACGTAACGTCACGCGGCTCTCCGGCCCCAAGCCGTGCGGACGCCAGGTGACCGCCAGCGTCGAAGGCGGGTCGGCGATCAAGACGCGGCCGCGAACGACATCCCCGTTCCAGGCTTTGAGGGCGAACTCCCCTCCGACGGCGAGCTCGAGGTCGACGTCTCCCAGCCACCGCTGGAGGAGTTCCGGGCGCGACAGGTAGGGCCAGACCTCCGGCACCGGCGGCCTGAGTCCACGGTGGCAACGCGCGGCGTCGGGCGGCCCCTTTGGCTCGGAGCGCGCGCGAGGGGCCGGCGCGGGCGCCGGAGTGGCGCCGGCCTCCGGTTCCGGCACCGGGGACGGCGCGGGGATCGGCGATGGCTCGGGCATCGGCGATGACCCGGGCGCGGGTGACGCCTCCGGAATCGGAGACGATTCAGGCACGGGAGACGGTTCGGGCACCGGAGGCGCCTCCGGCACGGGATTCAACTCGGGCACGGGAGCCGGTTCGGGTATCGGAGACGGCTCGGGCACGGGAGCCGATTCGGGAATCGGAGAGGACGCGGGCACGGGAGCCGACTCGGGTAGGGGCGATGGCTCGGGCACGAAGGGCGGCTCGGGCGCCGATTGAACGGCGGGGTCCGGGGGACCCTCGACCGGGCCCTCCACGGGATTCGGCGAAGGCATCTCCTCGTTCGTCTGCGATTCTTGGTCGGATCGGGGCGTTTGGTCCATCCGTCGAGGATAGGGAAGTGCGGCTCGCGGCGCCAGTCCTCCCGCACCGTATCGATGGCGCGGTCGCCACCGGCACGTTCGAAGCGGCGCGGCGGCCGCGTTGACTTGCCAAACCTTCGTCGGTACGGTGAGGGTCCTGCGAACGACGCATGCACGCCGACACCGCGTTTCGGCGCCATCCACCCCACCAACGCGCAGAGGAGGGCCAACCATGTCCGTCGCCCGCGTTACGGAAGTGATCGCCTCGTCGTCGAAGAGCTTCGACGACGCCATCCACGCCGGCATCGCCCGCGCGAGCAAGACGTTGAACAACGTGAAGGGCGCGTGGATCCAGGATCAGAAGCTCGTCGTCAAGGACGACAAGATCGTGGAGTACCGCGTGAACATGAAGGTGACGTTCGTGCTGGAGAAGTAGTCCGCGCGCCGTCTGCCCGATCCCGAGCAGCGGGCCCCGGGACTCCTGTCGCGGGGCCCTCGCCTATTCGGAATGTCCGGTCCGCCGCTACGACCGTGGCTGCCACAATCCCAGCTGCTCAAGCAATCCCATGCCGTCCCATTCGCCCCAGCGCTCGACAATCCGCTCGCCCACGATGCGGACGATCTCGATCCCCGCGAACGCGACCCGTCGCCCCGTCGGCCCGACGCCGAGGTAGGCGCCCCGATGCGTTCCCGTCGCCGTCCACCGGATGGCGACCGTGCCGCGCGCTTCGTCGGTGACGAGATCCTCGATCTCGGTGTGGAAGTCGGGAAACGCGGTGTAGAAATCGGCGAGCATTCGTCGGTAATCGTCCCGCGTCTCGCCGCGCCCGCCCGAACTTCGATCGCGGAACTCGGGAGCATGGAGCTCGTCGAACGACGCGCGGCGGCCCGGACGCCAGATCTCTTCGATCCAGCGCCGGGCGACGGCTTCGAGCTGCGCGCGATCATCGGGCATATCGTTGTGAATTCTACGACTCCCTGGCCTCGCGTGTTTCTCTATTGACATTCACCTTTCCTTCACCTATGCTTCTTCACGTCCCCTCGGGCGCGCCTAGCGTACCGCCCGGCGGGGCAGGGCTCCCGGACGGCCGCCCACAGGGCGCCACGCGGCCGCCGCGGGACCCAACATCGTTCGCACCGCCGCACACCCGTGGAGGGGCTCCCCGCTGCTCACCCCGAGACAACGCGTCGCCTACGACTTCATCGCCGCGTTCCGCGCGAAGAACGGTTTCGCGCCGTCGTTCGAGGAGATCCGCCGCCACCTGGGCGTCGCGTCCCTGAACGCCGTCGCCAAACTGGTGGGGCAGTTGCGCCGCCGGGGCTACCTGGCCGCCGCGCCCCCCAACGCGAAGCGCTGGCTGGCTCCGCCTCCCCATCGCGCCGAAGGAGCGACCATCCCCCTCCTCGGCGTGGTGGCGGCGGGCCGGCCGATCGAGGCGATCGAAAACCCCGAGGAGATCGAGGTGCCGGGATCGCTCCTGGGGAAGGGAGGCGAACGCTACGCGCTGCGCGTGCGCGGCGACTCGATGATCGAGGATGGGATCCACGACGGCGACGTCGTCGTGGTTCGCCGGGCGCGACGCGCCGTGAACGGCGAGACGGTCGTGGCGATCGTGGACGGGGAGGCGACGCTGAAGCGCTTTCACCAGAAGGCCGGGCGCGTGGAGCTGCGCCCGGCGAACGCCGCGCTGGCGCCGCTCCGCGTCGCGGCCGAGCGCGTCGAGATCCGCGGCGTCCTGGTGGGCCTGCTGCGGCGGTATTCATAGCGGGTCGCGGGTCCCGACGCGGCGTGATGTGACCCCGGGCGATGCGGGCGGGAGAACCCGGAGGGAGCCTGCAAGCGTTCGCGAAGCGAACGCGCCGCACAGCGACCAGAGGGTTCTCTCGCCCGCATCGCCCCCACGAAGACTCACCCGCACGAAGAGCACATGGAACCGACGATTCTCCACGTTGCGATCGACTCGTTCGCGATCCAAGCCGAGCGCCTCCGCTGCCCGAAGCTCATCGGCCGCCCCGTGGCGCTTGCCGCCGGCGACGCGCCCCGCCCGCGCGTCCTGGCCGCCTCCCGCGAGGCGCGCGCCGCGGGCGTGACGCCGGGCACGCCGCTGATCGTGGCGCGGCGGATCTGCCGAGACCTGGTGGCGCTGGCGCCCGACCGCGATCTCTACGTCGGACTGGGCGATTCGATCCGCGCGCGGCTCGCCCCCTACGCGCCGCTCGCGGACCCGCCGGGGACGCCGGCCGGGCCCTATGGCCGCTTCACCCTCGATCTGACCGGCGTGGCCCGGACTCACGAGGCGCTGCGCGACCGCGCCGCGCGCGCGGGCCGGGACGTGGAGCGCGCCTTCGGGCTCCACCCCACGTTGGGGCTGGCCGCCACCCGCCTCGTGAGCGGGGTCGCCGCGGGGGTGCTGGCGCCCGACGGGGAACTGCTCGACGTGCGATCGGGGAGTGAGGAAGCGTTTCTTGCCCCGCTCTCCGCGCGCGTCTTGCCGTCCACGCGGGTCGCCTCCGTGGGGTCGCGGCTCGACCTCCTGAACCTGCGCGCCGTGCGCGACGTGCAGGCGCTCACCACCGTGCAGCTCCACGCCGCGTTCGGCCCGCTGGCCGCGCTCCTGTGGCGCGAGGCGCGCGGGCTCGACACGGCGCCGCTTCGCGCCGTGGAACCGCCGCCCACGACGCTCGCCGAGGAAACCCTCGCGGCGGAGACGAACGACCGCCGCGTGCTGGCGCTGCGCATGGCGCGCCTTGCGATCGAGATCGGCACGGGACTGCGCGCGCGCGGCGTCGTGGCGCGGCAACTGGCGGTGAAGGTCGTCTACGCGGACGGCAGAGAGGGAAGCGCGCGGAAGAGGCTGGCCGAGGGGGTCGCGGCGGAGGCCGCGCTCCGCACCGAAGCGATCGCGACCCTCGACCGCGCCCTGACACGCCGCGTCCGCGTGCGGCGCCTCCGCCTGGAAGCCTGGGAGCGCCCTCCGATGGCGGCGCAGTTGACGCTGTGGGGCGTCGCGGGGGAGAACCCGGAGGAAGCCTGCAAGCCTTCGCGAAGCGAAGGCGCCGCACAGCGACCGGAGGGTTCCTCCCCCGCGACGCCCCACCCCGATCGGAGCGCCGGGCTTGCGCTCGCGCTCCACGGCCTCCGCCAGCGCTTCGGCACCGAGACCGTCGTCCCCGCCGCGTGGTTCGCGCACGGCCTCGTCGCGCCCGCGCCGCGCCGCGATCGCGCCGCGCGCCGCCGCCCGCGATGACCTTCACCCACCTCCACGTCCACAGCCACTACTCGCTCCTGCGCGGCGTCGACACGCTCGAAGGGCTGGCGCTGGCGGCGCGCGAACGCGGCATGGACCGCTTCGCGCTCACCGACACGAACGCGCTCTACGGGTTCGTCTTCTACCGGCAGATCTGCGAGGAAGCGGGGCTCACGCCGATCGCGGGCGCGGAGATCGTGGAGCGCGGCGCGCGCGCGGCGGCGCCCGGCGGCCGCGGTCGGGCCGTGCTTCTGGCGCGCGGCCGGGACGGCTACCGCTCGCTCTGCCGCGTGATCACGGCCCGGCATCTGGAGCCGGCATTCTCGCTCGCGGCGGCCGTCCGCGCGCACGCGCCCGGGCTCATCGTGCTCGCGGAGGACGGCGCCCTGCTCGAGGCCGTGCGCGACGTGGCGCCGGTCTACGCGGAACTCGTCCCCGGCCGCGGCGACCGTCCCCTCCGCGCCTGGGCGCGCGCCCGCGGCATTCCCTGCGTCGCCACGAACGACGTCCACTTCGTCCGCACGGAGGAGCGCCGCCTTCATCACGTGCTCCGCGCCATCCAGGGGAACACGACGCTCGACCGCGTGCCGCCGGGCGACCTGGCCGAACCGACGCGCACGTTCGCGGGCGCGGCCGAAATGGAGCGGCGCCTGGCGCATGCCCCCGACGCGCTGGAGACCGCCGTCCGCCTCGGCGAGGAATGCGCCGCCGTGTGGCCGATGGGCGCCACCGTCTTTCCGTCGTTCGACCTCGACGGCGCCGCCGCGCTCGACGTGCTCCGCGCGCGTTGCGAAGCGGGCGTTCTCCATCGGTACGGCCGCACGCCGCCGGCGGAGGTCCGCGCGCGGCTCGATCGGGAACTGGCGATCATCGGGGAGAAGGGCTTCGCCGACTACTTCCTGCTGGTCGAGGCGGTCACCGCGCGCACGCCCCGGATTTGCGGCCGCGGCTCGGGCGCCGCGAGCATCGTTTCCTACCTTCTCGGCATCACCCACGTCGATCCCGTGCGCCACAATCTCTTCTTCGAGCGCTTCCTCTCGCCGGAGCGCCGGGACCCGCCCGATATCGACGTCGACTTCGCCTGGGACGAGCGCGATCGGATCCAGGGCGACGTGCTGCGTGAGAACGGCGCGCCGGCGCGCGCGGCGATGGTGGCGAACCACGTCGGCTTCCGCGCGCGCGGGGCGGTCCACGAGATCGCCAAGGTCTACGGCATCCCGGAAGCGGAGATCACGAACGTGACGAAACGGCTCTCCGGCTACTGGGGGATGGAGGAGCACGCCGGCCGTCTCGAGGGACGGCCGCGTTTTCGTGACGTCGACTTCGAGCCGCCGTGGCCCGAGATCCTGGCGATCGCGGTCGCGCTGGAAGGGCACCCGCGCCACCTCTCGGTGCACGCGGGCGGGATCGTGATGGTGCCCGATGCGCTGGCCGACCACGTCCCCGTGGAGACGGCGCCGAAGGGCGTCCCCATCGTTCAGTGGGAGAAGGACCAGGTCGAGGACTACGGGCTGGTGAAGGTCGATCTTCTCGGCAACCGCTCGCTCGCCGTGATCCGCGACGCGGTGGCGGCCGTGCGGCGGAACACCGGCATCGCGATCGACGAGCGGCTCTGGAATCCGGTCGATGACCGGGCCACCCAGGAACTCATGGCGCGGGGCGACACGATCGGCGTCTTCTACGTGGAGTCGCCCGCCACCCGGCAGCTGCAGCGGAAGGCCGGCGTCGGCGACTTCGAGCACCTGGTGATCCACTCCTCGATGATCCGCCCCGCCGCGAACCGGTTCATTCGCGAATACGTCCGACGTCTGAAGGGAGGCGCGTACGATCCGCTCCATCCCGCGCTCCTCCACACGCTGAGCGAGACCTACGGGATCATGGTCTACCAGGAGGACGTCACGAAGGTCTCGATGGAACTGGCGGGCTTCACGCTCGCGCAGGGCGAAGGGCTTCGCAAGGCGCTCACGAGGAAGCGTCCCGTCAAGCCGCTTCGCGCGTACCAGGATGAGTTCTACGCCGGCGCCGCCGCGCGCGGCGTGTCGCGCGACACGGCGGACCGGGTCTGGGAGATGATCCTCTCCTTCGCGGGCTACTCCTTCTGCAAGCCGCACAGCGCGTCGTACGCCATGGTCTCGTTTCGGAGCGGATGGCTCCGCGCGCACCATCCGGCCGAGTTCATGGCGGCCGTGATCTCGAATCAGGGGGGCTACTACCAGACGTTCGCCTACGTCTCGGAGGCGAAGCGAATGGGGATCCGCGTCCTGCCGCCCGACGTGAACGCCAGCGAACGCGCCTACACGGGCCGGGCGCGCGAGATCCGCGTGGGCCTGATGCAGCTGAAGGGTCTTCGCGAGGCGACGCTGGAGGCGCTGCTGGAGGAGCGGACGCGGGGTGGAGCGTTCCGATCCTTCGCCGACCTGAGAAGCCGCGTGGCGATCCCGCCGTCGGACGCGGAAGTTCTGGTGAAGTCCGGAGCCTGCGACACGCTGGCGGCGGGCCGAACGAGGGCGGAACTGCTCTGGGAGTCCTACCTCGATGGCAG
>QJVW01000063.1 GCA_003235575.1 Candidatus Eiseniibacteriota bacterium | reverse complement strand
GCAACCCGACGCGGCCCGTGCCGATCGGGGCGAGGGACTCGCTCCACGCCACGGCCGCGCCCGCGTCGGGCGAGGCAACCGTCCTCTTGTCGAGGGTGAACCCGGCAGCCGAGAGCGACCGCGCGACGGATCGCGCCCCGACGTCGTGACGCGGCGCGACGACGTAGCGCCACGCGTCCGCGTCCGCTCGCTCCCGAAGCGCCCGCGCCACCGCCACCGCGACCGGCTCCTCCCCCGGGCGAAGGCTGGCGAAGACGATCAGCGTGCGCGGTCCGGCGCCGGCCGCCGCGCGATCGCCCTCGCCGAAACCCTCGGCCTTCACGTCCCCGATCACGCGCACGCGCTCGTCCGGCACCCCCAGGGCGCGGAAGCGCTCGGCATGGCGCTCGGCCTGCGCGAGCACGAAGAGACGACCGAAGAGATCGTCGCCCGCCATGCCCAGCGCACGGAGCCGGGAAGTCGTTCGCTCCGAGACGGTCGCGCTGACGGCCACGACGGGAACGCCGGCGCGACGGGCCTCGAGCAGGAGATTGGGCCACAACTCGGTCTCGATCAGATCGAGTCGGCACGGCGCCGCCGCGCGCATGACCGATCGGACCGCGGTCGGAAGATCGACGGGGGCCATCGACGCGAGGGCGCGGTCTCCCAGCTCGCGGACGAGCCGCTCCCGGCCGGCCCGGGTCCGGGTGGTGATCAGAATCGGCGCGCGATACCCCTCGTGGAGCAGCGCCTCCACCCAGCGCCGCGCGGCCAGCGCCTCTCCCAGGGACGCCGCGTGAATCCACGGCCCCCCGGCCACGCGCTCGAGGCCGTCGATACGGCCCCACCACGCGCGCGACGTCGATCCGGCGGGGGCGATCGCCGCGCCGATCGGCGCGACCGCGAGGCCCACGGCGCCGCTGATCGCGCGATAGACGGCGAGCCCGGGCTTCACCGCGCCGCTCCCTCGAGGGCGAACGCGGCCAGCGCGTCGGCCGCGCGCTCGGCGGCGCCGGCCCCGCCCAACCGCTCCGGAAGCCGCTCGAACGCGGCGCGCTGGCGCGCCGCCGCCGCGCCGCCGGCCAGGAGTGGTGCCGCGGCCGCCGCGATCCCGGGACCCGTGGCGGCCGACTGGATGCACTCCGGTACGACGTCTTCGTCCAGCACGATGTTCACGAGGCCGATCCGCTTCAGCGTGACGACGCGCCGCGCGATCGCGTAGTTGAGCGCGCCGGTCCGGTAGACCAGCACCAGCGGCACGCCCAGCGCGGCGGTCTCCAGCGTCGCCGTGCCCGACGCGACGAGCGCGAGATCGGCCCCCTCCAGAAGGGCTTCCGCCGCCCCCGCGTGGACGGACGGCCCGAGGGCGCTCCACAGCGCCGCGACATCGGCCCGGCGCGCCGCGTCCTGGACGTGCCCCGCGTCGCTGACGACGACCCGCACCCCTCCCTGCGCGGCCGCCAGCCGCGCCGCTGCGTCGAGCATCGGCGCGAGGTGTCGTGTCACCTCGCCGCGGCGGCTCCCGGGCAGCAGGGCGATCAGACGCTCGCCCTCGTCGACGCCGAGCGCGGCGCGGGCACGCGTGCGCGCGTCGGGATCCGGGCGCAGCGCTCCAGCCGGGTGTCCCACCCACTGGGCGCGGACGCCCGCGTCGGCCAGCAGCGCCTCTTCGAACCGGAAGAGCAGGAGCGTCAGATCGACGTCCTCGCGGAGGCGGCGGACGCGACCGCGCCCCCACGCCCAGATCTGCGGGCAGACGTAGTAGACCACGCGCCGACCGCGCCGCCGCGCGTCGCGCGCGAGGCCGAGGTTCAGCCCCGGCGCGTCGATCGGAAGGAAGATCGACCCGGGACGCTCCGCGAGGAGCGTGCGCACGGCATCGCGGGCCCTGCGGATCTCGCCAAGGTGGCCCAGCACGTCGGAGAACCCCATCACGGCGACCGATTCCATCGGCGCGACCGCGTGGAGGCCCGCGGCGCGGAGCGCCGGACCGCCGATCCCGGCGGCGTCGACGCGATGGCCACGCGCGCGCAGCGCATCGAGCAGCGCGGCGCCCAACCGGTCTCCCGAGGGATCGCCGGCCGAGATGATGAGCGGAGGGAGGTTCAGACGGTGAGGCTCGCCGGGTCTGGTTGCGACCGCGCGACCTGGCGTCCAATCGCCTCGGCGGCCCGGAGCGCCTCGAGGGCGGTGGCGCATTCCTCCCAGGACCGGGAGGGATCGTCGCGCAGCGACAGGAAGTGCCTCAGTTCGCTGTCGAGCGGATCGGCGTCGTCGACAACGAGGGGGACGGGCCGAATGCGGCGCATCCAATCGTCGGGCGCGGCGCCCGGCGCCGGCGCGGCGAGGGTGTAGGCCTCGACCGAACGGTTCATGCAGTCGATGGAGAGATAGGAGCGGCGATCGAAGAACCGGATCTTGCGGACGCGCTCGCGCGAGATGCGGCTTGCGGTCAGGTTCGCGACGCACCCCGAGGCGAAGACCAGCCGCGCGTTGGCGATGTCGACCTTGTCGGTCAACACCGGGACGCCGACGGCGTGGATCTCCGTGATCCGGGAGCGCGTCGCCAGCAGGGCCAGATCGAGATCGTGAATCATGAGATCGAGAATGACGTCGACGTCGATCCCGCGGGGCACCGGGGGCGCCAGGCGGTGCGCCTCGATGAACCGTGGGTTCGCCAGATGCGGGAGGGCGGCGCGAACCGCCCGCGGCGAGAATGGCGTCGCCTTCCTCGGGGGAGGCCGCCAGCGGCTTCTCCACGAGGACGTCGAGGCCGGCGCGCAGCGCGCGCAGCGCCAGGTCGGCGTGGTCCGGCGTCGGCGCGGCGATCGAGACGACGTCGCACCGCTCGAGGAGAGCGTCGTAGGAATCGACGATGGAAAGCGTCGGGAGCGACGCGGTGGCCCGATCCCGCGCCGCGGCGTCGGGGTCGAAGCCGACCACCGAGGCGACGCCGTCGATGTGCGACCAGACGCGGGCATGATGCGACCCCAGGTGTCCGATCCCGGCGACGCCCGCGCGGACGCCGGTCACCGCACGATGCCCCGCTCCGAGGCTCGCACGAATTCCACGAACTCATGGATCTCGGGGTACGGCTTCAGCTCCGAAAGAATTCGGTCCAGGGCGCGCGAAACGTTCAGTTGCGAGCGGTACAGGATGCGATAGGCGCGCTTCAGTTCGAGGCGCACTTCCGCCGGAATGCCCCGCCGCTCCATGCCCACGCTGTTCAGTCCGCAGGCCCGGAGGGGATTCCCGGCCGCCTTGACGAACGGCGGGATGTCCTGGGGCACCCGCGAACCGCCTCCGATGAAGGAATGCGCGCCGATCGCGACGAACTGGTGGACCGGCGTGAGTCCGCCCACGATCGCGAAATCGTCGACCCGCACGTGGCCCGCGAGGTTCACGGCGTTCGCCAGGATGACCGAGCTGCCCAGGCGGCAGTTGTGGGCGATGTGCGTGTACGCCATCAGCAGCACTTTTTCGCCGACGATGGTCGCCTCCCCCTCTTCGGTCGCCGCGTGGATCGTGACGTACTCACGAATCGTGGTATCGGCGCCGACGACCACCTTCGACGGCACGCCGCGGAACTTGAGGTCCTGGGGGATGTTCCCGATGACCGCCCCATGGTGGACCTGACAACGCGGTCCCAGGGTGGTCCACCCCTCGAGAATCGCGTGCAACCCTACGGTGCAGCCGCCCCCGAGGACGACGTGGGGGCCGACGTACGAGTAAGGGCCGATCTCGACCCCGGGGCCCAGCTCCGCCCCTCGCTCCACGATCGCCGTCGGATGGATCCTGGGTTTCGCGTCTCGTTCCGGAAGCGGCACCACGGCCCCGATGGGGCGGGCCCACGTCCCGGTGAGACGGTCGACCTCAGGGATTCCGGTCAACGATGCTGGAGAGGAGCTCTGCTTCCGCGACGAGATCTCCATCGACGTAGGCCTTTCCCTCCATTTTGCAGATGCGCTGCTTCAGGCGCAGCAGGGTCAGCTCGAACCGCAGCTGATCGCCCGGCCGCACGGGTTTCCGGAACTTCGCGTTGTCGATGCCCATGAAATAGACGAGCTTCTCCGCGGGACGTTCCACACGGTTCAGCAGGAGCACGCCGCCGCACTGCGCCATCGCCTCGACGATGAGCACCGCGGGCATGATCGGGTGCCCCGGGAAGTGTCCCACGAAGAACGGTTCGTTGATCGTGACGTTCTTGATGCCGACCACCCGCTCCGGCTCCAGGCTGAGAACCCGGTCGATGAGCAGGAAGGGGTAGCGGTGCGGCATGATGCGCTCGATGGCCGTGATGTCGAGGCTGATGGCCCCCGACCCGTTGGATCGGTCCGGCGCCTCGCCCAGCGCTCCCGCCGTCGCGGCGAGGCGCTGCACGAACCGAACGTTGCTCGCGTGCCCCGACTTGATCGACAGGAAGTGCCCGCGGGCCGGCCGGCCCAGCAGCGTGAGGTCGCCGATGAAATCGAGGATCTTGTGGCGCACCATCTCGTCCTCGAACCGCAGTCCGCCTTCGTTCATGACGCTGTCCGGCTTGACCACCACCGCGTTTCGCAGCGACCCCCCGCGGATCATGCCCTTCGCTCGGAGCAGCTCGATGTCACGCTCGAGCACGAACGTGCGCGCCGGAGCGATTTCCTTGACGAAGGTCTCGGGGGTGATGTCGTACGTGGCGTGCTGCGTGCCGTGAAACGCGTTCGGGTACTCGATGGTGAACGTGACGCGGAACCCGTCGTGGGGAAACGCGGCCAGGACGACGCCGCCTTCCTCGTGACGCAGCGGTTCGGTTACCTGGAAGTATTGGCGCGGCGCCGGCTGTTCCACCAGGCCGGCTTCCCGGAAGAGCGCGACATAGGCGCTGGCGCTTCCGTCCGGGGGCTCCGGCGGCTCGGGCGCGCTCAGGGCCACGACCAAGTTGTCGATCTCCAGTCCCGATACCGCGGCCAGCACGTGCTCCACGGTGTGGACCTCCGCCTCGCCGTTCTTCAGAACGGTGCGGCGGATTTGATCCGTATCGGTGCGCGCGTAGCGCGGGGAAACCGGAATCTCGGGCTGTCCCGGGAGATCCACGCGGACGAAGCGGATGCCGGTGCCGGGAGGCGCCGGCCGGAATTCCGCGTGGCAAGCCACGCCCGTGTGAAGCCCGACGCCGTCGTAGGCGATCGCGCGCGCCAGCGTCCGCTGGGACGGACCTGTCACCGCTGCGGGCTCCCGTTCGTCCCGCCCTCCAGTTCCTCGATGCGGCGGCGGAGCGCGCGAACCGACTGCGCCAACTCCGGCAGGTGGCGATTGACGGCCTCGATCCGCATGGCCTGCGCGACCGGGAGCGCGGGATAGCCGAACACCTTTTCGCCCGGCTTCACCGACTTCGACACGCCGGACTTGGCGCCGATCTGGGCGCCGGCGCCGATCTCGATATGACCGACGACGCCGACCTGTCCCGCAAGCATCGCGTTGTCGCCCACCTTCGTGCTTCCGGAGATCCCGACCTGGGCGACGATGATGCAGTGCTCCCCGATGTGCACGTTGTGACCGATCTGGACCAGATTGTCGATCTTGCTGCCGCGGCCGATTCGGGTCGAACCCATGGCCGCGCGATCGATCGTCACGTTCGCGCCGATCTCCACGTCATCCTCGACGAGGACGTTTCCGATCTGAGGCACCTTTCGGTAGCGGTCTCCGTCACGGACGAAGCCGAAGCCGTCGCTGCCGATGACCGCTCCGGAGTGGACGATGACCCGTTCACCCAGGCGGCACCCCTCCCCCACGGTCACGCGCGGGTAGAGGCACGATCCGGCGCCGACGGCGGCTCCCGCGCCCACGTACCCACCCGCGTGGATCAGCACGTCGGCGCCGATGGAGGCGCCCGGTTCGATCACGACGTGCGGACCGATCCACGCGGTCGGATCCACCACGGCGTCCGCGGCGATCACCGCCGTCGGATGCGTGCCGGGATCGGGACGACGTTCCTCCCCGCGGAAGAGGCACACCGCTTTGAGGAACGCCAAATAGGGATTGGAGTTTCGAATCAGGGTCTTGGCCGTGGTGCGATGATTCTCGGCCACGATGACCGCGGAGGCCCGCGTCTGCTCGAGGTACGGTTCGTACCGGGGGTTCGCGAGGAACGTCAGTTCCCCCTCGCGCGCCTCTCGAATCCCCGCCACGCCGGTGATCTCGATTGACCCGTCGCCGATGATCTCGCCGTCGATGGCTTTGGCGACGGTTTCCAGGGTGACGCGCATGCGTGGCTCCATGGGCTTGAGGGAGTGGGCCCGCGGGCCCGCTACTGCCCGCCCGAGGTGCCGGTATTCCCGGTCAACGGGATCTTTCCTTCATCCTCGTCCTTGAGCCGGGAAAGTACTCGATCGGTGAGATCCAAGGTCTTGTCTCCGTAGACGATGTTGCCGTCGGCAGCGTCCAAGATCAACTGGTAGCCCTCGTTGTTGCCGATGTCGGCGACGATGCGATGCACGCGATCGATGATGGGGCGCAAGTAGTCCTCGTTCAGTTTGGAGATCTTCCCCGTGGGGCCCCAGTGTTCCTGAACGAATGCTTCGTATTCGCTGATTTTCTGCTGCAGCGCCTGGGTTTCCTGGTCCCGCTTGGCCTCGCTCAGCATGGGGGCCTGCTGGTCCAGCTTCCGCTGCATTTCGACGGTCTCCGCCTTCTTCTCCCGGGCCGTCTGCGCCAGTTCCTGGACCTCCCGGTTGAAGGCCTCTTGCGCCTCCCGCGTCTTCGGATACTCCGCGAAGAGCCGATCCGAATCCACGAAGGCGATTTTGACCTGGGCCCCCGCGGGCGCGGTCCACCCCAAAATCGAGGTGAGGGCCACGAGCGCGCACCAGGTTACCCCACCCCTCCGTCGCTGTCGAGCCATCTTCTAACCCTCTATGTCAGAATGTGTTGCCGAGTTGGAAGTGGGTCTGCCACGAGCCCCCCTCCTCCCGGTCGAAGCCGTAGCCGACGTCGAATCCGACGCGGCCGAGCGCGGGCACCTCCATCCGAAATCCGAAGCCGGCCCCCTTCCTCAGGTCGCCCAAATCCAGATCCAAGGTCGAGTTCCACGTATTCCCCGCGTCGAAGAAGAGAAGCCCACGCAGCGGGTCGGCGATCGGAAACTGGATCTCCGTCGTCATGATCAGCATGGTCCGTCCGCCGGGATACCGTTCGATGACGTTCCCGGTCGTGGCGCTCTGTGTGATGTTGTCCCGCGGGACGACGTAGTAGTCGGGGTAGCCGCGAAGGTAGTCCGAGGTCGTGCCGCCCAGGCGAAACCGCTCGTAGTCCGGAACCGAGCCGCCGGTCAGGAAGCCCGCCTTGGTGCGGAGCATCAGCGTGAACGGCTGGTGGAGCCGCGTGTAGTTTCGCAGCTCGAAACTCTCCTTCAGGTACTCCTCGACGCCCCCCAGCGGTCCGCCCGCCACCGTGTTGCTCCACGTCAGTTTCGATCCACGGCTTGGATTGAACGGGTTGTCGGTGCTGTTCCGGGTGAAGGAGAGCGTGACGCTGCTCACCCGCCGCGGCCATTTGGTTTCCCGCAGCCGCTGGAGGTTCAGGGGCTCCCCCTGGCGGAAGTCGTCGAAATGGGACAGCGTCACGTCGCGCAGATCGTACCCGATGACGCCGCGCGTGTAGTCCGGCCACGGCATCGGCCGGCCCAACCGAATGCCCCCACCGACATCCCTTCGGTCGTAGAAGTCGAGTTCGCGCTGCGTGTTGAAGACGTCGAACCCGATGCTGAGCGGCGTATCGCGGTACCACGGTTCCGTGAAGGAGAGCTGCAGGTCGCGCCGGCGGCCCCCTCGCTCGAGCCGGATCGCGATGCTCTGCCCGTTCCCGAAGAGATTGTTGTGTCCCAGTTCCAGGAATCCCGTCAAGCCCGTCTGGCTCGAGTAGCCCGCTCCCGCGCTGGCGGTCCCCGTCTGCATCTCCTGAATCTTGAGCGTGAGGTTGATGTCGGCGCTGTCACCGGTCGGCTCGTAGTCCACCTGCACGTCCTGGAAGTAGCCGAGGCCGAAGATGTCGCGCTGCGTCCGGATCAGGCTCGACCGCCGAAAGACGTCGCCCGGCCGGACCGTGGCCTCGCGGCGTATCACGTTTTCCTTGGTGCGCGTGTTGCCGATGATCCGCAGGTCCGCCACGCGCGATCGCGCGCCTTCCTGGACGACGAAGTCGATGTCGACGATCGTGTCGCGGTCCGAGAACTGCGGATCGATGGAGAGGAAGAGGTAGCCGGTCTCCTGGTAGAGCTCGTAGGCGTTCTGCAGCGTCTTCTGCACCTGCGTCTCGTTGTACGGCATGCCCTCGCGGCAGGTGGTCACGAATTCGAGCGCGGCCGTTGGAACGGAGGTCGCCCCGCTCCAGGTGGCCTTGCCGAACCGGTATCGCGGTCCCTCCCGAAGATACACGTGCAGCACCACGCCCTTCCCGTCCGGCACCTCCCGCGGTCGAATCGAATCGACGTCGGCATCGCGGTAGCCGCGGCTACGCATGTAGATCCGCAACGCCGACATGTCGTCCTCCAGCCGGGAGGGCTTGTACGTGCCGCTTCGGAGGAAACCCGGCGTATTGCTCTTCATGGCTTTCGCCAGCTTCTCCTCCGAGAGGTCGCGCGCGCCGTGAATCACGATTTGGCGCACCTTCTGCTTTTCGCCCTCGCGGATCTCGAAACGGACCGCGACCGTGCCCGGCCCCACCGAGTCGAGGTCGGCGACGGCCTGGGCGCGCGCGTAGCCGTTCTCGGCGTAGGCGTCCATGATCTTTCGGGCGTCGAGGTCGAGAACGCTGGGATCGAGCAGCTGCCCGTCCGCCACCGTGATCTTCTCGCGAAGGGTCTTCTCCTCGATCTTGCGCAGACCTTGAAACGTCACCCCCTGGATGCGGGGCCGCTCGCGCACCCGCACCGTGACGAGGACGCGCCCGTCGACGACGCGGTCGTTCACCGCCACGTCGGTGAAGAGGCCCGTCGCGTAGAGGCGCCGGACCCCGTCCGAGATCCGCGACGCCTCGTACGGCTCGCCGACCGACACGCCGAACGTGCGGAGCACGACGATCGAATCGACGTTGGCAAACCCGGCGGCCCGAATCTCGCCGATGAAACCGGGCGCGACGGCCGCCGGCGGCGCCACGGCGGCGTCGGGGGCGCGGCTGCTGTCGGCCGGCGCGGCGGGCGCCGGCTCCTGGGCGCGGAGTGGCTGGATCGGACCAGCGAGAAGCAAAAAAAAGACCGCCACGGCGCCCCTCACGGCGCGTCGCGCCGCGAGGGAGTGCACCGGTCGGCCTTCACCACGTGAGATCGAAGTTCGCGTCAAGGCGCAAACGTAAGCTCGTCGCCCGTGCGGGTAACGAGCACTTCGCTGCCTTCCTTCAGCTTGCCGCGCAGGACGTGCTCCGAGAGGGGATCTTCGATCAGCTTCTGGATCGCGCGCTTCAAGGGCCGCGCCCCGAGCGCGGCATCGAATCCCTTTTCGATGAGCAGGTCGATCACCGCATCCTCGAACCGGAGCGTCACGCCCGTCAATTTCAGCCGGTCCACCACCTGGTCGAGGAGGATTCGCGTGATGCTCACCATCTCCAGGCGCGTCAGCGCGTGGAAGACGATGGCCTCGTCGATCCGGTTGAGGAACTCGGGATTGAAGGCCCGCTTCATCTCCTCCAGGATCGTCTGCTTCATCGACCCGTACTCGGAGCTCTCGGTGCGTTCCTGGAATCCGAGGCTGCGTCCGCCCTTGATCTGTCGCGCGCCGATATTCGACGTCATGATGAGAACCGTGTTCTTGAAGTCGACCTTCCGGCGCAGGCTGTCCGTCAACTGACCGTCGTCCAATACCTGAAGCAGGATGTTGAAGACGTCCGGGTGCGCCTTCTCGATCTCATCGAGCAGGACCACCGAGTAGGGCTTGCGGCGCACCTTCTCGGTCAGCTGCCCGCCCTCCTCGTGTCCGACGTATCCCGGCGGGGCGCCGATGAGCCGGGACACGGAGAACTTCTCCATGTATTCCGACATGTCGATGCGGATCAGCGCTTCGGCGTCGTCGAACAGAAAGCGCGCCAGCACGCGGGCGAGCTCGGTCTTCCCCACGCCGGTCGGGCCGAGGAAGATGAACGAACCGATGGGCCGGCGCGGATCGCGCAAGCCCGCGCGATTGCGGCGAATGGCCCGCGAGACCGCGGCCACCGCTTCATCCTGGCCCACGATCCAACGCTTGAGCTCCTCTTCCATGCGGAGAAGTTTCTCGGATTCCTTCTCCTCGATCCGGTTGATCGGAACGCCCGTCATCCGCGAGATCACCGAGGAGATCATCTCCACGTCCACCGTGATCTCGGTGTCGTGCTTCACCTCGTTCCAGGATTTCTTGTGCTCGCGCAGTTTCCCGCGCAGGTCCTTCTCCTTGTCGCGCAGGCGGGCCGCTTTCTCGAACTCCTGCTGCTCGATGGCGGCCTCCTTCTCCTTGGCCACCTCCTCGACGTGCTTTTCGAGGTCGCGCACCTCGGTCGGAATCGCGGAGACCGACAGCCGCGCGCAGGCCCCGGCCTCGTCGATCACGTCGATGGC
>QJVW01000036.1 GCA_003235575.1 Candidatus Eiseniibacteriota bacterium | reverse complement strand
TCTAGGGACGGACCAGGTTCCCTCGAGGGTTCCGGCTGTATGCGGAGGAATACACTCGGGTATCCCCCTTGGTGCCGCGGCGGGGAAGCGCTCCCGTAGGAAAGCCAACCCCGCCACCGTCCCTAGCATCTGCGGATTCGGCGCACCGAATCACACCCACCCGCGCTACACGTCGACGTTGGCCTGCAACTCCTCGAGGGTATGCCAGTGGTTCTTGGCGATCCACCGCTCCAGCCCCATGGCGAGATGCTCCGCCGTGAGGACCCCGCCCTCCAGGAATCCGTTCTCGTAGGCGATCGTGTATCCGCCGGCCAACTCGAAGGGAGTCTGCTCGCCGAACGGTTCGTCGAAGAATGTCAGATGACCGCGACCATGCCGCGGGCTGACGACGCACACATGATACGGATCGTGCATGGTGTCACCTCGCTCTCCCCGTGGCCCGGGCAACCGGAACCCGGCCACCCATAACGGTAGGCCGCCGGCAGCGGCGTCCGACAGGCACCGATGGGAGTAGCCGGGGCGGCCTCCTGCACCCCTTTCGGCGCACGCGGGTCGACTGCCGGATCACGCTGCGCCTGTCGGCTCACGGGACTACACTCCTAAAGGTAGGCGCGTACGTGACGGCGGGCCGATTGCACGGGAGGTGCCATGGAAGACCTGGAGCGTTTGGTCAAGGTGACGATGGACGAGATCGAAGAGATGCTGAATTCGAAGCGTGTCGTGGGCGAGCCGATCGAGGCGCACGGCCGCACGCTGATCCCACTGGTCAGCCTGGGGTTCGGGTTCGGCGCCGGCGGCGGCACAGGCAGCGGGACCGGACCGACCAAGGGAACGACGTCGCCGCGCGGCGAGGGAACCGGCGGTGGCACGGGCGGGGGCGGGGGAGTGCGGCCGGTCGGGGTGATCGTGATCGAGAAGGACGGAGTCCACATCGAAGGCATCCGGGGCGCGACGGCCTCCGTGTTCGAGAAGATGGGCGAAACGATCAGCAAGGTGGTCGAGCGGAAGACCGCCGAGCGGGCGACGGGCGAGAACCAGAAGTCCTAGGGGCCTAGTGTGGGGGCCCTCCTTTCCGCGGGCGTACTGATCGCGGCGCTCGAAGCGCTGCTCGTGGGGCTGCTGTTCGTTCCGGTGCACTTCACGGTCTCTGCGCGCACCGGGACCGGCGTGCGCTTCCGCGTCCGCTGGCTCTTCGGGCTCGTGCGCATGACCGGTGCGGCGCCGCGGCGTGAGCCGGGTCGCCGCCGGCCGCGCACGACGGCCCGCGAGCACCTCGGCCGCGGACGCTCGATCCGCGGCGTGATGGCGATCGAGGGGTTGTTGCCGCGCATCGGATCGCTTGTCCGCGAGTTGATCCAGTCGATCGGATTCAGGCGCGGCCGCGTCGCCGTCCGAGCGGGCGTCGGCGACCCCGCCGGCACGGGCGAGCTCTGCGGCCTCGTGGGGCCGTTGCTTGCCTGGCGCCCCTGGAGCCCGGCTCTCCAGGTCACGTTCGAGCCCGATTTCGCCGATGCGGTTTTCGTGGCCGAAGCGGAAGGCTCCGGGCGCGTCGTGCCGATCCGCCTCGTGCGAGCGATCGGCCGCTTCGCCCTGTCGCGCCCCGGGATGCAACTCACGAAGGTGTTGGTGTGGAACGCCAATCGCTGACCGCGCTGCGAGCGGGGCTCCCGCTGCGTGTGGCGGACCTCACGATCGTCCCCCTGGAGCGGCGCGACGTGACGGTGGCGTGCGATGCCGGCCGCCTATTCGCTACTGCCCGAAACGGCCCGGAGGGAGTAGTGTTTCTTGATGGGCGTGGGGCATGGGCGCTTGACGAGTCTGGTCGCCCCCTAGACCTCGAAGACCTTGCGAATCGGGCGGTTGGACTTCGTGAGATCCTGCACCGTAACGGCGTCTAGTCGGCGCTGCTGCGGCCCCGCTCCGTGATCTCCAGGTTTCTCCCGGCGCACGTCGATCGCGCTGTCGCCGCCATCCCGGATCCTGACGGGGCAGCCGCGGTGGACTCCTCTTCGAACCCCGCCGTATCGTGCCGGGGCGGCGGAAAGGAGTGACGGCGATGAAACGAAACGTCTTCCTGCTCCTCGGGCTGGCCCTCTGTCTCATGGCGACGGCCTGCACGCGGCTGGAACAAGCCAGGCCGATGGACGGACGGGGTCCCGGCGAGCTTCCCAGGGAGCAGCTCGCCTACCGGGACGCGGTACCCGCCGAATTCGGGGATCTGATCGGTGTCACCTCGAATGCAGACAATCCAACCTGGACGCAGGCCTGGTTCATGAAGGCCGACAAGTCGATCGTGGTCGTGTGGATCAATGCACGAACGGGATACATGCTCTCCGATGCGGTCGTGATTCCCCGGCGGTAGGTTCCGGCGAATTCCGCCTCGCTACATTATGGAGAAAGGACGGTTCGTGATGGGCATCGACAAGCTGCTGGAGGTGGCGAAACGAGTGCTGTTCCTCGCATCGTTCGTGCTCCTGGCCATTGCCCTGTGGGAGCGCTTCATCAACTACTTCGGGTACACGATCGCCGGCACCAGCTACACCCCGGGCCGGATGCTCGAGTTCGCCAGCATCATGCTCCTCTTCGTGATCGCGATTCAGCTACGTCAAACCCGGCAGGATCTGCAGCGTCGCGCGCCATAGCCGGCGCGCCGATTCGCTGGCGGCGTTCCCAGGTAGGAACGCCAGACTGTGGGGGGTGAGAGGCGTCCCGACCGGGGCGCCTCTCGACTACATATGGGCGCGCCGCGGGCGCGGGGAAGGATGATCGGACTACGTGGCGGGGGGTGAAATCCGGAGGGCCTACGACGCGGGGCTACGGGTTCGTTTTCCGCGTGAAGATCATCGTCCCGTAGGCGCCGCCCTTCTCCCAGGTCACGAAGAGATCCGTGGCCACGAACGCGAATTTGCGCGCCCGGTCGATCAGGTCCAGATACCGCTTCTCGACGCTTTGGCCCGGCTCGGGACAGGCGGCGAGCGTGGACTGGATCGGCCCGAGGCGGATCTCGCCGGGTAGATCGCCCGCCTTCCAGGGCGCCACGTAGCGATTGCAGCCCGCGTCGCCGGTCAGGACCTTGCCGTCGAGGGTGAGCGTGACCTCCACGGAGTCCTGGAGCGGTTCCTCCAGGTCCCACGATCGCAGGATCCACGTCGCGCCGCCCAGGGCGTCGGGGCCAAGCCGCTTCACCTTCGCGCGCGAGGGAACCTCGGCCAGACCCTTCGGTCCCAAGGTCCAGGTACGCGTGAGCCAATCACCGGGGCAGCATCGGGCATCGGGCGCGCCGACCTGAACGACGTCGAGGAGGAGACGGCCTTTGACGATGCTGGCCTCGCGGACCTGAACCTGATCGCCGAGCGCCGCCGTCGCGACGTTCTTCACGGCGTCACCCACGCGATCGACGACAGCGATGTACATGAATTCGCCGCTACCACCGAGGCCCTGCGACAGGAAGACGACCGCCTCATCGTCGCCATCGTTGTCGAGGTCCCCGGTGAGTCGGTAGCGGCGGATGAGATTTACCTGGGGTCTGACCGCGCTGCCCTCGACGAACGGCGCGCCTTCCCATTGCCCGTCCGCGAGTGTGATGGCGCTGTCGCCCTCCAGCCCGACGTACGTCGCGGACAGAAGCTCCTCGATGGTTGGGGCAGGGGCCGCCGTGGCGCGCGCTGTCGCGCCGAGGAGGAACAGGGAGGCGAGGAGCGCCAAGGCCGTCGTGCTCAGCAACCGAGAGCGGAGGATGGACAGTGGTGGCAGCACGCAAGGAGCATGCTGCGGCGCGGCCCCGCGCGTCAACCCTCCCAACGGACCATTCGGCGGGATGCCTGGCCGCCGGCGCCGCGGGGAATGGCGCCGGCCGCCGGGCGCGCGGGGGAGGCGAAGGAACGCCCCCCGGGCCGAGGCGCCGGGGGGCGGCACTGATCCTTCGACTACGGGTGTGCTATTCGCTCTCGCCGACCGCCGGCGCCAGGGCCGGCTGCGTCAACGTCAATGGAATCCGCGGCTGCGATTTCAAATAGGCGTGCGGATCGTGGTAGAGCGCGCCTTCCGGCAGCTCGTCCCACAAGGAGCCCAGATCGCTCTTCACGCGATCGACGTAGAACTGCGGAAGCTCGTCGCTGCCGCCCTCGAAGTACCGCGCGAACGAGGGGTCGCTGTCGAGGCGCGCGCGTACGGCCGAGTGGTACTTGATCCGGCCCGAGCCTTCCGTCGAGAGAGCGCGCACCACGTTCATCCACTTGGGAATCGTCTCGCGGTTCGCCAGGAACCGACGGGCGATCGCTTGGCGGGAGAACGAGTACTTCGTGATGTCGACGACATGATCGTAGAACGGACGCCAGGCGTAGTTCCGCGGTCGCACGTTCATGGCGTGGTTGTTGTTCAGGAAGTGGAACGGGAATCCGGCGACGCGGCCCTCCCTCTGGAATTCCAGGTTCAGCGGCGCCGCCTGCCCGAACGCGGTCAGGAGGGAATATCCCGGAAACGCCCCCGGCGTCAGGTCGATGAATTTCTTCGTCAGCTCGAACGGCTCCTCGCCCTCGTCGGAGTCGAGACCGAGCACGAAATTGGTCTGCACGTAGGGGATGTAGCGCATGATCATGTTCACCTGATCCGAAATGCGCTTCACCTTGTCCATGCCCTGGACGCTTTTGGCGCCGGCCTTGCCGCCCATGTCGTACCACGACTCGATGCCGGGCAGGATCGCCTTGAAACTGTTCTTCTTCAGGCGCTGCAGGTGCTTCTCCGAAAGAAGGGCGAGGCTGCTTTCCGCCAGGAAGTCGATGCTGCCCGGCGGGACGGCCTCTTCGATGGCGTCCATCTGCTCATTGAACCGGATGCCGAAATTCGGATCGTGCCAGCCGACGCGCGGCCGCTTCATCTTGGTCAGGAGAAACCGCAGGTCCTCACGCAGCTGCTCCAGCGCCAGCGGCTGATAGTCCACCGTGGAGTCGATGCAGAAGCTGCACGTGTACGGGCAGCCGAGGCTGCCCAGCATCGGGACGATCTTGAAGGTCGGCGCCTTGCGAAGCGTGGGCTCGATGAACTTCCAGCGTTCGCGCACGCCGGGAAGCGAGGGCGGCTGCTTCTTGGCGGACAGGTAGACGCCCAGCGGTCGGTGGGGCGCGGCGTCCTCGAGCACGGTGCGCAGCGTCTGCTTGTCGGTAAAACCTAGAACGTAATCGAAGTACTTCTGGGAATCCTGTGGATAGCAGCGCGCGTGCGGGCCGCCAAGCACCGTCACGACGCCCCGCTTTCGGAACATGGCGCTGATCGCGTACGACAGTTGGGCCGCTTGCGTGAACGCGCCGATGAAGAGGATGTCGATGTCGTGGGGAAGGATGCTATTGAGGTCCTCGAAGCCGGTGTAGCATTCGAGGCGTACGTCGTGCCCCTCTTCTTCGCACCACACGCCAATGACTTGGGGCATGATGCTTGCGAGATTGGCGTGCATGACGCGGGCGTAGAGCGCGCGGGTTGGCGCTCGCGCTACGATGTCGAGTATTCCGATCCGTAGTCTCCGAATAACTCCCCCGTGGTTCTTCTTTGTGCGCGTCAGGCGGTCGCCCACCGTTGGGGCGGGCGGCGCCGTCTGGCGTGATCACCGGCAATACACCTGTTAGGGTGCGCCCTGACCGGGCATGGCGCAACACGTTTCTGGTCCGTGTGCCTCTTTGTCACCCTCCGAGCGACCCACCTGAGAGTGAATTTCCGCCGCCCCGCGCGAGGTACACGCTGGATCGGACGCGTGGCGCAGGGTAACCTTACCGGGACCCACGACTGCAGTTTGGGGTATACACAGTGGCGCCGCCCGCGGCGCGATCGATACCGGTAGTGCTCGTCAACAAAGGAGACCGCCCTGCACCGCTCACACCGCTCCCTGCACCTGCCGTTCCTTGCAATGTTGGCCGTCGCGGCGCTCGCGACCGCCCCGGCGCCGGCTTCCGCCGACACCCAGTACCTGGGCCAGGCGCCAAGCCGCGAAAAGCCGGACACCACGCTCACCATCACGGTCCACCCCCTTGCGCCAGGGGTCTTCGCCGCCCGTGTGCGCTACGGTTGGGTCGGATGGTTCGAGCAGGGCAAGACGATCACGCTCGTGGATGCGGCCATGGACGCGCAGGCCGCGGCGGCGCTGGAGGACTCGATTCGGGCGCGATCGGGCGACCTGCCCATCGCCCACGTGATCATCACGCACAATCACGACGACCACGTGCGCGGGGCCAAACGGTTCCTCGACCAGGGGGCGAAGCTGATCGCCCAGGCGCAGGTGGCCGCCGGGGTCGACTCCGCGCTCGGCCGCGAGCACGTGACCAAGGCCGCGAAGAAGGGCGAAGAGCCGCCGACGATTCTGGTCGATCGCATCCTGAAGCTGGGATCCGGCGACCATGCCGCCGAGGTGATCTGGCTGGGCCATCCCGCGCATACCGTGGCGGACCTGATCGTCTATCTGCCGAAGGTGCGTATCCTCTTTGCGGGCGACGTCGTCTCGAACCGCTCCGTCCCCTGGATGCTGGATCCCGGCATGAAGATCGATGGCTGGCGCGCCTCCGTCGATTCGATCCTGACCGCGCGCTTCGAGGTCGATTCGCTGGTGCCCGGACACGGGCAGATCGGCGAAAAGCGGCAGGCCGCCGGCTGGATGAAGCGTTACCTGGAGGACGCCTGGGACAAGGCGTCGACGGTGGCCGGGTGGGGAACGAACGAGATCGCGTACAAGGACTGGGGGTACCTCGGCGCCTACGAGGACACCGAGTTCTACGTGGAGACGCATTTCATGAACATGCGTCGCCTCTACCGGGAGGCGAAGGGCATCAAGACCTCGGGGCGGCCGCGTGCGCGGGCGCTCAAGTACTGACGCCCGGCGCCCCCGACCTCGCGCCGCGGCGCCCCTCGCACTGATCGCGCTGGCCATCCTGCCTGCGGCCGGGTGTCGCACGGACCCGCCCGACGTGCGCGCGGCCAAGCGCGCGGTGTCGGAATTCCTTCGCCATCTCCGTGACCACGACGAGCCGGCGCTTCGCGCGCGGGCCACGTGTCTGATCCCTTCGGAAGCGGTCCGCGACGCGCGTCTGCGCTACGTCGATCCGCCCCGAACCATCGCCATCGCCACGATCGACTCGCTCGTCACGCACTACGCCGCCGGGCACCTGAACGCGGATTCCCTCTACACGCGGACCCCCGACACCGATCCCGAGGTCGAATCCCGCTTTCAGTCGGTCCGCGAGTGGGGGCGACGGGCGAACACCGTCCGCGCCGCGCGTCGCGCCGCGGCACGATCGGCGGAGGGCGTCGCGGGGACGCCAAGCGACGGCCCCGTCAAGCCGTGTCTATCCGTGCGCGCGCACGTGATGGTCCAGTACGCGGGGCCCGCCGTCGGTCCCGATCGGATCGAGCGCGACATGGTGCTTCGCCTCCTTCGCGCTCCCGGCGGCCCCTGGATCGTCTATGCGTTCGATCTCGCCTCCGACCCGCCGGGGCCGATTCCGTTCTAGCCTCGCGCGTCGCACGCCCGCAACGCCCCGGGGAAATTGACCCATGTCCGGAGCGGGTGCTAGGCTTCCTCCTCATTCCCGTCGCAGAGACTCCGATTCACAGGGGGGATTCGTCGACGATGCCCGCCGGCACCGGGCCCTCGCCGCGCTGAACCAACGATGGTCATCACCCTCCGCGACGATGTCACGCCGGACCAGCGACGCGCCGTGGAGGCGCGTCTGCGCGCGGCGGGATTTCAACTCGTGGCGGCGCCCGATACGGTTCCCGTCGTCCTAGCCGCGGTGGGAGAGGGAACCATGCCGTCCCTCGCGGACATTCGCGCGCTGCCGGGCGTGGCCGCCGCGGCGCGCATCCCGGAGCCCTTCAAGCTCGCCAGCCGCTCGTTCCGGCAGCGCTCCAGCATCGTCAAGGTCGGCGACGTGGCCTTCGGTGGTGAGGACGTGGTGTTGATGGCCGGTCCGTGCACCATCGAG
>QJVW01000109.1 GCA_003235575.1 Candidatus Eiseniibacteriota bacterium | reverse complement strand
GCTCGAATCCCTCGCCCGCCTCAAGCCGATCGTCCGGGCGGACGGGGTGGTGACCGCGGGCAACGCCTCCGGCATCAACGACGGCGCCGCCGCGGTGGTTGTCGCTTCCGAGGCGGCCGCGAAAACGCACGGCCTCACGCCCATCGTGCGCGTTGTCGGCGCCGCCTTTGCCGGCGTGCCGCCGCGCACCATGGGAATCGGGCCGGTTCCCGCGACCCGGAAACTCTTCGCGCGCCTGGGCCTTTCGCTCGACGACATGAACATCATCGAAATCAACGAAGCGTTTGCGGTGCAGGCGCTGGCCTGCCTGCGGGAGCTGGGCGTTCGCGACGACGATCCACGCGTCAATCCACAGGGCGGGGCGATCGCGCTGGGGCATCCCCTGGGCATGAGCGGCGCGCGGCTCGTCGTCACGGCCATGCACCAATTGCGTCGCACGGGGCAGCGCTACGCCCTGTGCACGATGTGCGTCGGCGTGGGGCAGGGAATGGCGATGGTGCTGGAGCGCTGCTAGGCTCGCCCCTCGTCTGCCCGGCAGCTCCTTCCCCCAGGCTTACTTCGGCGGCGGGGGAATCGTGATATCGACGCGTTCGACGGTCTGCCCCATGGAGTCGAGCGGCCGGTCGAACTCCTTCTCCTTGCCCACGATCACCGTCACGAACTGCTCGGGATGGATCTTGGCCTTGGCGGCCGCCAGCATGGTTTCCGGCGTCACGGCCGCCAAATCCTTCTGATAGCGCTGCAGGAAGTCCTGCGGGTAGCCCGCCATCTCGAAGAAGCCGGCGCGGAACAGCACCGACGCGCGGTCGGATACCTGGAAGACGAGCGCGTTCTCGACGGCCTCCCGCGCCAGTTTCGCCTCTTCCGGTTGGAAGGGCTCCCGCGCCGCCCGCGCCACTTCGCTCCGCAGTAGATCGGTGCTCACCATCGCCGAATCGTTCCGTGTCAGCGTGTAGGCCATGAACACGCCGGGGCGGAAATAGCCTCCGCCCGCGGTGGCGCCGGCGGCGTACGCAAGGCCGCGCTGCGTCCGGATGACATTGAACAGACGGGAAGAGAAGCCGCCGCCCAACGCCTGCTCGATGACGTCCATGGCGGCGTTGTCGGGATCGTCGGCCTTGTACCCCATTTGCGCGACGATGACGCCCGACTGGGTCACATCGTCCTTGGGCGCGAAGACGACCCGCGGCTCCGTGGAGGCGGGCACACCCGGAATCGGGGGGGTGGGCTTGTCGTTCCGCTTCCAGTCGCCGAACGCCGCCTCTACCTGCTTCTTCATCGAGGCGCTCTTGAAATCACCGTAGATGACCAGGATGAAGCGATTCGGCGCGTACACCAACTGGTGCATCGCGATGCAGTCGTCCCGGTTGATGGGCTCGATCGTGGCGTATTCGGGTTGGCGCGCCCACGGCGAATCCTTGCCGTATACGGATTGACGCGCAAGCCGGAACAGAAGGCCGACCAGTTCGTCGTTCCGGCTTGCGATGGATCGGCGAATGCCGATCTTCGCCAACTCGATCTTGTCCTCGGGGAACGCCGGACGACGAATTACCTCGGCGAGAAGCCCCAGTACTTCCGGCGCGTTCTCGCTCAGGCTCCAGAATCCGGCGGAGGCGAAATCCGTTCCCATGCTGCTCGAAATGGACGCCCCGATCGCCGCCAGCCGGTCGTCGATCCAGTCGCCCGGCTTGTCCGCGGAGCCTCCGCTCCGCATCACGTTGGCCGTGAGGCTCCCCAACCCGACGCGGTCCGCCGGCACCCAGGCGCCGCTGGCGCGGACGTAGGCGGTTCCCTGCACGACGGGCAGCGTGTGGTCCTCGAGGAGGAAGAGAACCAGGCCGTTCTGGAGCACGATGCGTTCGGGCGTCACCTTCGCGAAGGGATGGAGCGCCGGAACGGTCAGATTCGAGGGATCGAACTTCTTGTCGAGATCCGCGGCGGGGGCCGGGCCGAACCACAAGACGGTGGCGAAGATTCCGGTCAGCGCCGCGCGGGCGATGCGATTCAGCGTGGCGTTCATGTTAGCGTCCTCCCGCGGCATCGGCGGTCTTGGGCGGCACGATCATCGCGACCGTGCGGTTGTTGACGCGCATCGCGGCGCTCATCGCGGCCCCGAGGTCCGCGAGCGACAATGCCTGCACGCGCTGGGCGCCGCGAAAGAACTCGCGCCAGTCGCCGTAGATCGTCTGGTACTGCGCCAGTTCGCTGGCAAGCCCCGAATTCGACTGCGCCACGCGGACCATTTGCGCGCGGGTGCGCACCTTGTAACCGTCCAGTTCCTCCTGCGTGAAGGGCTTCGAGCCCATCGCCTCACCGATGACGCGATAGACCTCCTGTTCCACGGCCATCGGATCTTGTCCGGCGGCCGGAACGACCATCACAAGCAACTGGTTCGGGTACTTCTCGCCGGGGAACCCGGTCTGCGCGGACACGGCCACGGCGATCTTCTTCTCCTTCACGAGCGCCTTGTGCAGCCGGGAGTAGTCGCCCCCTCCCAGGAGATCGGCCATGGCCATGCAGGCGCGGTAGGTGGGATCGCTGGCGGCCGGGATGTGCCAGCCGATCATGATGCGCGGCTGCGCGTTGTCCTCCAGGATCACGCGGCGCTCGGCGCGCTGCTCGGGCTCGACGGTCACAATCGGCGGTGGCGGCGCCGCGTCGGAGATATCCGAGAAGTACTTGGTCGCGTTCGCCTTCAAATCGGCGACGGTTACATCGCCGACCACGCCCACGGTCATGTTTCGTCCCACGTAGTAGCGTTTGTAGAACGCCTCGCCCTCCGAGCGGGTTAGGCTCTTGAGATCCGATGGATACCCGATTCCCGTCCATCCGTAGGGGTGCGCCACGTACGAATTCGTCCAGAACTCCCATAGCAGGCGGCCGAACGGCGAGGACTCGTAGCGCATCCGCCGCTCTTCGAAGACCACGTCGCGCTCCGTGTAGAATTCGCGGAAGATCGGGTGCGCCATGCGGCTTCCCTCGAGCAGGGCCCACAGCTCGAGACGATTGGAGGGGAGCGAGTAGAGATAGGCCGTGATGTCCATGGCCGTGAACGCGTTCAGCCCCTGCACGCCGTTCCGTTCGAGCAGCGCGGCGAACTCGTTCGACTCGACCATCGTCCGCGCCGAATCGCGCGCCTGCGCGAAGGCGCGCTCGAGGCCGGCCAGTTTCGTCGTATCGGCCCGTGCGCCCTTCTGCCGCTCCGCGAAGTAGGCGCCCCAGGCGCGCTCCTCCGCGTCGAGCAGCGGCCGTTCGCTGTCGTAATCCTTGGTGCCGACGAGTTCCGTTCCCTTGAACGCCATGTGCTCCATCATGTGGGCGAGGCCCGTGGCGCCGAACGGATTGTCCACCGATCCGGCGTTGACGACGGTCATGAAACTGAAGACCGGCGCATCGTGGCGCTCGACGAGGATGAAGCGCACGCCGTTCGGGAGGGTGAACTCGCGCACCTGCTTCTCGAGGCCTTCCAGTCCGGTGCGCGGAGCCGAATTCGCCTTCTGCGCCGCGGCGGCAGGCGCCGTGGCTACCCCGACGTACGGAGCGTGGAACGATGTCATGACGAGGCACGCGGCGAGGACGAATCGTCTCCCCCATGCGTGCCGGTTGTTGGCGACTGATTTCATGCCGGAGAACATGGTGCCTCCTTGCAAGGGTTCACGGTAATTCGCACCGGATCGACGCGTCCGGGAATTTCCATCGCGCGCGGGGCCGCCGCTCACAGAATCCCCTTCACGAACGCTCCGTCCTTGTGCAACAACTCCCCGTCCACCCGGATTTCACCACCCTGGCGGAGGTCGCAGACCATGTCCCAGTGGACCGCGGAGACGTTCGTGCCGCCGGACTCGGGGATGCTGGCGCCGAGCGCCATGTGAAACGTGCCGGCGATTTTCTCATCGAACAGCGTGTTGCGCATGAAGCGCGTGATGCCGCTGTTGGTTCCGATCGCGAACTCGCCGGGCACGCGGGCGCCCTCGTCCACATCGAGTGTTTGGAGCAGGAAGTCCTCGCCCTTGTCGGCCGACGCTTCGACGACGCGCCCCTTCTCGAGGCGCAGCCTGACATTGGTTACCTCGCGTCCTCGGAACACGGCGGGATAGGTATAGCGAACGTGCCCCTCCACGGAGCCCTCCACGGGGCTCGTGAAGACCTCGCCGTCGGGCATGTTGGCCTTACCGTCGCAGTTGACGAACGGGCGGCCTTCGATGCTGAGCCGCAAATCAGTGTCGGGGCCGATGACGTGGACTTCCTTCTTTCCGCGCAGCCACGCGACAAGCCGCTCCTGCCACGCGGAGAAGCGCTTCCAGTACCCGATCGGGTCGTCGAGGTCCGGAAGACACGCGCCGTAGACGAAGTCCTCGAATTCTCCGAGGCCCATCTCCGCGTCCTGCGCGGCGGCGTTCGTCGGAAAGAGCGTCCCCACCCACCGCACCTCCTTGGAAGAGAAGCGCTTCATGAAGATCCTGGTGATCTCGCCCGCGGCGCGCTGGCGCAGCGCCATCTTCTCCGGCGGGACATTGCTCAGTTCCTTGGTGTTGGCCGAACCCATCAAGCTGATGAGCCCATCGTAGGTCTCCATGATCAGGCGAAAGACCGGAGAGATATGCTGCAGCTGCTCGTCGGAGGCGTGTCGGTAGGACAGCTCCTCGATGCCGGGCACCACGGCGAGGACTGTGGGGTTGGCGCCCGCCCGTAGCAGGGAAGCGTAGACCGCCTGAATCAGCGGTTCCGCCAGCGTGCTCCCCTGGACCGCGATGTTTTGTCCCGGCTTGGCGGCGATGGAGTAGTTCACCAGGAGATCGGCGAGCTTCTCGATGCGTGGATCGGCCATGGGGCGACTTTACTCCTCGAGCCCGATTTTCTTCAAGAACGCGCCCCACCGCGGGTCTCCGCGAAGCGCGCCGACGAATCGACTCGTCTTGATCGACAGGACACCGCCATCCCGCTGCTTGTGCGCACGCTCCAGCCACGCGAACGACTCCTCCACCTCGGCGCGCGCCGCGTGCGCTTCCGCGATCTGAGAAGCCGAATCCGCCTCGTACTTCTCGATCAACTCTCGAAGCGCCGCATCCGACTCCTGCCTACGGCCCAGCGCGTGGTGGATGATGGCCAGCGCCCAAAGCCGGAACGCCTCCTCGGGCTCTCGCGCGCCCTCAGCCAGCGCCTCCTCGCCTCGGCCCATCGCAAGCAGGATGATGGCGAGCTGGGATCGCGCTGCCACCATTTGCGGGACGAGCTCGAGGGCTTTTCGTGTGGCCGCCTCCGCTTCCGCGAAACGCTCCGAATCGTAGAGCGCGGTCCCCAGATTCATGGACGACGCCGCGCTCAGGGGGTCCTTCTCGAGCGCCAGGCGGTACAGTTCGATGGCTGCCTCCAGACGTCCCACGGTCAGGGCCAGCACGCCGGCTCCTCGGATGACTTCTTCGTCCCCGGGGGCCAACTCCAGCGCCCGGGCATACGACGCCTCCGCGCCTGGGAAGTCCCAGTCAAAGGTCATCTGAATCCATCCCAACGCAGTGTGGGCTTCGGCAAGCCCCGGCTCCAGCGCGAGCGCTCGCTCGACCGACTCCCGCGCCAACCGATAGCCCTCGGCGACCGGTAGCCAACCGCGGTCGCCCTGCACGGCGTAGGCTCGGCCAAGGCCAGCCCACGCGAGAGCGGATTCCGGGTCCAGCGCCAGCACTTGCTTCACGTACTCCACACCCTTCTCCGTGTCCTCGCGGGTGTGCCGCGCGAGGTGGTACCGGGCCAGAAGGTAGAGCCGGTGCGCCTCGGGGTCGGTGCCGCGGCCCTTCGCCGCCTTGGCCACCTCGGCCTTCGCCTGGCCGCTCGCGTCCGAGTCAGGGACCTCGCCCAGCAGGGTGGCGCGAAGTTCCTTGACCACCGACTGCGCGATGTCGTCCTGGACCGCGAAGATGTCCTCCAGGGTCCGGTCGTACGTCTCCGACCAGATGTGGGAGCTGTCGGACACGCTCACCAACTGGACGGAAATGCGCACTCGGTTGCCGGCCTTCCGAACACTTCCCTCGAGCAGCGTCGCCACGTCCAATTTCTTTCCGATGGTGGCGACATCATCCTTCGATCCCTTGAATTGGAAGGACGAGGTGCGCGCCACGACCCGCAGCCCGCGGATCTTGGCGAGCACGTTCAGCAACTCGTCGGCCAAGCCGTCGGAGAAGTACTCATCCTCCTCGTCCCGGCTTCGATTCACGAAGGGGAGTACGGCGATCGAGGCGACGCTTTCGCTCGAGGGCTTCTCGGAGGTTCCACGATCCAAAACGCGGCGAAGCGCGCGGAGCTCATTGTTGGCCTCGAGCGCCGTTTGAAAGCGGGCTTCGGGGCTCTTCTCCAGGCAGCGACTCACGATCCGCTCGAGTTCGCCGGGGAGATCGGCGCGGAGGCGCGTCAGCGGCGCGGGCGTGTCGCGGAGGATTGCGGATCCCACGTCCATGGACGTGTCGCCCGCGAAGGGCCTGCGGCCCGTGGCGAGTTCATAGAGCATGATTCCAAGCGCGAAGAGATCCGAACGCGCGTCGACCGCCTCGCCCCGCAACTGCTCCGGCGCCATGTAGGGGATCGTGCCGAGCACCTGTCCCTCGCCAGAGATCGGCGCCTGCACCGTGGCGGCCATGGTCGCGCCCTGCTCCGCGACAGCGCTCTCCGCGATCTTCGCGAGACCGAAGTCCAGCACCTTCACACGGCCGTCGCGCGTCACCATCACGTTGCCGGGCTTCAGGTCGCGATGGATCACCCCGCGCTCGTGCGCGGCGACCAAGGCGTCGGTAAGCGGAATCGCCAGCTCGAGAATGCGGGGGACGGGGAGGCCGCCGGGCGTGACGAGGTCGGAAAGCGTCTGGCCCTCGACGAGTTCCATGGTGAGGAACCGGACCCCTTCTTCGTCCTCGACGGAGAAGAGCGTGACGATATTGGGATGATTGAGCCCGGCGACCGTGCGCGCCTCCCGCTCGAATCGCGCCAAGCGGTCCGGTGAAGACGCCACCCCCGCCGGAAGCACCTTCACCGCCACGTCGCGGCCGAGCCGCAGATCCTTCGCGCGATAGACTTCGCCCATGCCGCCGGCACCGAGGGAGCCGACGATCTCATAGGTGCCGAGACGCGTCTTGGAGGGAAGAGGCATAGCAGGGCAGTGTAGCCGCGCCGGGCTGCCCTGTCATCCATCAGAAGTCGCGGGGTGACGCGAACATCACGTATCCGGCTTCACGGCTTCATGCCCGGGGCGCAGGTATCCATCAGTCCCATGTCCGCGCGACCTTGCTCCTGGTAACGTCCGTACCCTCCCCGCAACCGCCCCCCGATCCGCCACAGCAGGAGGGACCGATGCTCCCGCTCCTCGCGCCAGCCCGCTCTGTTCTCGTAGCCCTAGTCCTCGCCTCCCTGTTCTCCCCACCCGCGTGCGCTTCGGGGCGGGCTGGCTCGGTCGAACTCGGCTTGGATGGCCGGGCGGCACTGCTGATCTGGGACGAGAACATCTACTTCCCGTACGGCTACCAGGGATATTCGGTCGATCGCGACAACACGTTCGTGATCGATCTGCCCGTCTCGTCGGTTCGTGCGGGGTTCTACGCGACCGACGTCCTGGAGCTGGAACCGAACATCGATTTTTCGTTTTCAAGCCAGGGCGGCCACTCCTCCCACTCCGTGCAATTCGGTTTGGATGGCCTCTACAACTTCACCGGGGCGGGCAGCGATCCGGCGCCGTTCGTCTCGCTGGGTGGCGGTTTGCACTCCATGGGCGGTGCGTCGGTGGCGCGTACGCAATGGCACGTGAACGGTGGGCTGGGTTTCCGGGTCCCCGTGGGCGACCGCTCCGCCCTCCGGTTTCAGATCATTGCCGCCCGGAATTTCGAGAACCGCTACTACCTCGGTTACTGGGATGTCGGTCTGGGATTCGGGTATTCGTTCTTCACGCGGTAATCCCGACGACGCGTGGTGTGTCAGGCATCGAACCCCAGTC